>DATLUT010000078.1:0-8982 GCA_035532975.1 Allostellaceae bacterium
TGAAGGACGCGATGAACGAGGCGTTGCGCGACTGGGTCGCGAACGTCGACGATACCTATTACCTGATCGGCACCGTCGCCGGACCGCATCCCTACCCCGCGATGGTGCGAGACTTCCAGACCGTGATCGGCGACGAAGTCCGCGTGCAGATGATGCAGGCGGAGGGCCGGCTACCCGACACGCTGGTCGCCTGCGTCGGTGGCGGGTCGAATGCGATGGGGCTGTTCCATCCCTTCCTCGACGAGCCAAGCGTGGCGATGGTCGGCGTCGAGGCCGCTGGCGAGGGCATATCGACCGGTCGCCACGCAGCCTCCCTCAACGGCGGCGCACCGGGCGTGCTGCACGGCAACCGCAGCTACTACCTCCAGGACGAAGACGGCCAGATCCTCGACACCCACTCGATTTCGGCCGGCCTCGATTATCCGGGCGTCGGTCCGGAGCATGCCTGGCTGTTCGAACACCGCCGCGTCGAATACGTGCCGGTGACCGACCGTGAAGCACTGACCGCGTTCCAGCTGCTGACGCGGCTCGAAGGCATCATTCCGGCGCTTGAATCGGCGCACGCGGTGGCCGAGGCCGCCAAGCGTGCGCCCAAGCTGCCACGCGATCATTTGCTGGTGATCAATCTCTCCGGCCGTGGTGACAAGGACGTCGACACCGTGGCAGCGACGCTCGGAGTAAAGCTGTGAGCCGCATCGCCGCGCGCTTCGCGCAGTTGCGCGCCGAGGGCCGCGCCGGCCTCGTCACTTATCTGACCTGCGGCGATCCCGACCGCGCGACCTTCGAGAAAGTCTTGGCGCGGCTGCCCAAGGCTGGAGCCGATCTGATCGAGATCGGCATGCCGTTTTCCGATCCGATGGCCGACGGCCCGGCGATCCAGGCGGCAGGCCTGCGCGCGCTCAAAGCGGGCATGACGCTCGCGAAGACGCTCGACGTGCTGCGTCGCTTCCGCAAGGCGGACCGCGACACGCCGGTGATCCTGATGGGCTATTACAACCCGATCTACCGCTATGGCGTGCCGCGCTTCCTGAAGGACGCCAAGGCCGCCGGCTGCGACGGGCTGATTGTCGTCGACCTGCCGCCCGAGCACGACGACGAGCTTTGCCTGCCGGCGCGCGCCGCAGGTATCGATTTCGTGCGCCTGGCGACGCCAACGAGCGACGACCAGCGCCTGCCGGTCATTCTCAACAATGCCGGCGGCTTCCTCTATTACGTCGCCATCGCCGGCGTCACCGGCACCAAATCGGCGCGCGCCGACATGGTCGCTGCGGCGGTTGCCAGGCTTCGCCGCCACACTGGCCTGCCGATCGCGGTCGGTTTCGGCATCCGCACGCCGGCGCAGGCGGCTGAGGTCGCGCGCGTCGCCGACGCCGCGGTGGTGGGCTCGGCGCTGGTCGAGAAAGTCGCGAAAAACCTGGACAAGCGCGGCAAGGCGAAAGCCGCGCTGGTGCCGGCCGTGCTCAAGGATGTAACGGCGCTCGCACGGGGCATCCGCAAGGCGCGGCCAAGTCATCCGGCCAGGGCGGCGCAATGAACTGGCTCACCAATTTCGTCCTGCCCAAGATCCGGGCCGTCGTTGCCAAGAAGGAGATGCCGGACAACCTCTGGCACAAGTGCCCGGGCTGCGGCCAGATGCTGTTCCACCGCGAGCTCGAGGCCAATCTCCATGTCTGCGCCGCCTGCGGCCACCATCTGCGCCTGGCGCCGGGAAAACGGCTTGCGATGCTGTTCGACGACGGCAAGTACACGGTCATCGAGCTGCCCAAGACGATCGCCGATCCGCTCAAGTTCCGCGATCGCAAGCGCTATGCCGAGCGGCTCAAGGAGGCGCAAGGCGCCAAGGGTGGAGCACGCGATGCCGCCGTGGTGGCGCATGGCACGGTCGGCGGCATCGCCACGGTGATCTGCGCGTTCGATTTCAGCTTCATGGGCGGCTCGATGGGCATTGCCGTCGGCGAGGCTTTGCTGACGGCGGCGCGGCTCGCCGTGCTGCAGGAAGCGGCGCTGATCGTCGTGCCATCGTCGGGCGGCGCGCGCATGCAGGAGGGCATCCTGTCGTTGATGCAGATGCCGCGTACGACGCTGGCGGTCGAGATGGTCAAGGAGGCCGACCGGCCCTACCTCGTGATCCTGGCCGATCCGACGACTGGCGGCGTCTCCGCGTCGTTCGCCATGCTGGGCGACGTGACTTTGGCCGAACCCGGCTCGGTGATCGGCTTCGCCGGCGTGCGCGTGATCGAGGAGACGATCCGCGAGAAACTGCCCGAGGGCTTCCAGCGCGCCGAATATCTGCTCGAGCACGGCATGGTCGACATGGTCGTGCATCGCCGCGACCTCAAATCGACGCTCGACCGCATTCTTGGCCTGCTGTGCCGCAAGGGACCGCCGGCGCTCGCAGCGATCGCGCCGCCGCCGGTGACGGAACGCGGATGGGATCGCGCCTGACCGGACGCCGGGCGCCGAGCGCGCGCATTCTCGAGCGTCTGCTGACGCTCCACCCCAGACTGATCGACCTGTCGCTCGACCGCGTCATGCGGCTGTTGAAGACGTTGGGCGATCCGCAGGACGAGCTGCCGCCGGTGATCCACGTCGCCGGCACCAACGGCAAGGGCTCGACCATCGCCTTCCTGCGCGCCTTCCTCGAAGCCGCCGGCAAGCGCGTCCATGTCTACACCTCGCCGCATCTGGTGCGCTTCCACGAGCGCGTCCGGCTCGCCGGCAAGGTCATTCCCGAGAAGATGCTGGGCGCGCTGCTCGCCGAATGCGAGCGCGCCAATGCGGGCCAGCCGATCACCTTCTTCGAGATCACCACGGCGGCAGCCTTCCTCGCCTTCGCCCGCGAGGGCGCTGATTTCGCGCTGATCGAGGTGGGTCTCGGCGGTCGCTTCGACGCCACCAACGTGATCGCCAAGCCCGCAGTCGCGGTGCTGACGCCGATCTCGCTCGATCACCAGCATTTCCTCGGCGAAACGATTGCCGCGATCGCCTTCGAGAAGGCCGGCACCCTCAAGCCCGGCGCGCCCGTCGTGGTCGGGCCGCAGGTGCCGGAGGCGGCAACAGTGATTGCCGCGCGCGCGGCCGAGCTCCACGCGCCGCTCTTTCGCCACGGCCGCGAATGGTCCGTCAAGCAGGCGGAAGGCGGCGGTTTGATCTATCGCGGTCGGCAGACCCTCAACCTGCCGCCGCCGAGCTTGGCCGGCGCGCACCAATACGACAACGCCGGCGCCGCGCTGGCGACGCTCGAATGCCTGCCCGGTTTCACCCTCGATACGGCGGCGCTGGCACGCGGTATGGGCAAAGTCGAATGGCCGGCGCGACTGCAGCGGCTGCGGCATGGGCCGCTGGTCAAGGCGCTGCCCGAGGGCGCCGAGCTCTGGCTCGACGGCGCGCACAACGCCGCCGGCGGCGAGGCCCTGGCACGCTTCGTCGCCGGCTGGCGCCGCCCGACTGGCCTCGTCTTCGGCATGATCAAGACGCACGACCCGACGGCGTTCCTGAAGCCGCTTGCGCCCTATGTCGCGCGCCTACGCGCTGTGGCGATTCCGGGCGAGGCGAATACATTGAGCGCAGAGGAAAGCGCGGCAGCCGCGCGAGGCCTGGGCATCGACGCCGCGCCGGCCAAGACGCTGCGCGACGCCGTTGGCGCGGCCAGCGCGCCGGGCAATCGCACTCTGATCTGCGGTTCGCTCTATCTGGCGGGAAAGGCGCTGGCCGCGAACGGCTAGCGGCCTAGAGGACCGACTGGACCCACTCGACCAGCTTGGACTTGGGCAGCGCGCCGATCTTCGTCGCCGCCACCTGGCCGTTCTTGAACAGCATCAGCGTCGGAATGCCGTGCACGCCGTACTTGCTCGGCGTTTGCGGGTTCTCGTCGATGTTGAGTTTGGCGACCGTCACCTTGCCGCCCATCTCGGCAGCGATATCGTCGATGAACGGCGCGATCATCTTGCACGGTCCGCACCACTCGGCCCAGAAATCGACCAGCACCGGGCCCGGCGCCTTGAGGACATCGGCGTCGAACGACGAGTCGGTCACCTTGTTCGGTTTCATACTGATCTCGCTCCACAATCCATCGCAGGCCGCAGCTTAGGCGAGCGGCGGAAACAGGGTCAAGCGAGGCTCCCGCGCGACAACCGCATGGCTCGGCCCTTGAAAATGATTCTCACGCGGCACGGCCGGCCAGCGCCATATCCGACACCCACATCAGCTTCGGACCCTCGGTCCAGAGCAGCGCGCAGCGCACGGTCTTGCCGGGATAGACGCGCGCCAGCGCCGCCCGATAGGCAGCGAGCTGATCGAGATAGGCCTCGGGCACCTCCAACTCGGTTGGCGGCACGGGCCGCATGGTCTTGTAGTCGACGATAGCGACGTCGGATTCCGTGACCACCAGCCGGTCGATGCGGCCCGACACGGCTCGCTCACCGATCAGGCCGACGACCGGCACCTCCGCCTCGGAGCCAGGACCGAACAGCGGCGCGAAATCGGGCTCAGCGAGGATAGCGAGGGTTTCGGCCGCGATTGCCGCCTGCGCCGCCGGATCGAGCGCCAGAACCGGTCGCGCGAGAAACCGCTTGGCCGCGGCTTCGCGCTGCTCCGGCACCAGTCGCGGTAGGCTCTGGAGCAGGCGGTGGACGATCAGGCCTTTGCGGAAGATATGCCCGTTGTCGGCACCCAGCGGCGAGCGCGTCGGCGGCTCGGCGCGGGGAGGTCGCGACGGCTGCAGTGGCTTGGGCGGTGCGGGCTCGGCCGGCGGCGGCGCGACGGCCCAGGACGGCAGCGCAGCGGCAACCGGCGGGGCGGCACGGCGCGATGGTCGCTCCTCGCGCTTGCCGCGCTGGCGCGTGACGAGGCGCAGGCCCTCGCCGCTCCATCCGTCCTCGCCGATGAGTTTGGTGCCGTCGAACGCAAAGGGCTTGCCGCCGGCCGCCTTGAGCCCGGCGTGGACAAACGGATACCAGGCATCGTCGGGTGATTTGCGCTTGCCGTTCCAGCCGCAGACATAAAGTCGGTCTTCGGCGCGCGTCAGCGCGACATAGAGGAGCCGGCGGTATTCCTCGTCCCGGCGCCGGTCGGCGAGCTCGGCCGCTTCGCGCGCCGCTGGCGCATCGCCTTGTGCGAGCCACAACGGCAGGCCGTCGCTCGTCCAGACGATACCGTGCGGCCGCTCCGGCACCTGGAGCGTGTCGGGCAGAAAGACGACCGGCGCCTGCAATCCCTTGGCGCCGTGCACAGTGATGACGCGCAGCTCGTCGCGCCCGGCCTCGTTGTTGAGGTCGCGCTTGACTTCGAGCTCGCCCAAGACGAGCCAATGCAAAAATCCCTGCAGCGACGGGCTGTGATCGCGCTCGAAGGCGAGCGCGGCGGCGAGCAGCTCGTCGAGCGGGTCGCTCGCCTCGAGGCCGAGCCGGGCCACGATCTTGCGCCGTCCGGCGCGTGCGCCCAACACCTCGGCGAACAACTCGAAGGGCGGAATGAAATCGGCGCGAGCCAAGAGTGACGTCAGCTCCTCGACCGCGAAGCGGAATTTCGCGTTCTCGCCGGCCCGACGCCGCAGCGCTTCCCACAGGCTTCCGGTGCGGCGCCACGCCAGCTCGAACAGCAGATCGTCGTCGAAGCCGTAGAGCGGTCCTTTCAGCACCGTGGCCAACGTCAGGTCATCCGCCGGCAGCAGCAGGAACTCCGCCAGCGCGACCAGGTCCCGGACCGCGAGCTGATCCGCCAGGACCATGCGGTCGACGCCCGCCACCGGCACGTCCCGCTCCTTGAGCGCGCGCACCAGCGCGCCGACGAACGGATCGCGCCGCCGCACCAGGACCAGGATGTCGCCGGCATGCATCGGCCGGCCGCTCGCCTCAAGCGTTTCGCCGGTATCGAGCCACGATTTCACCGTCGCCGCGATCGCGTCTGCCAGTCGCGCGCGCGGCACTTTGAGCCGCGCCTGGCTCAGCGGTGCATCCCAGGGCGTTGGCGGCTCGTCGGCCTCCGGCCCGACGGGCGGCCACAGCTCGACCAAGCCGGCGGCGCCGATGCGGTAGGGCTCATGCCGGATCGTGGCACCGGCGAAGGCGACGCCCGCGGCAACGCGTTGATCCGCAAAGACCGCGTCGACCGTTTGCAGCACGGCCGCGACCGAACGGAACGACAGCTCGAGCGCGAGCGGCCGCCAGTTCTGTGCGGCGGCCTCGACGCGAGCCCGGAAATGTTGCTGCATGGCTAGAAAGGCGGCCGGATCGGCGCGCTGGAAGCTGAAGATTGATTGCTTCGGATCGCCGACGGCGAAAACCGTGCGCAGCGTGTCGCGCGCACCTTCGCCGGCGAAGAACTCCTCCGCCAGCGCCGCGACCACGTCCCATTGGTCAGGATTCGTGTCCTGTGCCTCGTCGATCAATATGTGATCGATGCCACCGTCGAGCTTGAACAGCACCCACGGCGCTACGCCCGGCCGACGCAGCAGGTCTTTCGCCTTCAGCACGAGATCGTCGAAATCAAGCAGCGCGCGGGCGGTTTTGTGTACGCCATAGGCATCGAGCACCGCGCCGGCGAGCCGGATCAAGGCCGCCGTGGCCTCGACCAGTCGCGCCGCATCGCGCCGCGCGCGCACCGCCTCGAGACGCCCGGCTTCGCGCGCAAACACCTCGCCAAGAGCAGGATCGAGGGCGAGCGCTGCCTTGGTTACGAGCCGCACGCGGCGCGCCCCCTCTTTCGTGAAGTAGGCGGCGCAATATTCGTCGAAGCCGTGAACGCGGCTGCGCACGCGACCGAGCCACTGGCCCAGCGCCTGGCCCGCTTTCTGATCGAAGGACGAGTCGCTCTGGCCGAGGACGCGGGCGGCCCGTTTGAGTGCGGCACCATCGAATGCGGCCTCCTTGCACGCTTGCCGCACGATCGAGTCTGGCGTTTCGCCCGGCTGCAGGCCAAATCGTTCGCGCAGGCGCCCTTCGAATTTCGCGTCTCCTCCCCGACGCAGCACGGCAAGCCGCCCGCGCTCGACTGCGAGCTTGGCGACCAGCTCGATAAAGCCGTCCTCGCCGACGATTTGCGTCACGGCGTCGAGCGCCGACTTGAGCGCCTTCGGCTTGCCGTCGCGCGCGCGGTCGAGCACCTGGGCGACGGCGTGCCCCATCGCTTCGGCGGTGCTGCGCTCCTCCATCACCTGGAAGTGCGGCGGAATGCCGGCTTCGAGTGGAAAGCGCCGCAACAGCGATTGGCAGAAAGCGTGGATGGTCTCGATCCGCATGCCGCCGGGCGCATCGAGCACGCGTGCGAAGAGCTGACGCGCGCGATCACGGAGATCGGGATCGGCATCGGCATCGGTCAGGCTCGCGAGGTCCTCACGCAGCTTGGCGTCGGATTTGGTTGCCCAATCGCTCAACCGCGTGCCAATCCGGATCGCCATCTCGGCCGCAGCGGCCTTGGTGAAGGTGAGGCACAGGATGCGCGCCGGCGCACTGCCGGCGAGCAGCAACGCCAGGACGCGGTCGGTCAGCACCTTGGTTTTGCCGGTGCCGGCCGAGGCCGCAACCCAGGCCGAGGCCTTTGGATCGGCGGCGAGACGTTGCCGCGCGCCGGGATCGAGCTTGACCGGCGCGCTCATTCGCCACCGCCGCCCGGCAGCCACTCCGCGACGCGCGCCAGGTGGGTGTAGTCCGAATAACGCGGCCCTTTGTCCGGCCGTGGCCAGGCGCGATAGGGCATCGCTGGATCGTCGAAGGCGGCGATCAGTCGTTCGAGACCGTGCCGCGCTGCTTCGGCCAACGCGCCGACCTCGGCGGCGCCTTCGGCGTCTTTGCGTTCCTCGCCGGGCGGATCGCGCCCGGTGAGCCGCCAATGGATCAACGCCGCCACCCCTTCCGGCGGGATGCCTGGGAAGCCACCGACAGCGGCAATCGCGGCTTCGAGCGCGAGCTGCGGCGCATAGCCGGATTTGACCTCGCCCATCGGCGGCAGCCCGCCGGTCTTGTAATCGAGAATGGCGAGACCGCCGGCGACAAGGTGGTCGATGCGATCAGCTTTGCCCGACAGCGTGAACGGGCCGCGCGACGACGGCACCGTCATCGTTCCCGTGATCTCGCCGAAGCTCTGGGCGATGAGTGTGCGGCGCTCGCGTTCGGTCTCGACCACCCAGCCGGCGATGCGCTCGAAGCGCGGCCACCAGAAGGCACGCACGTTGGGATGCCGAAGCGCGTCGCCGAAGCATTCGCGGCCAATCGCAATGAGACGCTCTTCCGCATCGTCGGGTAGCTCACGCGGGAACTCGCGCAAGAACCGGTCGAGCGCCTGGTGGACGAACGTGCCGCGGTTGGCCGCGCCGGGGTCGGCATCGATCGGATCGAGCGCCCGAAGGCGCAGGACATGCTTGGCGTAGATGGCGTACGGATCGCGCAGCCACGTTTCGATTTCGGTGACCGACAGTTGGCGCGGCCGGGCTTCGAGCGGCGGGCAAGGCGCGGGCGGCGGGATCCGGCGAACCGTGCCCGGATCGTCGAGCCTCACCTGCCAAGCGAGCGGCGCCCCGTCGGTGGCGAAATTCCCTGGCAACCTGGCGTCGACCCCCGCGGCGCGCAGCGCGGTC
Source organism: Allostellaceae bacterium (assembly GCA_035532975.1). Lineage (GTDB taxonomy): Bacteria > Pseudomonadota > Alphaproteobacteria > ATCC43930 > CGMCC-115725 > REEB95. The sequence continues at coordinate 8,573 of DATLUT010000078.1, forward strand.
TCGAGCCGCAACAGCCAGCGCGACGGCACGGTCGGATTGCCCTCGACGCGGGCGGCGCGGATGAGCACGACCTCGCCCGCCGACAGGCACTGGGCGAAATCGTGCGCCGCTCGGCCAATGCGTTGCTCCGGCGGCGGCAGGCCGAATTCGCGCCGCATCGGCCGTGACAACCATGGATCGCTGTCGGCCCGCGCCGGCCAGACGCCTTCGTTGAGACCGCCGAGAATGACCAGATCGGTCTGCTGCAAGCGCGCTTCGAGCAGGCCCCAGATGAACAGCCGCGGATGCCGGCCATAGGGCGGTCGAACCACCGGCACGCCGACCAACGCCTCGAACAAGTGCGGATAGTCCGCACCGGCGATCTTGGGAAAGCCATCGGCCGCGCCGAGCAGCTCGTTGAGCCACAGTGC
>DATLUT010000079.1:0-8936 GCA_035532975.1 Allostellaceae bacterium
CCGGTCGGCACGTTGACCACGACCGGCGAGCCGCTGCCAACCTTGATCGAAACGGTGCCGCTGCCGAGCGAACTGCTTTGGCTGGTGAAGCGGCTCGACACCAGGTTTTCGGCGTGCGCGAGAACGATGTTCGATAGCGAATAGGTTGCCGGCGTGGCCGTTGCGGTCGCCGTGCCGGAGACGACGCCGTTCGGCGTCGCGGTCACAGTGCGCGGCGGCGTCGACGACAGATCGGCGAGCTGCGCCAACGCAGATTGCAGGCTCGACAGCGAATTCTGCACCTGGCCGAGCGCCGAAATCTCGGCCTGGACAGGCTTTTCCTGATCCTGAATCAGCGTCGCCGGCTCCTGAAACGCGGCGCTCGCCTGCTGAATCAGGCTCGTGATCTGGCTCGAGCTCAATACGCTGCTGACCGTCATTGCTGCCTCCTCAGCAATTGTCTCAACTCAACCGCCTCCGGATCCTCAAAATGGCTCGGATGCGAGGAAACCATCCCGGCAACGGACAACCGGGATGGCTCCCTCGACTCCCGAGCCCTAGCCTACTGCTGCAGCAACCGGAGGAAGCTCTGCTGCAACTGGCCGGACTTCGCGAGCGCATCGACGCCGGCCTGCTGCAGGATCTGCTCCTGCGTCAGCTGGGTCGTGACCGACGGTATGTTCGCGTCCTGGATGGTGGACAGCGCCGAGGTCATGTTCACCTGGGTGGTCTCCAGGTTGGACACGCTCGCTTGCAACCGCTGCTGGGTCGCGCCGAGCTGACCGCCGACGTTCTCCAGCTGCTGGATGGCGAAGTCCACTACGTTCAAGGCCGCGTTGGCATGGCCGACTGTGCTCACGGTCGCCGCCGACAGTTTCGACAGGTTCGAGCTGGTCGTGAGCCCGATATCGGACGCCGCCGCGCTCAAGGCGAAGCTGTCGGCCGACTGCATCGTCACCACGCCCTGCACGGTTGCCGAAGTCACGGCGCCGCCCAACGTGACGGGGCTCGTGCCGCCAGCCGCCAACGTGGCGCCGCCGGTGCCCGAGAAGCTGGTGACCTGGATGTTGTCACCCTGCCCCTGAGTCAGCACCAGCTGGTTGTTGCTGTTGACGGTCGCGGTGATGCCGGTCTGGCCGCTTTGCTGGTTGATCGAGTTCACCAGGCCCGACAGGCTACTGGCGTTCACCGCTCCGGTCACGGTCGCCGAGATGTTGACCGTGTTGCTGCCCGCGGCGTTGACGTCGCCGAGTGTGAACGAGAACGAGCCCGACGTGACGGTGAAGGCCGCGCTGGTGTCGGCAACGGCGCTGACGTCGGTCTTCGCCGTGACGGCATTGACCGCGGTCGCGATGTCGCTCGCTGCCTCGGGCTGGGTCACCGCGACGCTGGCGCCGCCGGCCGAACCCGACACGCCGATCGAACCGGCGGTGAAACCGCCCGCCGAACCCGAGGTGATGATGTACGACGCGCCGGTATTGTCGCCAACGCCACCAGTGCCAACACCGTTGGTCTTGAAGATGCCGGCGGCCGTGTTCGGCGATGTCTGGTAGACGCCGAGCTGGTTGGCGGCTGTGTTGCCGATCGAGATCTGGATCGTCTGGCCGTCGTTGGGACCGACCTGGAACTGGACGCCCTGGAAGGTGCCATCGAGCAGGTTCTGGTTGTTGAACTGCGCCTGCTGCGAAATCGTCGTCACCTGGGTCTGCAACTGCGACACGACCTGTTGCAGCGAAGCGAGCTGCGAGGTCGTGTTGGCGCCGTTCGCGGCCTGGTCGGCGATGGTGCGGAGCTGCTGCAGAATGTTGATCTGCTGCTGTACCGCGCCGTCGGCGGTCTGCACGAGCGAAACCGCCTGATTGACGTTGGAGATGGCCTGGTTCACGCCGCCGAGCTGCGTGGTGAAGCCCTGCGCCGCGATGTAGCCGGCAGGATTGTCGGCCGGGCTGTTGATGGCCAGACCGGACGAAAGCTGCTGCTCCAGGGTATCGGTCTTGTTGGTGGTCGTGTTCAACGAATTCAATGCATACAATGCATCGACGTTGGTGTTGATGGCGCCTGCAATCATGGTCTCCTCCTCGGCGCGCCTCTGGCGAGAGCGAGCCTTCGGGTTGGGGTTGATCTCTGGCTGCCCCCCGCGCCAACCGGATTGGCCGCGCGAATTGCCGCCCACACCCCTATTGACGGTACGCCGCGATTCCTGTTGCAGCCCCGCCGGACCGCGCCGAAAGCGGCGTGCAGACGCATCTAAGGTCCGGAAAATTTTGCGCAATCGCGGCACATTCGCCGCCGAGATGCTGCGGCGGAGAATTGCCCGACGCTGCCGACGCATCATGCCGAGTGGCGGATCGGAGTCATGCCGCCAATGAGCCGAGACAGGTATCGGCCGTAGCTGGCATTGAGGCCCTTGGTCAGGCGCGCCACGGCGCGGGCATCGATCAGACCCAGTCGATAGGCGATCTCTTCGAGGCAGGCGACCTTTTGTCCTTGGCGGCGCTCGATTGCCTGGACGAATTGCGCCGCGTCGAGCAACGCTTCCGGCGTGCCCATGTCGAACCACGCAAAGCCGCGACCGAGGCGCTCGGCGCGCAGGGCGCCCATTCGCATATAGGCGCGATGCAGATCGACGATCTCGTACTCGCCGCGCTTCGATTTCTTGAGCGTGCGGACGATATCGCAGGCGCGCTCGTCGACGAAATAGAGTCCGGTGACCGCCCATGGCGATCGCGGGTCCATCGGCTTCTCGACGACATCGGTCACATGTCCATTGGGCGCGAGGCTCGCAACGCCGTAGCGTTCGGGGTCCGAAACCTCGTAGCAGAATATCGTCTCGCCGGTGGGCATGAGCGCGGCGCGGCGCAGCAAATCGGTGAGGCCATGGCCATAGAACATATTGTCGCCCAGCACGAGCGCGGCCCGCGCGCCGGCAAGCCATGGTTCCGCGATCAGAAATGCTTGCGGCAGTCCTTCGGGCGCCGGCTGTATCGCATAGTCGAGCGCGATGCCCCATTGGCTGCCGTCCCCCAGCAGCGCGTGGAACGCGGCAGCGTCGCGCGACGTCGTAATGACGAGGATCTCGCGGATGCCTGCCAGCATGAGCACAGAGATCGGGTAGTAGACCATCGGCTTGTCGTAGACCGGGATGAGCTGCTTGCTCATCGCGACCGTCATCGGATAGAGCCGCGTGCCGTTGCCGCCGGCGAGCACGATGCCCTTCATCTCGCTCAAGACGCCGATGGTCATGCGGCCTCCGTCGCCTGCTTGGCCATGCGATGGAGGCACAGCTCGAGCTCGGCGCGCCACGGCCGCGGCCGGATGCCCCAGATCCGTTCCACCTTGGAGCAGTCGAGTGCGCCGTTGCGCGGCCGCGGCGCAGCCGCCGGCCATTCGGCGGCCAATGTCTGCCGCACCCGTTGCGGCGGCGCCAAGCCGATGCGCGCCGCCTGCTCGACGACGGCGGCGATGAACTCAAAGACCGAAGTTGGGGGCTGGCCGGCGAAATGAAAGACGCCGTGCCCGGCCGCACCGACGCGTGGCAGCTCCGTCGCAATCGCAACGATCGCGTTCGCCAGGTCGGATGCCGAGGTCGGACAAACGCGGCGATCGACTACGCCGGCGAGATCGTATCGCAGCCGTTGCCGCACGAGGACTTTATGAACGAGCCCGCGCTCGAACGGGCTGAACACGGTCGAGGTCCGCAGGATCACGTGGGGGACGCCGAGCGCAACGAGCGCACGCTCGCCCGCCCATTTGCTCCGGCCGTAGACGCTTTGCGGGTTGGCGGCAATCCCCTCGGTATAGGGCGCGTCGTCGATACCGTCGTAGACGTAGTCGGTCGATACGTGAATGACCGTGGCGCCGACGATGCCGGCCGCCTTGCCGATGTTGACCACGCCCTCGAAATTAGCGGCGAATGCCGCGTCGGGTTCGTTTTCCGCCTTGTCGACCGCCGTATAGGCAGCGGTGTTGACGATCACGGCGGGGCGCAGGCTGCGCACCAGACCGATCACCAAATCCTGGTTCTCGATGTCGATCTCGCGCCCGACATAGAACGGGGTGGTGTCCCAGGGCCACGGCGCGTTCGGCAACTCGCGCGCGAGCTGGCTGCCCTTGCCGAGGACAAGAACTGTGCGGCTCATGACGCCACCGCTCGCCCGGCGCTCATTGCGCGAACTCCTCGGCGGGACAGCGGGCGAACAGATCGTCTCGGCCGACTGCGCGAAGCGGCGGCCAAGCACCATCCTTCGGCGAGAGAACGGCAGCTTCGGGCACGATCGGCCAGCGGATGCCGAGCACCCGGTCGTCCCAGCGGATGCCGCGCTCATATGGCGGCGCGTACGGTGTCGAGACCTTGTAGTTGACGATGGTGTCGTCCGCGAGCGTGCAGAAGCCGTGCGCAAAGCCGGCCGGGATGAAAAGCGTCTGATCGCTGTTTGCGTCGAGCTGCACCGCGACGTGCTTCGCGAAAGTGGAGGACGCGACGCGCACGTCGACGGCAACGTCGAAAATCGCACCCCGCAGGACGCGGACGAGCTTGGCCTGGGCGAAGGGCGGCAATTGATAATGCAGGCCGCGCACCGTACCCGCTTGCACCGAGCATGATTCATTGTCCTGCACAAAAGTGACGTCGATGCCCGCCTCGGCGTAGGGGCGCCCGCTATAGGTCTCGCGAAACCAGCCCCGCGGGTCGCGGAAGCGGTCGGCCGTCACGAGCAATATCTCGGGGATCTCTTGGCGGTCGACGCGGATCATCGCAACCACGCCTTGCGCCAGTCATCGAGATGCTGGTCGAGCATCCAATCGGCAACGACCGCCGTGCGCAGCGCCTCGCCTTCGCGCCGGCACGCGGCACGATCCGCCGCCATGTCGCAGATCGCCTTGACCCAGTCGCGATGCCGGTTCTTGACGCGCCGCGCGGGCAGATCGCCCTGGTAGGGGACGATATCGGTGCAGATCACTGGAACGCCGAGCACGCCATATTCGAGAAGGCGCAGATTGCTCTTGGCCTCGTTGAACGGATTGAGCTCGAGCGGCGCGATGCCGAGATCGAGCTCGAGCGATGCGAGCTTCGCCGGATAGTCGGGAATCGGAACCCAGTCGTGGAATTCCTTGACGTAGGGCCGCAGCTCATCGGGGCACATGCCGAAGAACACCCAGTCGACGTGCTTCGCGGTCTCTTCGACGATGCTGGCCATCATCTGCAGATCGCCGAGATGGCCCAGAGCACCGGCCCAACCGACGCGCGGCCGGCCCTCGTCGCGCGGCTGCATCCGCAATCCCTGCCAGCGGCCGCGCTCAAGCCGGTTGGGTAGAATCACGACCTCGTCGCACATCGCGCCGTAGGCCTTTGCCAGCGGCGCCGTGCTGACGACGAGACGATCGCACAGCCCGACCGCGCGGCGCAGGCGCTGCCCGACGTCGCGCGGAATGTTCGGGCGGTGCACGCTCTTGAGCGGCAGGTTGGTCAGCAGGTCGTCGAGCTCAAACACCCGCAACGCCGGGCTGAGCTGCTTGATCTCGGCCAGCTTCTCGATCTGGTGGTCTTCGATCTGCCGCTGGAACACGATCGTGTCAGGCGCGATGCGCGCATACTCGGGCGGCATCATCAGGCGCATGGTCTCGCCGGTGTGAAGGACGCCAGCCTCGAACAGAACGCGGCTCGGCGCGATGATGCGGTATTCGCCGCAAGCATCGCGATCCGCCGGATGCGCCACGACGCGCGGCCGCGGTCGAAAATCCGGGTCCCAGCAGCGCATGCGATCGGCCTCGATATCGAAACCCGAGCCGACCGACGACAGATTGCGATTGTAGGCCGGATCGAAAGCGATGACCGGCATCCAGCGGCCGAACATCGTGTCGCGTTCGCGGTTGAAGCGCGCGCGCTGCTCGGCGGTGGGCTCCTTGCGCGCACGATCGCGGCGGCTGACGCCGGACTCGTGCATCAGCCGTGCGTAGGGCGTCCAGACGATGAGATAGCCCGCCTGGCGCACCTTCAGGCAGTAATCGATGTCCTGATAGTTGTCGTGCAGCGCCTCGGCGTCGAGGCCGGCAACCTCTTCGTAGAGCGCGCGGCGCGTCACCAAGCACGCGCCGGTCACGGCGGAAAAATTCTGCACCGCGGTCAGGCGGCCCCAATATCCCGGCGCGTTTGCCGGCTGACCGATATAGGGATGGTCGGCCGGCGCGCCCCAGCCGACGCCCATGACGACGCCGCCGTGCTGGATCGTATTGTTGGGAAAGAGCAGCTTGGCGCCGACGACACCGACCTCGGGCCGCCGGGCGTGCATCATCATCTCGCCGAGCCAGTCAGGTTCGATGACCGCGGTGTCGTTGTTGAGCAGGCAGACGTACTCGCCGCGCGCCGTCTCGCGCACGGCGCGGTTGTTCATCGCCGAGAAATTGAACGCGCCGGGATGGCGGATCACGCGCAGCCGCAAGCCGATCTCGTCGTGGCGCGCCTCGATCAGGTCGAGATAGTCGCGCGCGTCGCGCGCGGTGCTGTCGTTGTCGATGATGACGATTTCGTAATTCGCATAGGTCGTCTTGGCGAGGATACTCTCGACGCATTGCTTGAGCAGTTGCAGCCGATCGCGCGTCGGAATGATGATCGAGACGAGCGGATCGGACGTGGCATGGCGGTAGCGCACGCGGAATTGCGTCGGCACCGCGCCGGTTTCGACTGTCGCATCGACGCCGAGCCGCTGCAGATGCGCGGCGACGGCACGCGGCCCCTCGCCCAGGATGTCCTGGATGGGACGCCGCGTGCGTCCGCTCCCCACGAGTCGGTGATAAAGCACGTCGGCGACGTGACCGAAGCGCGCCGCGCCGAGGCGCTCCGCCGCGCGCAGCGCGAGGTCGTATTCCTCGAGACCGTCGCGCACGGGATCGAACCCGCCCAGCGCGGCGAAGTCGTACGGCCGGACCACCAGCAGGCCGCCGACATAAGGCATGCTGCGCATCAGATCGAGATTGAAGTCGGGCTTGAATTGCGGGTTGGAGCACTGGCCGCGCGCGTCGATGCGATCCTCATCGGAATAGATCGCCGACCAGTCGCCGTGGCGAAAGCCGGCATCGCCGAGATTGAACAGCGCATGCGGCGCCAGCCGGTCGCCGGCATCGATGAGGCCAATCCAATCGGCCGCGGCATCGCGCAACAGGCGATTGAGCGCCGCCATCGGAGACTCGCCCGCGACCAGGTGCCAAGTGACCCGCGGCTCGGCGGCGACCGCCGGCGGCGCCGGGCTTTCGGCCGCGACGAACAGCCGCCAGTCGCCGGCGGTTTGCGCCTGGAGGGATGCCACCGTAGCGGCGACGTTGCTTTCGACGCCGCTCGGCACTGCCATGCCTAGCGCAAAGCGCGGCACATGCGGCCATTGCGCGACCCGCTCGGCTACCCAATCGGCGCGGCCGAGCGCGGTCTTGGTGAAGCCCTCCATCCATTTCGCATAAGCGTCGGCCGTAGTCAGCGTGGCCAACGGACCCCGGCCATACTTGCGGATCGAGGCCTGCAGCTCGCGAAGTTCCGTATCTTTGCGCGAGACCGCTTCCCGCAGCTCGGCGGTGACATGCTCGAGGCGCGCGATCTCCTCACGCTTGGCTTCGCGCGATGGTCCGGTTTCCGGCGCGTCAGCGATCGAAGGCACGGCAAGCCTGCTCCAGACCTCGTCAGCACGCTCGATTTCAGCGGTGACGCGGTCGCATGTGGCCGTCTGGCATTCCCGCGTGCGCAGCGCGTCGTAAACCATCTGTACCCAAACGCCAAAACTCTCGCCGGCTTCGCCGGCTGCGGCATGCCCAACGTGATGATGGCGCAACGCGGGCGACAGAAACGCCACGACTTTGTCGTCAATGACCTGCGGCTCGTGCGGCCAGTAGAGGCCGCACTCTGCCGCGACACGCCAGAACTCCGCCGACCATGTCCGCGGGTTCTCGACCAGATCGGGGTAATGGATGACGGTACGCGGAAAGCCACGGGTCGTTCGCTCGGCTTCGAGCGTATGCCGCAACCACAGCAACGCCGACGCCGCATCGTTCTTGTGATCGCGCTTGGCCAGCGAAGCCGCGACTTCGCGCGGGTGGCGAACGACCAGGACGAAATGCGGCGTCACGCGCATCGCGCGCAGCAGCGGCAACCAGAGCGGCAGCAATCTGCAGAGCCGCGGATCCTTGAGACCCCAAAGCGGCTTGCCGGCAAAGTCGCACTCGACGAGCGTGCGCAGCCGCTGTGCGGCCTCTACGGCCGCCGGCGTTTTTGTCCAATTCACCGGCAGCGGCCGCAAATCGTCCCAACTCGAGCCCAGCGCCGTTAGCAGCCGGTCGTGCTCCTGCACGATCTCCATATGCTCCCAATAACCGCGCTCATTATCCGGCGACGCAGCCATCAGGCCTCCCCCGAGCTCGACGCCGAGCAGATTGAGCACGCGGGTTACCGCCGACGTCCCACTGCGATGCATGCCGAGGACGAAAATCGCGCGCCGTTCGGACGGCGCGCTGTCGGGCCGCGGCTGGTGCGCGGCGGCGGTTTTCGCGGAACCGACCTCGAGGTCGGCGACTGCAGCTATCGCGTCCATCGGCCTTCTCACCTGCTCCATCCGTCCGCTTTCCGGAATATACCGATTTTCCGTTTTTTGGCAATTCCAGAAAGCAGCAAAACCAGCGACACCGGACCGATTGGTGCGCGCTAGATATAGTTAAAGAGCGACAGGCCGCTGATCTTGCCGAAAGCCGCCTGCGCCGCCTGGAGCGCGGTCACGCCCTCGCTGAAACGGGTCATCACGTCTGGCAGGCTGGCGCTCTGGATTCCTGCAAGGTTGGCCTGGTCCGTCGTGCTAACGGTGTTGTCTTGGCTCTGGACGGCGTGGATCTCGCTGAGGCTGGTGCCGAGCGACGCCTCGGCCGACAGCACGCTGGTATGAACTTGGTTAAGGGTCGCTAACGCATCCTGGATCATCTGGTCG
>DATLUT010000080.1:0-2134 GCA_035532975.1 Allostellaceae bacterium
CGCCGCGGCGCGCGTCGGCGGCATTTACGCCAACGATTCGCGGCCGGCGGATTTTCTCTACGACAACCTGATGATCGCCGCGAACGTGATCGAGGCCGCGCGCCGGACCGGCGTCGAGAAGCTGATCTTCCTCGGCTCGACCTGCATCTATCCGCGGCTCGCCGTGCAGCCGATGAACGAGGATGCGCTGCTCACCGGCCTGCTCGAGCCGACCAATCAGTGGTACGCCATCGCCAAGATCGCCGGTATCAAACTTGTGCAAGCCTATCGCCGTCAGCACGAGTGCGATTTCATCTCGGCGATGCCGACCAATCTTTACGGCCCGGGCGACAATTTCGATTTGCGCTCCAGCCATGTGCTGCCCGCCCTGATCGTCAAGGCGCACGAAGCCGTCGCCCGCGGCGCCAAGACCGTCGAGGTCTGGGGCAGCGGTCGGCCGCTGCGCGAGTTCCTCCATGTCGATGATTGTGCCGACGCGCTGGTGCACCTGATCAAGACCTATTCGAGCGAAGAAATCGTCAATGTCGGCTGCGGCGAGGAAATCTCCATCGCCGATCTTGCGGCGTTGATCTGCCGCATAGCGGGATTCCGCGGCACACTGGCGTTCGACGCGACCAAGCCCGACGGTACGCCGCGCAAGCTGGTCGATATTGGGCGCCTGGCGGCGCTCGGCTGGCGGCCGCGCATTGCGCTCGAGGACGGCGTGCGCGAAACCTATCGCTGGTATGCCGAGCACCGATCGTCGGTGCGGAAGCAGCAACTTGAAGCCGTCTGACGCCGCCAAGGCGCTTGCCACCGACCATCTCCTCGCCGATATCCGCGGCCGCTCGGTGCGCGGCGGCGCCGTCACGTTCGGCGCCCAGGCCGGCAAGGTCGTGCTCCAGCTCGCAACCGTCGTCGTGCTGGTGCGGCTGTTATCGCCTGGCGCATTCGGCCTCATCGCCATGGTGGCGGCGCTGTCGTCGATACTCGAGTTCATCAAGGAGCTGGGTCTCTCGGCCGCGACTATCCGCAAGACCGATATCGATCACGCCCAGGTCTCGGCGCTGTTCTGGATCAATGTCGCGGCCGGCGGGCTGATCGCCGCGTCGCTGTTTCTTGCCGCTCCCCTCGTCGCCGACTTCTACCGCGATCCCGCGGTCGCGCCGGTGACGCGCTGGCTGGCGTTGAGTTTTCTCATGAGCGGCCTGACCGTCCAGCATTGGGCGCTGCTGCGGCGCCAGATGCGCTTTACCGCAACGATCTGCGTCGATATCGGCAGCGACCTGACGGGCCTCGTCGTCGCGGTCGCGTTGGCGCTGGCGGGCGCCGATTATTGGGCGCTGGTGGCGCAGCGCCTCGTCGTGCCGGCGATCGCGCTGATCGGCAGCTGGTCGCTGTGCCGCTGGCGACCGGCGTGGCCCCGGCGCGCGGCTGGCGTGCGCGAGCTCTTTGTCTTCGGCGCCTCCGTGACCGGCGTCAATCTCACCGCCGCGGTCGGCCGCAGCATCGACCAGATCCTGATCGGCTGGGCCTGGGGCGCCAACGTCCTCGGCCTCTACGAGCGCGCCGTGAAGCTGCTGCTGACGCCGGTCAATAATCTCGCCGTGCCGCTCTACGCCGTCGGCATGCCAACGCTGAGCCGCATCGCACATCAGGACGAGCGCTATCGCCGCGCGTTCAATGAACTGTTCGAGAACTTGGCGATGATTCTCCTGCCCAGCGCCGCGCTGTTGGCAGTGACCGCCGATTGGATCGTGCACATCCTGTTCGGACCCCGCTGGCAGGCGGCCGCGCCGCTGGTGGCGTGGTTCGCAGCCGCGGCCGTCTTTCTACCGCTGACGCAGACCGCTGGCCTGCTCTATTTGAGCCAGAACCGGCCGCGCGAAATGGTGCGCGCCGGCTTGATCGATCTGGCGCTGTGCGTGCTGGCGGTTGGCGCCAGCGTGCATTTCGGCGCGGCCGCGGTGGCTGCGGCACTGGCTGTGGTCGGACTCGGCCTGCGGCTGCCGGTCGGATTCTGGCTGGCGACGCGGCGCGGTCCCGTGCGTTTCGGCGATTTGTGGGCGACGCTGGTGCCGGCCGCACTAGCGGCGCTGGCGACCGGTATTGCCGTTCTGGTCTTGCGCCGCTTCGCGCTGCCGGCCGGTACGCC
>DATLUT010000081.1:0-4192 GCA_035532975.1 Allostellaceae bacterium
GACGCCTCCTTGCACAGCCGCGCATCGCCGACCAGCACCGGCACGATATGGCTCTCGCTCGCCATCACCGGCAGCTTCGCCGCGGCAAGGCGCTGCTTGAGCCGTGCAGCGCGCTCCTGATGGCGCCGGCGCAGCTCGCTCGCGCCCTTGACGTAGCGGATGCTCGCGGCGGCGCCGGCGGCGATCGCCGGCGGCAGCGACGTGGTAAAGATGAAACCCGGCGCGTAGCTGCGCAGGAAGTCGACCAGCGCGGCCGACGCCGCGACGTAGCCGCCCATCAGGCCGAAGGCCTTGGCCAGCGTCCCCTGGATCAGGTCGACGCGGTCCATCACGCCATCGCGCTCGGCGACGCCTGCGCCGCGTTCGCCATAGAGGCCGACAGCGTGCACTTCGTCGAGATAGGTCATCGCGCCGTAGCGCCGGGCGACGTCGCAAATCTCGCGGATGGGCGCGATGTCGCCATCCATCGAATAGACCGACTCGAACGCGACGAGCTTGGCCCGCGCCGGATCCGCGGCCTTGAGCAGGCGGTCCAGATCGGCCGGATCGTTGTGCTTGAAGATGACCTTGTCCGCACGGCTATGCCTGATGCCCTGGATCATCGACGCGTGGTTGAGCGCGTCGGAGAAGATGACGCAATTGGGCAGCAGCGAGCCAAGGGTCGCCAATGCCGCCTCGTTGGCGACATAGCCCGAGGTGAACGCCAACGCCGCTGGCTTGCGGTGCAGATCGGCGAGCTCGCGCTCGAGCGCGACGTGATAATGGGTGGTGCCGGAGATATTGCGCGTGCCGCCCGCGCCCGCACCGTTGCGGTCGATCGCCTCGCGCATGGCCGCCAGCACGTCGGGATGTTGGCCCATGCCGAGATAGTCGTTCGAGCACCAGACGGTGATCTCGCCGCCGCGGGCGTGATCCTCGGCGCGCGGAAAGGCGCCCGCCCGGCGCGCAATGTCGGTGAACACGCGGTAGCGGCCTTCGGCCTTCAGCGCATCGAGCCGGGTCTTGAAAAACGCCTCGAAATCCATGTCGGGGAGCGGCCTTTCCGTGAAACTATACAATGATTATAACTGCTTACGGTTCCGGCGTCAGGCGCGCAATGAGGCCGGTTGTCGCGGCGAAAGCCGCGCCGCCGTGTCGTCCAGGGCCTTGCCGAAGCGGTCGAGCATCTCGTCAATCTCCGATTCCGTGATCACCAGCGGCGGCGAAAACGCCTGGGTATCGCCGATCTGACGCAAGATCAGACCGTGCTTATTGGTTTCTGCCGTAAGGATGTTGCCGGCACCTTGATTTGGATCAAACGGCGTCTTGGCCGCCTTGTCCTTGACCAGTTCGACGCCGGCGACGAGGCCAATGCCGCGGACCTCGCCGACCAGCGGGTGGCCGGCGAAGCGCCGGCGCAGGCCGTCCTGGAGGCGCGGCGCGACCTTCTGGACATGGGCCAGGATGTTGCGCTCCTCGTAGATTTTGAGTGCCTCGATCGCCACCGCGCAGCACACCGGGTGGCCGGAGTAGGTATAGCCGTGGGCGAAGATGCCGATCTTGTCGCTCTCGTCGGCGAGCGCCTGGTAGAGCAGGTCGCTGACGACGGTCGCGGAGATCGGCAGGTAGGCCGAGGACAGTGCCTTGGCGACAGTGATGATGTCGGGCTTCAGATCAAAGGTCTCGGTGCCGAACATCATCCCAGTGCGGCCGAAGCCGGTGATGACCTCGTCGGCGATCAGCAGCACGTCGTATTTCTTCAGGACCTTCTGGACCTTCTCGTAATAGGTCCGCGGCGGCACGATGACGCCGCCCGCGCCCATCACCGGCTCGGCGATGAAGGCCGCGACGGTATCCGGATCCTCGCGCTGGATCATTAGGTCGAGATTCTCGGCGAGACGACTGGCGAATTCTTCCTCGCCCTCGCCCGGATGGGCGTAGCGGTAATGATGCGGGCAGTCGGCGTGGCGGATGTTCGCGATCGGCAGGTCGAACGAGCGGTGATTGTTGGGCAGACCCGACAGGCTCGCCGCCGCCACCGTGACGCCGTGATAGCCCTTGAGGCGCGCGATGATCTTCTTCTTCCGCGGGCGGCCGCGCGCGTTGTTGTAATACCAGACGATCTTGACGGCAGTGTCGTTCGCCTCGGAGCCGGAGTTGTTGAAGAAGGCGTGCGACATCTTCACCGGCATCATGCCGATGAGCCGCTCCGCCAGCTCGCCCACCACCTCATGCGATTTGTGGTGAAACGAGTGATAGAAGCTGAGCTTGCGCATTTGCCGCGCCGCCGCCTCGATCAGGCGTTCTTCGCCAAAGCCAAGGGACGTACACCACAGCCCGGCGCAGCCTTCGAGGTACTCCTTGCCGGCCTCGTCCTTGACCCAGACGCCCTTGCCCTCGGTCACCATCAGCTCGCCCTGGCGCTCCAGCCTGCGATGGTTGGCATAGGGGTGCAGATGGAAGGCGATATCGCGGCTGGCGGCGGAGTTGCCTCGCGGCATTGCAGAACCCTTCAAATATGCGCGGCTGGTCGCGGCTACTATCGGCCGTGGCGGCTCCCGACGTCAAACCCGGCTGGCGGTGACGCTGGGGCGCGACTCGATGATGCGCACCTGCGGCATCCCGTCGCAGGCGCGTGGCGAAGGGCTTAAGTGACTTTGCCGATCCCGCGCCTTCCATAATCTGTCCGGAAGGTTGTCCACAGCTCTATCCACAGATTGTGACAGTCTTGCGCAAGTTGACGCTGGTGTGGTGCATTGGCGCGGTTCCATGCTTCGTCCAATCGCGCCAGTTTCACCTCCGGTGAAGGTTTGCTGAATGTCCGGGCTTCCGCCGCTCGACGACAAGGATTTCGACAACATGGACATGGATCGCGTCGTCGCCGATCCGGATTACCGCCGCCGCGTGATCGATCGCCTGCGCCGCGATCCGCGCTTGGCCGAGAAGCGGCGCCAGGCTTCGCTGTTCTACGAGCCGCCGCCGGCCGAAGAGGAATAGCTCAGCGCCGTTGGCGCGGATCGAGTGCCTGCTGCAAGCCGTCGCCGAGCAGGTTGCATGCCATCACGGTCAGGAAGATCAGCAGACCGGGATAGACCGCAAGCATCGGCGCGAGCGCGATGGTCTCCTCGGCGCCGGTCAGCATGTTGCCCCAGCTCGCGAGTGGCGGCGCCACGCCGAGGCCCAAAAAGCTCAGCACAGATTCGAGCAGGATGATCTCGCCGACCGCGAGCGACGTCGCGACGATGATCGGCGTCGCCAGGTTGGGCAGGATGTGGACCAGCATGATGCGCCGGTGGCTTGCGCCCAAGGCCTCGGCGGCGCGGACGAAATCCTGACGCCGAAGCGATAGCGTCGTACCGCGCACCAAGCGCGCCACGGTCGTCCAACCGACGAGCGTCACCAGCGCGATGATGCGATAGAGGCTCATCGCGTCGGAATCGCGCAACGCCGCAGGCACGCCCAGCTTGTGCAGGTCGGCCGCCGCTAACACAACGAGCAGCGGCAGCAGCGGCAGGGCGATGATACCGTCGGTGAGGCGCATCAGTGCCGCGTCGAGCCGGCCGCCGAAATAGCCGGCAAGGAGGCCGATGCCGGTGCCCAGCACTGCAGCGGCGAGCGCCGCGGTGATCCCGACCAGGAGAGAGACGCGCCCGCCTTCGAGCAGCCGCAACAGCAAATCGCGGCCAAGCTCGTCGGTGCCGAGCGGGTGGCGCAGTGACGGGCCGGCGAGGCGATGGTAGAGATCGACCGTGTCGGCATGGGCGCCGAGCGCCTGCGCCAGAAACGGCGTCGACAGCACGGCGATCGTCAGCACCAGCAACACACCGCCGCCGAAACGCACCCGGGGCTGCACCAGCGCGCTCATCGGTAGGCGATCCGCGGGTCGGCGGCGGCATAGGCGAGGTCGGCCGCGAAATTCGCGACCAGCGTCATCAGTGTCGCGAACAGCAGGCCGGCAAGGGCGAGGTTGTAGTCGTTGCCGAGCACCGCGTCATAGATCAGCTTGCCCATGCCGGGATAGGCGAACATGGTTTCGGTGACGAGCGCACCCGAGAACAGCGAGCCGAACGATAGCGCCACAACGGTGATGAGCGGAATGAGCGCGTTGCGCAGTGCGTGGCGCGTCAGGATGCGTGCTTCGCCGGCGCCCTTGGCTCGCGCGGTGCGGATATAGTCGTGGTTCAGCGTGTCGATCATCGCCGCGCGCATGTAA
>DATLUT010000082.1:0-4225 GCA_035532975.1 Allostellaceae bacterium
GCCGCGACCTCACTTGCCATCCGATCGATCACCGGCCGGAGAACGTGGCACGCCGACTTACGCGGCCCTCGATCTCGGCACCAATAACTGCCGTTTGCTGATGGCGCGTGCCGCGGGTCGGAGCGGGTTTCGCGTCGTCGAAGCATTCTCCCGTATCGTGCGGCTCGGCGAAGGCTTGGCGGCCACCGGTCACCTGTCCGAGGCCGCCATGGGGCGCACCATCGAAGCACTCCGGATTTGCGCGCAGCGGGTCGCCGGCCGGCGCGTCGCGGCGGCTCGTTATGTCGCGACCGAAGCCTGTCGCCGCGCGCAGAATTGCGCCGAATTCCTCGACCGCGTGCGCGCCGTAACCGGCATTGCGATCGAGATCATTTCGAGCGACGAGGAAGCCCGGCTGGTCGTGAACGGCTGCGCTCCATTACTTGACCGGCGCAAGCCGCGCGCAGTGGTCTTCGATATCGGCGGCGGATCGACCGAGCTGGTATGGGTTACCGTGCCGTCCGACCCGGCGGCGCCACCGGTCATCGACGGCTCGATCTCGATTCCGCAAGGCGTCGTCACCTTCGCGGACCGTTATGGCGGACGTGAGCTCGACGCCGAAACCTACGAGGCAATCGTCGAGGAAATACGCCGGCCGCTGATGGCATTCGAGGAGCGCTTCGGCATCGGCCGGCACATCCGGGCGGGCGAGGTGCAGATGATCGGCAGCTCGGGCACCGTCACGATCCTGAGTGCGCTCTATCTCAATCTACCGCGCTACATCCGCGCGCGCGTCGACGGCACCGCGCTGGACTTTGCCTCGATCGCACGGGTGACGCGCCGGCTCGTGTCGATGGCCTATGCCGACCGTGCGGCGCATCCCTGCATCGGCCAGGATCGTGCCGATCTCGTGCTCGCGGGCTGCGCCATTCTCGAGGCGATCTGCACGCTATGGCCCGTCGGTCACCTCGCCGTCGCCGACCGCGGCATCCGCGAGGGCATCCTGATGAGCCTCGTCGGCGCCGACGGCTCGAGCTTGGCCTGATGGCACGCAAGGGTTCGTGGCCTTCGGGCAGCCGGATGGGTGCCGGCGCGAAGGGTGGCGCACCGCCGCGCAGTAGTGCGGTGCGCGTCAAGACAGCGGGGCGGCGCACGGCGTCATCGACCCAGTGGCTGCAGCGTCAGCTCAACGATCCCTACGTGCGCGAGGCCAAGCGGCTGGGCTATCGCTCGCGCGCGGCGTTCAAGCTGGCGGAGCTTGATGATCGCTTCCGCGTGCTGAAACCCGGCGCACGCGTGGTCGACCTGGGGGCTGCACCCGGCGGCTGGACTCAGGTTGCCGTGGAGCGCACCCACAGCGCCAGGGGCAAGGGCTTTGTGCTCGGTATCGACGTGCTCGAAATGCCGCCGATCCCAGGCGCAACCCTGATCCGCGCCGATTTCACCGCGGCCGCTACGCCGGCCCGCATCAAGACGGCGCTCGGTGGCGCGGCCGACATTGTGTTGTCGGATATGGCGGCGCCGGCGACCGGCCACGGCGCGACCGACCACGTGAAGATCGTCGCGCTCGCCGAGGCGGCGTACGATTTTGCCGCCGAAGTATTGGCCCCGGGCGGCGCCTTCGTCTGCAAGGTCTATCAAGGCGGCGCAGAGGGCGAATTGCTGCAGCGCCTCAAGCGCGACTTCGCGCAGATCCGCCATGCCAAGCCGCCGGCGTCGCGTAGCGAGTCGGCCGAAGTCTATCTGGTCGGGCAGGGCTTTCGCGGCCGCGGCATCTAGGCTTTCCGGCATCAGAGGCATGCGCCGCCGGGCGCTTGGCGCGCTTCCCTTGGGGACGCTTCCGTGTATTATGCGGCGCCAACCTCGCCCGACCCGGGCGAACGGGAGGCATCAATGAATATCCGGCAGGCGCTGACTTTCGACGACGTCCTGCTTGTGCCCGCCGCGTCCGCCGTCCTTCCCACCGAAAGCGACACGCGCACGCGCCTCACGCGCGAGATCGGGCTGGGCATTCCGCTGGTTTCAGCGGCGATGGACACGGTGACAGAAAGCGCACTCGCGATCGCCATGGCGCAAGTCGGCGGCCTCGGCATCGTGCATCGCAATCTTGGGATTTCCGAACAGGCGGATGAGGTCCGCAAGGTAAAGAAGTTCGAGGCCGGCATGGTGGTGAACCCGGTCACCATCGCTCCCGATGCGACGCTGGCCGATGCCCTCAAGCTGATGGCCGACAACAAGATTTCCGGCATTCCCGTGGTCGAGCGCCAGACGCAGAAGCTCGTCGGCATCGTCACCAACCGCGACGTCCGCTTTGCCTCGAATCCCAGTCAGCCGATTGCCGAGCTGATGACCAAGGACCACTTGATCACCGTGCGCGAGACCGTGACGCGCGAAGAAGCCAAGAAGCTGCTGCACCAGCACCGGATCGAGAAGGTCCTGGTGGTCGACAAGGATTTCCGCTGCGTCGGCCTGATCACCGTCAAAGACATCGAGAAATCGCAGCGTTTTCCCAACGCTACCAAGGACGAAGCCGGCAGGCTGCGCGTCGGCGCCGCCACCGGCACCGGACCGGACGGCGTCAAGCGCGCGGAGGCGTTGTTCGATGCCGGCGTCGACGTGCTCGTGGTCGACACCGCGCATGGCCACTCGTCGCGCGTGCTTGATACCGTCAACCGCATCCGCAAGCTCAGCAACTACACCCAGATCGTCGCCGGCAACATCGCCACGCCCGAGGGCGCCGATGCGTTGGTCGACGCCGGCGCCGACGCGGTGAAGGTCGGCATCGGCCCGGGCTCGATCTGCACAACCCGGATCGTCGCGGGCGTCGGCGTGCCGCAGCTCACCGCGATCCTCGACGTCGTCGAGACCTGCCGGAAGAAGAACGTGCCGGTGATCGCCGACGGCGGCGTCAAGTTCTCGGGCGATCTGGCAAAGGCGATCGCCGCCGGCGCCGATTGCGTCATGCTCGGCTCGCTCTTTGCCGGCACCGACGAAAGCCCGGGCGAGGTGTTCCTCTATCAGGGCCGCTCCTACAAATCCTACCGCGGCATGGGCTCCGTGGGCGCGATGGCGCGCGGCTCGGCCGACCGCTACTTCCAGCAGGAAGTCCAGAGTGAGCTCAAGCTGGTGCCCGAGGGCGTCGAGGGCCGCGTGCCGCATAAGGGCCCGGTCGCCAACGTCGTCCACCAGCTCGTCGGCGGCCTCAAGGCGGCAATGGGCTACACCGGCAACCGGACGATCGCCGAGATGCAGCGCAACTGCAAATTCGTGCGCATCACCGGCGCGGGACTGCGCGAGAGCCACGTGCACGACATCGCCATCACCCGCGAGTCGCCGAACTATCGGCAGGAACTGTGACGCCGGGCGCGCAAGTCGAGGCGGCGACCGGGCTTCTGGCGGAAATCAACAAGGGAACGGCGCCCGCCGACGATTTGGTCGCGAACTGGTTCCGCCGCCACCGCTTCGCCGGCTCGTCCGACCGCGCGGCGATTTCGGGCCACATCTATGCCGTGCTGCGCCATCGCGCGCAGCTTGACTGGTGGATCGGGCGCACCGGCAATGGCCTGCTGGCAGACACTCGGTGCCGCATGCTGGCGGCGCTGGCGCTGGTGGAAGGTTGGCACGCGAGCGCGATCCGCGACGCCTGCGACGGTGACCGGTTTAGACCAGCGACCCTGACGGCCGACGAAACCGAGATGGTCGCGTCGCTCGCCGGCCGCGCGCTCGCGCACCCGGACATGCCGCCGCACGTGCGCGGCAACTATCCCGAGTGGCTCGGACCGCATCTCGCGGCGTCGCTTGGCAAGGATCTGGCCCGCGAGACCGCGGCGCTCAACGGCGAGGCGACGCTCGATCTGCGTGTCAACACGCTCAAGGGCGATCGCGGCAAGGCGCGCATCGCGCTGCAACGCGCCGGCATCGAAGCCGAGATGACCGCACTGTCGCCGCTCGGCTTGCGCCTCAAGGAGCGGGTGCCCTTGGGCCAATTGGAGCCGTTCCGCCAGGGCCTGATCGAGGTTCAGGACGAAGGCTCGCAGGTCGCGGCGTTGCTTGCCGACGCGCAGCCCGGCATGCGGGTGATGGATTTCTGCGCCGGCGCCGGCGGCAAGACGCTGGCGCTCGCCGCCAGCATGAACAATCGCGGCCACCTCATCGCCAGCGATATCTCCGCCCGGCGGCTCGAACGCGCCACCGAGCGGCTGCGCCGCGCCGGCGCCAGCATCGTCCAGCGCGTGCCGTTGTCGGG
>DATLUT010000083.1:0-7880 GCA_035532975.1 Allostellaceae bacterium
CACGCTTCATCCGCTGCGCTGGAAGCGGCGCGCGATCGGGCCGCTGGCCAGCCTGACCGCAATCGCCGAAATCTGGCGCCTCTACCGCCGCGAGCGACCGCTGGCGGTGCATCACGTCTCGCTGAAGCCGGCGGTCTTGGGCGGCATCGCCGCCCGCCTCGCTGGCGTGCCGCTGGTCGTCGGCATGGTGACCGGCATGGGATACATCGCCGGCTCGGACCGGCGCGCGGCGCGGCTGCTGGCGTGGCTGGCGCGGCTGATCGTTCCATGGGCGCTGTTCGGCCGGCGCGGCCGCGTCATCGTGCAGAACGATGAGGACCGGCGGGCGCTCACGGCGATGTGCCCGGCCATGGCCTCGCGCATCGTTCTGATCCCCGGCTCCGGCGTCGATCTGGCGCGGTTCGCACCCGCGCCCGAGCCACCGGCGCCGCCGGTCACCGTCGCCTATGCCGGCCGGATGATTGCCATCAAAGGCGTCGCGACGCTGGTCGCGGCGCAGCAGCTTGCCCGCGAGCGCGGCGTCAACCTGCGCCTCGTCCTCGCCGGCGATACCGACGACGAGAATCCAAGCGCCATCGCGCGGGATACGCTCGCGCGCTGGGCCGCGCTTCCCGGCGTCACGTGGCTCGGCCGGCGTGAGGACGTTCGCCCGGTATGGCGCGATGCCCACATCGCCGCGCTCGCGTCGCTGGGCGGCGAAGGCGTGCCGAAGAGCCTGCTGGAAGCGGCGGCGATGGCGCGACCGATCGTCGCGAGCGACATCCCGGGCGTGCCTACGATTGCGCAGCGAGGCGTCAACGCGCTTCTCGTGCCGCCCGGCGACGAAGCGGCGCTGGCCGACGCGCTGGTCGCGCTCGCCCGCGATGCCGCGCTGCGCCGGCGGTTCGGCGCCGCGGGCCGCAAGCTGGTCGAACGCGGCCTGTCGGAGGACACGATCGCCGACGCCACGCGCACACTCTATCGCGAGCTACTGCACGAGATCGGCCGTTAAGGTCCGGGCAACAGCGCGCTCGTCCAGCCCGCGATGTAATAAGCGACGAGGCCGAGCCATTCGTGCGCCGCCGCCTTCGCGACCATGAGCCCATCGGCGAGCGAAATGTGCAGGCGTTGCGTCGTCTCAAAATCGACCGGATCGGGCACCACCGACCAGCCGATCCGGCGGAAACAACCGACCGCGCGCGGCATGTGATGGGCCGACGTGATCAGAATCCAGACTTCGCCCGGCTTGGGATCGGCGATCTGCTTCGAGAACACGGCATTCTCGTGCGTCGTGCGCGAACGATCCTCGATGACCAGCTGGTTCGGCGCCACGCCCAGATCGGTCAGCAGCCGCACCGTGGCGGCGGCCTCGGTGATGGGCTCGTGCAACAATCCGCCGACGCCGCCCGACAGGACGACGCGCGCCGCCGGATAACGGCGCGCAAGACGCAGCGTTTCGGTGACGCGCGCAGCCGACTGATTGAGCGCGACCTGATCATATTCGGCGGTGCGCTCCGGATCGACCGCGCCGCCCAATAAGATGATGCCGTCGACCTTCGCGGGCAGCGTTCGCAGGATCGGAAAGCGATGCTCGAGCGGCACCAACGGCAGATCGGCGACCGGCCGCACGGCTGCCAGCGCGCCCACGACGAGCGCGACAACGATCAGCGCCATGCCCTTGCGACGGCGGCTCATCATCAGCTGCCAAACGCCGATGGCCAAAAGGATCAGGAGCAGATTGCCCGGATCGACTATGACTTGGAGCGCTTTGCTCATGACATAAAGCATAGCGGCACATCCTGCCCGAAACGGCATTTGCGCCGCTAGCCTGACGAAGGCAGCGCGCGGGGCCGCAATCCGCATTTCGCTTGCTGGGCCGGCGGCCGCTCACGTAACGTCAGCCACACTCATGACCATCGTCAGTCGCCGCGCCGGAGCCGCCTTCGCCCATGACATCGTCATGGCCGCGATATCGTTCTGGCTCTCGTTCTACCTGCGCGTCGGCGACGACATCGCGCATTACTCGCATGGCCTGATCTGGACCTATGACGGACTCTTCGCCGCGACGGCGGCCGTGGTGTTCTACGCCTCGGGCCTCTATCGCGGCATCTGGCGCTACGCTTCGCTGCCCGACCTCATCGGCCTGGCGCGCGCGGTCACGCTGATCATCCTCGTCTATTTCCCGTTGATGTTCCTGATGACCCGACTCGAGGCGTTGCCGCGGTCGATCGTCGGCATCAATTGGCTGGTGCTGATGGCGCTGCTCGGCGGACCGCGCTTCGCCTATCGCCTGCTGAAGGACGGTAGTTTGCGCAACATCCTGCGCGTCGACGCCGCGCGCGTCTCGGTGCCGGTGCTGCTGATCGGCGCCGGCGAAGGCGCCGATCTGTTCATCCGTACGACGCATCGAGACGCGCAGCAGGCGTATCGCGTCGTGGGCATTGTCTCGGACGACAGCGAGCGCGTTGGACGCGAGATCGGCGGCGTGGCGGTGCTCGGCACCGTCGACCAGATTCCCCGTGTGGTCGATCGCCTGGCGGCGAAGGGCGACAAGCCGCAACGCATGATCCTAACCGGCCGCGGCGTCGAGGGCGCGGCGGTGCGCCACCTGCTCGAAGTCGCCGACGGCCTCGGCATTCCCCTGGCGCGGCTGCCGCGTCTCACGGAATTCAGGGATACGCGCACCGACGGCGTGCGACCGATCGAGCCGGTGGCGATCGAAGACTTGCTCGGGCGGCCGCAGACCGTGCTCGACCGCAACAGCATGGGCGCGCTCGTCGCCGGCAAGCGGGTCCTGGTCACCGGCGCCGGCGGCACGATCGGATCCGAGCTCACGCGCCAGATCGCCGCCTTCGGACCAGCACGGCTGACTCTGTTCGACAACGGCGAGTACGCGCTCTATTCGATCGAGCGCGAAATCCTCGAGCGGTTCCCGAATCTGGCGCGGCGCGCGTTGATCGGCGACGTGCGCGACAGCCGGCGCGTCGACGCGGTGCTGGCGGCCGAGCGGCCCGAGCTGGTTTTCCATGCCGCGGCGCTCAAGCACGTGCCGATGGTCGAGGCCGATCCGCTCGAAGGCGTGATGACCAACGTGCTCGGCACGCGCCATGTCGCGGAGGCCTGCCGCACGCATGGCGTGCGCGCGATGGTGATGATTTCAACCGACAAGGCCGTGAATCCGGCCAACGTCATGGGCGCATCGAAGCGCCTGGCGGAAAGCCTCTGCCAGGCCCTCGACATCCTCGAGTCGCGGCATACGGCGGGCACCCGCTTCGTCACCGTCCGGTTCGGCAACGTACTCGGATCGACCGGATCGGTCGTGCCGCTGTTCCAGCGCCAGCTCGCCGCCGGTGGTCCGTTGACCGTCACCCATCCCGAAATTTCGCGCTATTTCATGACGACGCGCGAGGCGGTCGAGCTCGTGCTCCAGGCTTCGGCGCTCGCGTCGGCGGACGACGAGGCTCGCGGCAAGCTGTTCGTGCTCGACATGGGAGAGCCGGTGAAGATCGTCGATCTCGCTCGTCAGATGATCCGCCTCGCCGGCAAGCGGCCCGACCGCGACGTGAAGATCGAGTTCGTCGGCCTCCGGCCGGGCGAGAAACTGCACGAGGAGCTGTTCCACGAGCAGGAAGCGCTGGTGCCGACGCGCGTGACCGGAATCCGGCTCGCGGCGCCGCGTGTCATCGACTATGCGATGCTGTCGCGTGCGCTCGACGAGCTCGCCGAGCACGCGCGCGAGGGCCGCACCGACCGCGTGCTCGTCGTGCTGCGCAACCTGGTGCCGGAATACGCCACCAACGCCGGGACGGCCGAGCGCATCGCGCGCGGCAACTAGCGCCTGAGCCGGCCGAGCCGCTCGCCGCGATAGATGCCGCTGCGGATCGGCTGCCACCACGGACGATTGTCGAGATACCAGCGCACCGTCTTGCGCAATCCGGTCTCGAGGCTTTCGGACGGAATCCAGCCGAGCTCGCCGCGAATCTTGCGGTCATCGATGGCATAACGGAGATCGTGGCCCGGCCGGTCGGTTACGAGCTCGATCAGCTGCGCATGCGGCCGATGCGGCGATTTCGGCAACGCCTCGTCGAGGATGGCGCAGATCGTCTGCACCAGGTCGATATTCCGCCGCTCCTCGCCGCCGCCGATATTGTAGGTGTCGCCCGGCTTCCCACGGCGTAACACCAGCGCGAGCGCCGCAGCGTGGTCGCCGACATAGAGCCAGTCGCGCACGTTCTCGCCCCTGCCGTAGACCGGCAGCTTCTGGCCCTCGATGGCGTTGAGCACGATGAGTGGAACGAGCTTCTCGGGAAACTGCCAAGGCCCGTAGTTGTTCGAGCAGTTGGTCGCAATGACCGGCAGGCCATAGGTCTGAAACCAGGCGCGCGCCAGGTGATCGGCACCCGCCTTCGACGCGGCGTAGGGGCTGTTGGGCCGGTAGCGCCCGTCCTCGGCCGCGCGTTCGCCAGGACCGAGCGAGCCGAAGACCTCGTCGGTCGAAATATGGTGGAACCGGAAGCGCGCCCGCGCCTCGGCGCCGAGGGCTTCCCAATAGGCGCGCGTCGCCTCCAGAATGGCGAAGGTTCCGACCAGATTGCTGTGGACGAAATCGTCCGGTCGGTCGATCGAGCGGTCGACATGGGTCTCGGCCGCGAGATGCATCACCGCATCGGGCTTGTGCCTGGCGAGGATGCGCACGACGGCGGGCCGATCGGCGACATCGGCGACCTCGAGTGCATAGTTCGTCGGCGTCGCCAGCGCGCCGAGCGGCGGATTGGAGCCGGCGTAAGTCAGCTTGTCGAGATTGACGACGCTGTCGCCGGCGCCGAGCAGGTGACGCACGACCGAGGTGCCGATGAAGCCAGCGCCGCCGGTGACCAGAACCTTCAATGCGCCTTCTCCCCCTCCGCCAGCGCCACCACGTCGCCCAGATGCGGCATCACCCAATGATCTTCGGTCTTTGCCGGCGCCTTGGCCGCGTCGTCCAGTAATACCAGCGTTCCGACACCGGCGTCGCGGCAAGCAATCACGTCGCGCATATCGTCGCCAATGCCCCACGAGCGCGACAGGTCGAGGCCGAGGTCCCGCTGGGCGGCGAGGATCATGCCCGGCCGCGGCTTGCGCCAGGCCGTGTCGCGCCGATAGCGGCCGATGCCCTCGGTCGGGTGCTCGGGCGCATGATAGACGGCGGCGATCGGCGCATTCTGGCGGCGGAATTCGGCCATGATGTAGTCCATCAGCGTCCGAAAATCGGTCTCGGTGAACAGGCCGCGACCGATGCCTGATTGGTTGGTGGCCACGACGATCGCGAAGCCGCGCGCGGTGAAATGCCGCGCCACGTCGAAAATCCCGTCGACGAAGCGGCAACGCTCCACCTGCCACAGGAACCCGACGTCTTCGTTGATGACGCCGTCGCGATCGAGGATGAGAGCGGGCGTGCCGCCCGGTTTGCGCGTCATGGCGCGAGTGCGACGTTGTCGATCAACCGCGTCTGGCCGAGCCGAGCGGCGGCCAGCACGCGCATGGGTCGCGCGGGCCGCGGCGGATCGAGCGTCTCCGCATCGCGGATCTCGAGATAATCGACTTGGGAGAAACCGGCGTCGAGCAGCGATTGGGCGCCCCATTCCGCCGCGCCGGCATCGCCGCCGCCGAAGCGGCGCGCAACCTCGCACAGGGTGCGGTAGAGCATCGGCGCGCGCGCGCGTTCCTCGGCCGTGAGATAGGTGTTGCGCGACGACAACGCGAGGCCGTCGCTCTCGCGCACGGTCGCCACGCCCTCGATCCGGACGGGGATATCGAGGTCGCGAACGACGCGGCGGATGACCAGCAACTGCTGAAAATCCTTTTCGCCAAACAATGCGACGTCGGGCGCCGCCTGGAGCAGCAGCTTGGCTACGACCGTAGCAACGCCGCTGAAATGACCCGGCCGAAAGCGGCCCTCGAGCGTTTCGGCCAACGGACCGGGATCGATGTGGACGGCAAAGCCGTCGGGATACATTTCGGCGACGGTCGGCATGAAGACGAGATCGCAACCGGCCTCGCCCAGCTTGCGCCGATCGCCGCCGGCATCGCGCGGATAGCGCGACAGATCCTCGCTAGGCCCGAACTGGGTCGGATTGACGAACACACTGGCGACGACGCGACGCGCCAGCGTCCGGGCACGGCTCACCAGGGCGAGATGACCCGCGTGAAGCGCGCCCATGGTCGGCACCAGGGCCACCGCCTCGCCGGCGGCGCGCCACGACGCCACCCGGCGGTGCAACTCGACGACCGTCGCGGCGACAGCAACGTCGCGCGTGGCAGTTTCGGCCGGCGAATTCATTTCCGGCGTCTCGGCATGAAGCGGATCACGCGCGTCGCGTGCCGACGACGACCAGGACCACACCCGCAACGATGGCGATGATGCCGACGTAGTTCGGGATCACGTAGTCGGTCTCCTTGTCGGAATTGACCGTCACCGGCCCGATCTTTGCGACCTGCTCCTGACGGTGGATCGGCACCACATTGACGACCAGCGCGGCGATCCCAAGAACGACCAGCACTATTCCGGCGATCAGCAGCTTTTTCATCAATCTCTCCTGCAGCAATTCAAGCCAGGTATATCAAATCCGTCGGCGCAACCGTGCCGCTCATACCATAACGGCCATACCGGCGCAGCCCACCTCAGCCAAGTGCGAGACGCAGGATCGGCACCGTATCGGGAAAGGTGTCCAGGCTCTGCGCCTCGTCAGGCGCTAGCCACTTGACCTGGAGCGCGTCGTGCAGCGGCTCCCCCTCGCCAGCGCGCCAATCGAGCAGCACGCAGACCAGCGTGAAATGCGTCATCACCTTGCCGCGCTCATCCTGGCGGATCGCCTCGATGACCGTGAGCACGCGCTCGGGCTCGGCGGCGACGCCGGTCTCCTCCATGAGCTCGCGCCGGGCGCATTCGAACACCGTTTCCCCCAGCTCCTGCGCGCCACCAGGGAAGCCCCATTTGCCGATGCCGGGCGGCAGCGAGCGTTGCGCCAGCAGTGCGCGGTCGCCGCGCCGCACCACGGCAAGGCAGCCGACGATCGGCCGCTCGGGATAGAGGCGGCCGGGCTTGCTGGATAGAGGCCGTGCGTCCTTCGTGACGGCCGCTGACGCGGCCCCCTCAGGATGAGGCGCTTTTCTTGATGCCATCCTCAATGCACCTCATGCTGAGGAGCGATCCTGAGCTGGCGAGGGATCGCGTCTCGAAGCACGCACCTTAGCCGACGCAGCCGCGCTCACGGGTCGATGGCGGCTGCCTTGCCTTCGAGCACCTTATAGATTTCGCCGCCGGCTTTGCGGAAATCGGCCGATTTCTCGGCCATGCCCTGCTCGGCGTAGTCGCGGACCTCCTGCGAGATCTTCATCGAGCAGAACTTAGGCCCGCACATCGAGCAGAAATGCGCGAGCTTTGCTCCGTCGGCCGGCAGCGTCTGGTCGTGGAATTTCTCCGCCGTCTCGGGGTCGAGCGAGAGGTTGAACTGGTCGCGCCAGCGGAACTCGAAACGCGCGCGCGACAAGGCGTCGTCGCGCTCGCGGGCGCCGGGATGGCCCTTCGCCATGTCGGCAGCGTGCGCGGCGATCTTGTAGGCGATGACGCCAGCCTTGACGTCGTCGCGATCAGGCAATCCCAGATGCTCCTTCGGCGTCACGTAGCAGAGCATCGCCGTGCCGAACCAGCCGATCATCGCCGCACCGATCGCCGAGGTGATGTGGTCGTAGCCCGGCGCGATGTCGGTCACCAGCGGTCCCAGCGTGTAGAACGGCGCCTCGCCGCAGTGCTCGAGCTGGAGGTCCATGTTCTCCTTGATCATGTGCATGGGCACGTGACCGGGCCCCTCGATCATCACCTGGACATCATGCTTCCAAGCGATCTGCGTGAGCTCGCCGAG
>DATLUT010000084.1:0-4134 GCA_035532975.1 Allostellaceae bacterium
TTCACGGCGTCGACCACCGCGGTCGCCTCGTAGCCGCTGTGCACCATGCAGTCGGCGCACTTTTCGTAGTTGCCGGTGCCGTAGGCGTCCCAGTCGGTGCTCGCCATCAGCTCCTTGAACGTCTTGGTATAGCCCTCGCCGAGCAGGTAGCACGGCCGCTGCCAGCCGAAGACGTTGCGCGTCGGGTTGCCCCACGGCGTGCAGTGATAGGACTGGTTGCCGGCAAGGAAGTCGAGGAACAGGCCCGATTGGCTGAACGACCACTTGGTGCCGTTCTTGTTGCGGAAGATGCCGCGGAACAGCTCCTTGGTCTTGCGCCGGTTGAGGAAATGCGCCTGGTCAGGCGCGCGCTCGTAGGCATAGCCCGGCGACACGGTGATGCCATCGAGGCCCATCTCCATCACCGTGTCGAAGAAGCGCGCGACGCGCTCGGGCTGTGCGCCGTCGAAGAGCGTGCAGTTGATGTTGACGCGGAAGCCCTTCGACTTGGCGAGCTTGATCGCCGCGACCGCCTTGTCGTAGACGCCCTTTTCGCACACCGAGTGGTCGTGCATCTCGCGGTCGCCGTCGAGATGGATCGACCACACGAAATAGGGATTCGGCTTGAAGCGATCGATCTTCTTCTCGAGCAGCAGCGCATTGGTGCAGAGATAGACAAACTTCTTGCGCGCGATGATGCCCTCGGCGATCTGCTCGATCTCGCGGTGGAGCAGCGGCTCGCCGCCGGCGATCGACACCACCGGCGCGCCACATTCGTCGACCGCTTCGAGGCACTCCGCGACCGACAGGCGCTGGTTCAGAATCTTGTCGGGATAGTCGATCTTGCCGCAGCCGGCGCAGGCCAGGTTGCAGCGGAACAGCGGCTCGAGCATGAGCACCAGCGGATAGCGCGCGACGCCGGTCAGGCGCTGCTTCATCACGTAGGCGCCGACGCGGATCATCTGGTTAAGCGGAACGGACACGGTATCGACCTCTCTCTACGTTCGGGGCTCTCAGCCGGCAGTTTCGGCGAGCTCGGGGGGCATACGGAAGCGCACGTTCTCGGTGATGCCGGGCAGCTTCTCGCACTCGACATCGCTCAGTTGCTTGAGCCGCGCGATCAGGTTCTGCACCAGCTCCTCCGGCGCCGAGGCGCCCGCGGTGATGCCGACCGCCTTGGCGCCCTTGACCCAGGCCGGATCGAGCGCGTCGGCGTCGGCGACCAGGTAGGCCTTGACGCCCTGCTCGGCGGCGATCTCGCGCAACCGGTTGGAGTTCGAGCTGTTGGCGGCGCCCACGACCAGAACGACATCGACTTGCTGCGCCAGTTCCCGCACCGCGCGTTGGCGGTTCTGCGTCGCGTAGCAGATGTCCTTGGTGTCGGGCCCGACGATGTCGGGAAAGCGCAGACGCAGCGCGTCGATCACCGCCTTGGTGTCATCGACTGACAGCGTGGTCTGGGTGATGAAGGCAAGCTTGTGCGGATCGCTCACCGTGAGCGCGGCAACTTCCTCGGCCCGCGAGATCAGATACACCTTGCCGTTGATGCGGCCCATCGTGCCCTCGATCTCGGGATGGCCGGCGTGACCGATCAGCACGATCTCGCGACCCTGCGCCGCATAGCGTTGGCCCTCGCTGTGCACCTTGGAGACGAGCGGGCAGGTCGCGTCGATCACCGGCAGGGTGCGGTTTGCCGCCGCGTCCTCGACCGCGCTCGACACGCCGTGGGCGCTGAAGATGGTGACACTGCCGGGCGGAATCTCGTCGAGCTCGTCGACGAAATGCGCGCCCTTGGCGCGCAGCCGCTCCACCACGTGCCGATTATGGACGATCTCGTGCCGGACGTAGATCGGCGGTCCGTATTTCTCGATGGCGCGCTCGACGATGTCGATGGCACGCTCAACGCCGGCGCAGAATCCACGTGGCTG
Organism: Allostellaceae bacterium; assembly: GCA_035532975.1. GTDB lineage: Bacteria > Pseudomonadota > Alphaproteobacteria > ATCC43930 > CGMCC-115725 > REEB95. Next base: position 1,908 of record DATLUT010000084.1, read on the forward strand.
GGCCAGTACGACGCGCATTCAAATCCTCGCTCTCCGGGAGGCGGTCATCGCCACCCGTCGTGTTGCGGCGCATTATACGCGGAAATCGCCGGCCGACCAGGGGGCCTAACCTACGGCAAAATGAGGCTAAATCGTGGTTCCGGCAAGCAACGAAATTGCTAATTTCGCCGTTCTGTGTTTAGTCTTCGCACCAGGGCCGCGCCAGGGCGCGGTTGAGGGATCCCGACCAACGACTCCGCGAGAACCATGAGCACGCCGCTGCTGCGCAATGACCTGACGCCCCTCTTGGATCAAGTCAACACGCCGGCCGACCTACGCAAGCTGGAAGAAGGCCAGTTGCGCCAGTTCGCCGATGAGCTGCGCCGCGAACTTGTCGACGCCGTTTCGGTGACCGGCGGTCATCTGGGCGCGGGCCTGGGCGTGGTCGAGCTGACCGTCGCGCTGCACTATGTCTTCGAAACGCCGGCGGACCGCTTGATCTGGGACGTCGGCCATCAGGCTTATCCGCACAAGATCATCACCGGCCGACGCGACCGCATCCGGACACTGCGGATGGGCGGCGGCCTGTCCGGCTTCACCCGGCGCAGCGAGAGCGAATACGATCCATTCGGCGCCGCGCACAGCTCGACCTCGATCTCGGCTGGCCTCGGCATGGCGGTCGGTCGCGATCTGCAGGGCCGCCACAACAACGTCATCGCCGTCATCGGCGACGGCGCGATGAGCGCCGGCATGGCCTACGAGGCGATGAACAACGCCGGCGCGATGAACTCGCGCCTGATCGTCATCCTGAACGACAACGACATGTCGATCGCGCCCCCGGTCGGCGCGATGAGCGCGTATCTGTCGCGCCTCCTGTCGTCGAAGCCCTATCGCAGCCTGCGCCAGCTCGGCGCGGCCATGGCCAAGCGCTTTCCGCGCGGCCTCGCCAAGGCGGCGCGCCGCGCCGACGAGTACGCGCGCGGCATGGTTACCGGCGGCACGTTGTTCGAGGAGCTCGGCTTCTTCTATGTCGGGCCGATTGACGGCCACAACCTCGACCACCTGTTGCCGGTCCTGAAGAATCTGCGTGATAGCGACAACGAAGGCCCGGTGCTGGTCCATGTCGTGACCCAGAAAGGCCATGGCTATGCGCCCGCCGAGGCCGCCGCCGACAAGTATCACGGCGTCGTCAAGTTCGACGTCGCCACCGGCGCGCAGGTCAAAGGCAAGGCCGCGGCGCCGTCCTATACCGCGGTCTACGCCAAGGCGCTGATCGCCGAGGCTGAGCGCGACGACAAGATCGTCGCCGTCACCGCGGCGATGCCGTCGGGCACCGGCCTCGACAAATTCGCCGAGCGCTTCCCCAATCGCTGCTTCGACGTCGGCATCGCCGAGCAGCATGGCGTGACCTTCGCTGCCGGCCTGGCGTGCGAAGGGTTGAAGCCCTTCGCCACGATCTATTCGACGTTCCTGCAACGCGCCTACGACCAGGTGGTGCACGACGTCGCCATCCAGAAGCTGCCGGTGCGCTTCGCCATGGATCGCGCCGGTCTCGTCGGCGCCGACGGCGCCACGCATGCGGGCTCGTTCGATCTCGCCTATCTCGGCTGTTTGCCGCATTTCGTCATCATGGCCGCGGCCGACGAGGCCGAGCTCATGCACATGGTGGCGACGGCGGCGGCGATCGACGACGCGCCGTCGGCGCTGCGCTATCCGCGCGGCGAGGGCATCGGTGTCGCGCTTCCTGCGAAGGGCGAAGTGCTGCCGATCGGCAAAGGCCGCATCCTCCGCGAGGGCAATTCGATCGCCATCCTCAGCCTCGGCACGCGCCTCCAGGAGGCGCTCAAGGCCGCGGATGAGCTCGGTCATCTCGGGCTGTCGACGACGGTTGCTGACGCGCGCTTCGCCAAGCCGCTCGATACCGATTTGATCGAGCGCCTGGCGCGCGAGCACGAGGTGTTGATCACGGTCGAGGAGGCCGCCATCGGCGGCTTCGCCAGCCACGTGCTGCATCATCTTGCGCATGCTGGACTGCTCGACCAGGGTCTCAAGGTGCGGCCGATGGTGCTGCCCGATCGCTTCATCGATCACGACTCGCCGGCGAAGCAGTACGACGAGGCCGGCCTCAACGCGCGTCACATCAAGCAGACGGCGCTCGTGGCGCTCGGCCGCGCGTCCGTCGAGCTGTCGGCGCGCGCCTGAACCGGCGCGCCACCGGCGCGCTTCCGCTCATGACCGATAAGCGGCG
>DATLUT010000085.1:0-6808 GCA_035532975.1 Allostellaceae bacterium
CGACGCCAGCGCCCGGCTCAGCCGCCGCCGCGGCGTGCTGATTTCGAGCAACAGCAGCGTGCCGCCTGGCCGAAGCACGCGCAGCGCCTCGCGAAAGGTCGCCACGAGATCGGCGACATGGCGCAGCGCATACCCCATGGTCACGAAGTCGGCGACGTCGTCGGCCAGCGGTAGTGCCTCGGCGGCACCTTGAACGAGTGCAATGCCGAGATTGCGCCGCGCGATGGCGAGCATCGCCTCGCTGACGTCGACGCCGAGGACGGCGCTGCGGTCGCCGGTGACGGTGAGCGCCTCGCGCGCCAACAGCCCAGTGCCGACAGCCACATCGACCACCTGCTGCCCGGGTCGCAACCCTGCTCGGCGCAGGCACCGGCGCCGATACCACGCCCCCGAACCCAGAGAAAACAACCGGTTGACCGGGTCGTATTGTTGCGCCGTGCGGTTGAAGAGGTCGCGTGCCTGGCTCAGGCGGCGCGCCGGGTCGGCGTAGTAGCCGGCGATCAGCGCCTGCGGTCGGAGCAATCCCGGCTGCTCCTCAATGTTGGCCATGACGGCGCGCCTATGGCTTAATAGCCCATCCTTCGGGGGAGCGGCCGTACTCTGCGGCTTGCCCGCCGGTAAAGGAAGGGCCTTGCAGGGTCTGAGCGCGCCTCAACAACGCCAGCCGCCGGAAGCGCCGTCGCGCTGCGACGTGCTGGTCATCGGCGGCGGCCCCGCGGGCGCAACCATCGCAACGGTGCTGGCGGAGCGCGGCCGTCATGTGGTCCTCGTCGACAAGGACCGGCATCCGCGCTTCCACATCGGCGAGTCGCTGCTGCCGCTCAACCTGCCGCTGCTCGACCGCCTCGGCGTGCGCGACGCGATCGAGCGCGGCGCCATCCACAAGTACGGCGTCGAGTTCGTCTCGCCCTATCACGGCAAGGGCGTCACCTACGACTTTGCCCGCGCCTGGGACAAGGGCCACCCCTCTGCCTACCAGGTCCGCCGCTCGACCTTCGATCACGTCCTGCTGCGGAACGCCGCGGCCAAAGGCGCGGAAGTCGTCGAAGGCTATCGCGTCACCGGTGTCGAGTTTCCCGAGAGCGGCGCGCCGCGGATCGAGGCTTGCGCCGAGGACGGCGACATGCGCCGCTGGTGCGCCGATTTCGTCGTCGACGCCTCGGGCCGCGACACGGTGCTGGCGCAGCGGCTCGGCTTCAAGACCCGCAACCGCCGGAACGATACCGCCGCCATTTTCGGCCACTTCACCGGCGCTCGGCGTCTGCCGGGCAAGGCCGAAGGTAATATCAGCATCGTCTGGTTCGACCACGGCTGGTTCTGGTTCATTCCGCTGTCGGACGGCACGACCAGCGTCGGCGCCGTCTGCCCGTCGCCAGTCTTTAAAACGCGCTCTACCGACCTGGCCGGCTTCTTCATGAACCTCATCGCATCGTGCCCGGAGATCGCCGACCGGCTCAAGAACGCACAGCTGACGGCTCCGGTCACCGCGACCGGCAATTATTCCTACACGGCGATGCGGACCAGCGGCAAAAACTTCATCCTGGTGGGCGACGCCTGCGCCTTCATCGATCCCGTCTTTTCCGCCGGCGTCTATCTCGCGATGGTCACGGCCTTCATGGCCGCCGATGCGGTCGAGACGTGCCTGAGCGATCCGCAGCGGTCGCGCGCCGCACTCAAGCAGTACGACGCCGCGACGCGGCGTGCGCTCGGCGCCCTCACGTGGTTCATCTATCGCATCCGCGACCCGGCGATGCGCAACCTATTCATGTCGCCGCGCAACTGGTTCCGCATCGAGGAAGCGATGCTATCGCTGCTCGCCGGCGATATTTTCGGCGAATCGCCGGTGCGCGGGCGCCTGCTGCTCTTCAAGGCGATCTTCTATGTGACGAAGCTGGCCCATCTGCGCCACCGCCTGCCCGCTTGGCGCAAGTCATGGTCCGCCGCCAGGAGCGAGGTTGCCGGCTAGCTTGACCGACGACGCGGGCGCGGCGGACCGCGCGTCGACCACCTATCTCGTCCTCATCCCCAGCTACAACACCGGCGCCCGGCTCCTCGCCACCGTGGCCGAGGCGCGCCGCTATTGGCGGCCGGTGTGGGTGGTGATCGACGGCAGCACGGACGGCAGCGGCGAAGCGCTACTGGAGCACAGCTGCGGCGATGCCGGTGTGCGCGTCCTCCGACGGCAGCGCAACGGCGGCAAGGGCGCGACGGTGTTCGACGGCCTGCGCGCCGCCGCGGTCCAGGGCTTCACCCACGCGCTGGTCATGGACGCCGACGGCCAGCATTCAGCATCGTCAATTCCCGAATTCATGGCGCTCTCGCGCGCCCATCCCGACGCCGTGGTTCTCGGCACACCGGTCTTCGACGACAGTGCGCCGTGGCTGCGCGTCGTCGGCCGCCGGGTATCGAACGCCTGGGCGCAGCTGGAGACGCTGTGGGGCGGCATCGGCGACTCGCTGTTCGGCTTCCGCGTCTATCCGATCGGCGCGCTGCTCGAGATCATGGAATCGAGCCGTTGGATGCGCCGTTTCGATTTCGACGTCGAGGCCGCAGTGCGGCTGTGCTGGCGCGGCGTGCCGATCATCAACCAGCCGGCGCCGGTGCGCTATTGGCGCGCCGACGAGGGCGGCATCTCGCATTTCCGCTACGGGCGCGACAATTTGCTGCTGACCGCGATGCACGCCCGGCTGATGGCGGGATTCGTCCGGCGGCTGCCGCGGCTCGCTTCGCGGCGACTCAGATCATCCCGCCGTTGATCGAGATGAGCTGGCCCGAGATATAGCCGGCACGATCGGAGGCGAGAAAGCACACCAGATCGGCGACCTCCTCCGGCCGGCCGGCGCGCCGCATCGGCACCAGCCGCTCGATCGCCTCGGCCGTGAAAACGCCCTCGATCGCCGGCGAGGCGATGATGCCCGGCGCCACCGTGTTCACGGTGATGCCGCGGTTGGCGAGCTCGAGCGCCAGCGAGCGCGCCGCGCCGTGCAGGCCCGCCTTGGCGGCGGCGTAATTGGTCTGGCCGCGATTGCCGGCGACGGCGGCGACCGACGAAATATTGACGATCCGGCCCCACCGCGTGCGGATCATCGGCAGTAGCAGCGGCTGCGTCACGTTGAAGAAGCCGTTGAGCGACACGTCGATGACGCGCGACCACTGTTCGGGACTCATGCCGGGCATGACCGCATCGTCGTGAATGCCGGCGTTGTTGACCAGGATCTGCACAGATCCGGCCTCGAGCACATGCTCGAGCGCGCTGCGCGCCGCCGTCGCATCGGTCACATCGAAGCGAACGGCCGCCGCCGAACCGCCAGCCGCGGTGATCGCCGCCGCGACCTGCTCGGCGCGCTCGGCCCGGCCGTGAGCGTGGACGTAGACATGATGCCCGGCCGCGGCCAGCGCACGGGTGATCGCCGTGCCGATAGTGCCGCTGCCGCCGGTGACCAGCGCGCGAATCATTCCGGAACGGCGCCGAGCAGGACCGTGGCGCGACCGCTCAGCAGCTCGACGTCGCCGCTGCCGATCACAAAGCGATAGGTGGCGCAACGCGCGTCGCCCATCAGCCGCTCGGCGTCGATGACGAGATCGCCGGCGACGCGATCGAGGCGGGCCTGCCGCAGGCGGACGTCGCGGAGGCTGGCGAGGTAGCCGTTGGCCGACGAGCCGGCACCGTCGGCAACCAAGCGGCCATGCACCGCCATCGCCTGGGCAGCGATCTCGACGCCGCAGACCGCCCCCAACGTGCCGTCGGGCCGGCGCAGCGGATTGTCGTCTCGGGCATGGCGGCGCGACAGGCAGCGCACGGAGTTAGCGTCCCAGCGCAGCACGGCGTCGAGCAGGCACATGGTGCCGGCATGCGGAATCAGGGCGGCAATTTGCGCGCGATCGATCGGCGTCATCCCGCCACCGGCTCGGAGCGTCCGGTCTCCGCGGCGACGCCGGCGAGCGGCGTCACGTCGAGCGCGAGCGCCATCTCCGCAAGGTAGTCGAGCGTGACGGCCGTCGTCGATCCACGGACCAACGCGGCGAGCAGCGGCAGGCTCCGCGCGGCGGGTGTGCTGCGGCGCAGAGCCTCGAGCGTCGGCACATCAAGGGTGGACGCCGCACCCGATCTTGGCCGCAACGTCATCGCGATGCCGGCGATTGTCGCCGCGGTTGGCGCGGGCGCCAGCACCAGCGCGACAGCGAACGGCGCGCCGATCGGCCGGACCGCGCTGAGCGGCGCCGGGTATTGGACGTCATAGGCGATCAGCGTAACCGCGCGCCGATCGGTCGTCGCCTGAACCATAGCCTCGAGCAGGCCGGCGGCGAAGCTGTCGTCGTGACAGCACAGGCTGCTCGACGGTGCGCGCGATTCGGTGGCAATGCCCCAATAGCCGGCGGGCGTGTTGTGCACCGAGTTGTGGAACCGCGTCGGCGACAGCTCGCGGTTCGACGACGCCAGCACGGTCAGGATCTCGTGGATGGTTTCGCCGTCGCCGCCCGACGAGGTGAAGACCGTCGCCGTCTCTCCGGCGTTGCGGCCGGCCGCGGCAAAGGCTTCGGCGCCGACGGCCAGCGCCAGCCGCACGGTCTGCACGGCGCGACGCCGTTCGTTCGGCGGCAGCAGCGCCGTCGACGTCACGCGAGTCGGCGCCGGCAGGTGTTCCGCGGCACCGCTCAGCACTGGCAGGCTCGCCGGCCAACCATCGAGTCCGGGTCCCGCCAGGCCGACGCCCTCGACATAGGCGCGCATCATGCCACGCGCCCCAGCACGAGGCTGCAATTGGCGCCGCCGAAACCAAAGGAATTGCTGATCACGCGGTCGATACGCGCCCGGCCGCCCTCGCGCACATAGCGGCTGCGAAAGCCCGGATCGACGCTGCGCGTGTGCGGGCTGCCCGGCATGAAGCCGTGCAGAATACCCAGGGCGCAAAACGCCGCCTCGACGACGCCCGACGCGCCGAGGGTGTGACCGGCGAAGCCCTTGGTCGAGCTGCATGGCGTCGCCGTGCCGAACACGTCCGCGACCGCGCGGTCCTCCGCGGCATCGCCGACCGAGGTCGCCGTGCCGTGAAGGTTGATGTAATCGATGTCGGCGGGCCGTAGCGCCGCCGCATCGAGCGCCCGCTCCATGGCCAGCCGGGCACCGACGCCCTCGGGATGCGGCGACGACATGTGATAGGCATCGGCGCTTTCGCCGACGCCCAGCAGAAATAAGGTGTCTTCGCCGTGCCGCGCGGCCGGGCGTTCGAGCAGGACGAATCCGGCCGCCTCGCCGATCGAAATGCCGCGCCGCTCGGCATCGAACGGCCGGCAAGGCTCGTCCGACACCACGCCAAGCGCGTGGAACCCGTAAAGCGTCGTCGCACACAGCGTATCGGCGCCGCCGATGACCGCCGCGTCGCAGACGCCGGCGGCGATCATGCGCGCGGCGCTGCCGAAAACCTTGGCGGTCGCGGCACACGCGGTCGAAACGACGAAGGCCGGACCGGCGAGCCGCAACGTCGCGCGGACAAAGGCCGCGAGAGAATAGGTGTTGTGCGTCCCCGCATAGTCGAACGCCGGCGGCAACTGACCGGTTTGGGCATCGCGGCTGCGATAGGCCAATTCGGTCTGCAGCAGGCCCGACGTGCTGGTGCCGAGAAAGACGCCGATACGGTCGGCACCATAGCGCTCGCGTGCCGCAGCGACCGATTCCGCAAATCCGTCCTGCCGGAGCGCCAGTGCCGCGAGGCGGTGATTGCGGCAGTCGAAGCCCGCGAGCTCGCCCGCGAGGGGCACATCGTCAAGCCCGGCGACCTCACCGACATAGGTCGCGAACGGCACGGCGTCGAAGGTGCATCGGGCTAGGCTGCTGCGTCCCTCGTGCAGCGCCGCAGCGGTCGCGGCCTGGCCGCGACCGAGGCTGGTGACGACGGTGAAATCGCTCAGGGCGAGCGGCGACACGTCCGATCGGCGCTCGACCCCGCTCATGCCAGCGCCTCCGCCCGCACCCCGACGGGTGCGCTCAGGAGCGCCAACTGGCGTTCGACCTCGGCGGCGGCGCGCACGATCGCGCGATCGTAGCTGGAATAGAAGTGCGCGAGCTCGGCACGATTCGGAGCGGATGGCGTCGCGCGACGGTTTCGCTGCGCCGTCGCGTAGCGCGTCTGCAAATGCCGCAGATTGGCGCGCAGGTCGAAGTAACGCGGCTCGTCAAAGATGCGCGCGAACCGGCCGCGATACTTTCCCCAGAAGTAGTTGTCGTAGAAGATCAAGCGCAGCTTGGCGGTGTCGTAAACCGCATTGTCCTGAATGGCCCGCTCGGCGTGCGCCAGCGCGCCCGGTGCCGCCGGCAGCGCGCCGTGCTCGAGGAGAAGCTGCCGCGCCACTGTGTCGGCGTAGAGCGCCTGCAGGTCCTCGATCGGAAAATCGTTCGTCCGCAGCACGAGATCGACGAATTCGTTCTTCGGCACCGGAAAATTGACCGCCGCGGTCGCGAAGAACTGACCAGTCGGCCAGGGCCGCCATACGCCGGCGACCGCCAGCGCATTGTGCGCGACATGCGAGCAGTTGTCGTTGAATAGGCGCCAGCGATACGTCTTCGTGCCGTCGCGATAGGGCTCGTTCAGGCCATTGAGGAAATCGACGATGAGCGCCATGCGGGCGCGATCCAACGGCACGCGCGCACGATAGACGTCGCGGCCGAAACGGACCGCGTAATCGGTCGCCACCGAGATGTCGTACATGTAGTCGCGCTTTGACATGCCGGCGGGCTTGTCGCGGAACAGCGCCTCATGGAACTCGACGCCGTCGAGCACGCCGATCGCCATCGCGTGCCGCTGCGTCC
>DATLUT010000086.1:0-9995 GCA_035532975.1 Allostellaceae bacterium
ACCAGATCGATGTATTCCTTGGCGCCGGCGAGATAGTCGGTGAGCGGCGCCGCCGCGTTATCGAAGCAGGCGAAATAGAAATCGCGGTAATGCTCGAGCCGCGGCACCGGCACCAGGCCGAACTTTCGCTTGTCGAAGCCGGCTCCGTACGCATCCGGGCCGGGTACGTTCTTGAGCGCGCCGTCGGTCTCGTAGGTCCAGCCGTGATACATGCACATGAACTGGCGCGCATTACCTTCGCGCTCCCGGCAAACGGTCGCGCCGCGGTGCCGGCAGGAATTGAGTAGCGCATGGATCGCTCCGGCTTTGTCGCGGCAGAAGATGACCGGCCGGTCGGCAACCTGTCGGGTGCGGAAATCGCCCGGCCGAGCGAGCTCGGAAGCGTGGCCGACATAGATCCAGCAGGTGTCGAAGATCGCGCGACACTCCTTCTCGAGCACGGCAGGCGACACCAGCGTCTCGCGCGACAGCGAGAACGTGTTCCGGACGCGATCTTCGACGATGTAGCGGTCGCTCATGGCGGCATTCAGTTTGTACGGCAAGTATAGCAAGGCGGCCGATGCGGCAAGCGGCGGTTTTTCATGGCCGATTGCCGCGGCGCGCGGTCTTACAGTCGCTTTACAGGCCTCCGGCACGGGTGTATCCGGTGCAAGGGAGGACTCATGAAGACGTGGCTTGTCTTGGCCGTAGCGGCGTTTGCCGCCGGCTGCGTACGGGTCGATCGCGATCCAGCACGCGACGTCATCGGTGTTTCCGCCGCGGTTGACAATGCGAACGACGCGGCGCACGCCGCGGCGGCGCAAACGTTGTTGGCGTGGAAGGCGGACCAGATCTGCACCGTGCCCGGTTACGACAGGCAGAAACAGGACGTCGAGCCGGCCGAGGACAACCAGAAAATCGTCGACTGGCAGTTGCGTTGCCGGCCCTATACCGCGATGGCGCCGGTCCGGTTCTGATGTCGGCGTCGTCGATAGGGCGCGCGTTCGTCTTTCCGGGCCAGGGCTCGCAGGCGGTGGGGATGGGCCGCGAGCTGCGCGCTGCATTTGCCACCGCGCGTGAAGTCTTCGCCGAAATCGACGAGGCGCTGAAACAGAATCTGTCGCGCTTGATGTTTGAAGGTCCGGAGTCCGATCTCATTCTGACCGAGAATGCGCAGCCGGCACTCATGGCTGTGAGCCTCGCGGCGATGCGCGTGATGGAGAAGGATGGCGGCCTCGACTTGAAGCGGCACGCCGCGTTCGTCGCCGGGCATTCGCTGGGCGAATATTCTGCGCTTGCGGCAGCACATGCGCTGGCGATCGCCGATGCCGCGAGTCTGTTAAAGCAGCGCGGCCGCGCGATGCAGCGCGCGGTTCCCGTCGGCATGGGCGCGATGGCGGCATTGCTAGGCCTCGAAATCGATGCGGCGCGGGCCATCGCCAGCGAGGCGGCTCAGGGAGAAGTCGTCGAGGCCGCGAATGACAACGGCGCCGGCCAGGTCGTGGTCAGCGGTCACCGAACGGCAGTGGAGCGCGCCGTCGTCCATGCCGCGAGTCACGGCGCCAAGCGCGCGATCATGCTGCCGGTCAGCGCGCCATTTCATTGTGCGCTGATGGAGCCGGCGGCCCGCGAAATGACCGAGGCCCTTGCCGACGTACAGCTCGCAGAGCCGATTGTGCCCCTGGTCGCCAATGTGACCGCGACTGCCGTGCGCGATCCGGTCGAGATCAAGGATCTGTTGGTGCAGCAAGTGACCGGCTTGGTGCGCTGGCGCGAATGCGTGCTGTATATGAAGGAGCGAGGCGTGAGCGTCCTGGTCGAGGTTGGCGCCGGCCGGGTGCTCAGCGGTCTCGCGAAGCGTATCGATCGCGAGCTGACCGGCCTGTCGATCGGCACGCCGGCCGAAATCGAGGCCTTTCTCAAGACGCTTTGAGCGGCAAAGGGACTCCCGGATGTTCGACTTGAGTGGCAAAGCGGCGCTGGTCACTGGCGCATCGGGCGGCATTGGCGGCGCAATCGCGCGCGTGCTGCATGGCGCCGGCGCCAAGGTGCTGCTCGCCGGTACCAAGGTGGACAAGCTCGCGGCGCTCAAGGCCGCGCTCGGCGAGCGCGCTGCGGTCGCCGCCGTCGATCTCGCGGATCCCGCCGCCGGCGAGACCCTGGTGAAAGCGGCCGAAGAACAATTCGGTCAGCTCGACATCCTCGTCAACAATGCCGGGCTAACGAAAGATGGGTTGGCGATGCGCATGAAGGACGAGGACTGGGCAAAGGTAATCGAAGTCGATCTGACTGCAGGGTTCCGTCTCGCCCGGGCGGCGCTGCGCGGCATGATGAAGCGGCGCTGGGGTCGCATTATCGGCATCGGCTCCGTCGTCGGTGCGACCGGCAATCCTGGCCAGGCGAACTATGCGGCGGCCAAGGCGGGCATGGTCGGCATGACGAAGGCACTCGCCGCCGAAGTCGCATCGCGCGGTATCACCGTCAATTGCGTTGCGCCCGGCTTCATCGCCACGGCGATGACCGAGGTATTGTCGGCGGAGCAGAAAGTGAAACTCGAAGCCGCAATTCCGCTCGGTCGCCAGGGTACGCCCGACGAGGTTGCGGCCTGTGTCCTGTTTCTCGCCAGCGAGGAAGCGCGTTATGTCACCGGCCACACGTTGCACGTCAACGGTGGGCTGGCGATGATCTGAACCGGAATTCGTTCGAGTGTGGCCATGGCCCGCCATCTATGTTATGTCACCCCCGCCTCGTCCGACGGCGTTTCCCGGACGGTCGGGCGGGTGATCTAACACCTTGATTAAACGACATTTGTAGCCAACAGCGCGTCAATCTTTCCGAGGTAAGGTCTCATGAGCGATATCGCCGACCGGGTTAAGAAGATCGTCGTCGAGCATCTGGGCGTCGACGAGTCCAAGGTGACCGAGAACGCCAGCTTCATCGACGACCTGGGCGCCGACAGCCTCGACACCGTCGAGCTCGTCATGGCGTTCGAGGAGGAATTCGGCTGCGAAATCCCCGATGACGCGGCCGAGAAGATCGTGACCGTGAAGGACGCGGTGAGCTTCATCGAGCAGCACAAATCATAGCGTTTCGTACATGAGGCGCGTTGTCGTCACCGGCTGCGGCGTCGTCACGCCCTTGGGCGTGGGGACCGAGACTGTTTGGAAGCGGCTGCTCGAAGGCCAATCCGGTATCCGCGCAATCCAGAGTTTCGACGTGTCGGACCTGCCAGCGAAGATCGCCGGGCAAGTTCCGCGCGGTGAGACTGCGTCCGGCTCGTTCAACGCCGATGATTGGGTGCCGCCGAAGGAGCAGCGCAAGATGGACGAGTTCATCGTCTTCGCGCTCGCGGCGGCGGTGCAAGCAGTGGACGACGCCGACTGGAAGCCGGCCGATCCCGTCGAGCGCGAACGCACCGGCGTAATGATCGGCTCGGGCATCGGCGGGTTGCCCGGCATCACCGAGGGTGCACTGGTGGTGCATGAGAAAGGCCCACGCCGGCTGTCACCGTTCTTTATTCCGGCGAACCTGATCAATCTGGCCTCCGGTCACGTTTCGATCCGCTACGGCTTCAGCGGTCCCAACCACGCCGTCGTCACGGCGTGCTCGACGGGTGCACACGCCATCGGCGACGCCGCACGAATCATCATGTGGGATGATGCGGATGTGATGGTCTGTGGCGGCACTGAAGCCGCGATCTGCCGGATCGGCATCGCTGGCTTTGCCGCGGCTCGCGCGCTCTCGACCAAGTTCAATGATGAGCCTCAGCGCGCGTCACGCCCGTGGGATCAGCAGCGCGACGGCTTCGTGATGGGCGAGGGATCGGGGATCGTCGTGCTCGAGGAGCTCGAGCATGCGAAGAAGCGCGGCGCCAAGATCTACGCCGAAGTGATCGGGTACGGCATGTCGGGTGACGCGCACCACATCACCGCGCCGGCTGCGGACGGCAGCGGCGCCTTCCGCGCCATGCGCAATGCGCTGAACCGTGCCAAGCTCACGCCGGACCAGATCGACTACGTCAACGCGCATGGAACCTCGACGCCGCTTGGTGACGAAATAGAACTTGGCGCCGTCAAGCGACTCTTCGGCGAATCGGCTTATAAGCTTTCGATGTCCTCGACCAAATCGGCGATCGGACACTTGCTCGGTGCGGCCGGCAGCGTCGAGGCGATCTTCTCCATCCTTGCGCTGCGCGACGGCGTCGTTCCGCCGACGCTCAATCTTGAAAATCCGTCGCCCAGTTGCGACCTCGATCTCGTGCCGCTGAAGGCCAAAGAGCGGCCTGTCCGCTTTGCGCTGAGCAACTCGTTCGGCTTCGGCGGCACCAACGCCTCGTTGATCTTCGGACCGGCGCCCTGACATGAAATGGCTGCGTTACGGCGCGCTGGGGGGCATCGCCCTAGTGGTCGTGGCCGCGGCGGCGCTGGGATGGGGGATCGGCGACTACTTTTCTGCCGGGCCGCTCGTTCAGCCGAAAACTCTGGTCATTCCCAAGGGCTCGAGCGTCGATCAGATCGCCGAGGTCCTCGGTGGCGCCGGCATCATCGCTCACCCCTGGGCGTTCGCCGCCGCGGCGCGTGTGACGGGCACGGCAAGCCGGCTCAAGGCGGGCGAGTATCAATTCGCGGCGGCAATCAGCCCCCGCGGCGTCATCGCGCTGTTGCTGTCCGGTCGGATCGTGCGTCACAAGCTGACCGTGGCCGAAGGACTGACGAGCGCCGAGGTCGTTGCGCTCCTGGGTTCCGCGCCTGCGCTCGAGGGCTCCATCACGATTCCACCGCCCGAAGGCAGCGTCCTGCCGCAAACCTATTTCTACATCTACGGCGATCAACGGAATGAGCTGATCGCGCGCATGACGCATGCGATGGACAAGGCGGTCGCGAAGGCGTGGGCTGGCCGCGCGGCGAATCTGCCGCTCGCGAACGCGCAGCAAATGATTACGCTGGCATCGATCATCGAGCGCGAGACAGCGCGCTCCGACGAACGGCCGCGCATCGCCGGCGTTTACATCGACCGGTTGCGCATCGACATGCCGCTGCAGGCCGATCCGACCGTGATCTACGGTCTGACCGACGGCGGGCGCAAGCCGCTCGGTCACGCGCTCTATCACGACGACGTGCTCGTCGACACGCCGTACAACACTTACAAATTCAAGGGACTGCCGCCGACGCCGATCTGCAATCCGGGCGCGGCGGCGCTCTATGCCGCGGTCCATCCTGACACGCGCGGCGAGCTTTATTTCGTTGCTGATGGCGACGGCGGCCACCGCTTCGCCAAAACGCTGGCCGAGCAGGACAAGAACATCGCCGAGCTGCGCGAGCACACGCAGACCAAGGCGCAAAGCGCCGCGCAATAGCGCCGCTGTTGTTGCCGCAACGGGCCAAGGCTATAAGCTCAAGGCCACACTGGGGAATTGTCGCACGATGAGCGTTGCCAGCATGACCGGTTTCGCGCGGTCGGAAGGTCATGCCGACGCGCTTGGTTGGGTGTGGGAGATCAAGAGCGTCAACTCCAAATCGCTTGATCTGCGCTGCCGGTTACCCGCCGGCTATGATGCGCTGGAGCCGAAATTGCGCTTGGCGCTCGCGGACCGACTGAAGCGCGGTGCCGTGAGCGTGGCGCTGACGGTGACGAAAACGGCCGCCGCCGCGCCCGTGCGGGTCAATCGCGCGGCGTTGGCCGAAATCATGGCGCTCGCCAAGGAGCTCGCGCGCGAGACCGGCGCCGCGCCACCGCGCATCGATGGCTTGCTGGCGCTGAAAGGCGTGCTCGAATCCGGTGACGAGGCGCTCGATGATCCGGCCAATGACCGGCGGCGGACGGCGATGCAGCGGGATTTCGAGGCCGCGCTCGGCGCTTTGGCCGCGATGCGGTTGGCCGAGGGCGGACGACTCGTGCCGACCCTTGAGGCGCGCCTCGCCGAGATCACGAAGTTGGCGGCCGCGGCCGAGCGGACCTCGGCGGCGCAGCCGGCGGCGGCCAAGGCGCGGCTCAAGGAGCAGATTGCCGCCCTCCTCGACGCGGTGCCGGCAATTCCCGAGGAGCGCTTGGCGCAGGAAGCCGCGCTCATCGTCGCGCGCGGCGACATCCGCGAGGAGCTCGACCGGCTGGTCGCCCATGTCGATGCGGCGCGCGAACTGCTCAAAGAGGGCAGTGCGATCGGCCGGCGGCTCGATTTCCTCTGTCAGGAGCTCAACCGCGAGGCCAACACGTTGGCGTCAAAGTCACCCGATCTTGAGCTGACGCGCATCGCGCTCGGTCTCAAGGCCGCGATCGAGCAGCTGCGCGAGCAGGTGCAGAACATCGAATAGCCATGACGGCGCGCGATATCAAACGACGCGGCATCCTGCTCGTGCTGTCCTCGCCGTCCGGCGCTGGCAAGACCACGATCACGCGTGCGCTGGTGGCGCGTGATTCGCTGCTGGCACTGTCGGTATCCGCTACAACGCGTCCCAAGCGTACGGGCGAGATCGATGGCAAGGATTACCATTTCGTCGAGCCCCGGAAGTTCGCGGCAATGGTCGACAACGGCGAGTTGCTCGAGCATGCGACCGTGTTTGGGAATAGCTACGGCACGCCGCGCGCGCCGGTCATCGCAGCCATCGAAGCCGGTCGCGACATCATCACGGACATCGACTGGCAGGGAACGCAACAACTGCAGGCGAAGATCGGCGCGGACCTGGTTTCGGTCTTCGTCCTGCCGCCGAGCATGGCGGCGCTAGAAGCGCGCTTACGAGCGCGCGCTCAGGACAGCGCCGAGGTCGTGCGCTCGCGGATGGCGAAATCATCCGAAGAGCTCAGTCATTGGGACGCGTACGATTACGTCCTCGTCAACGATGATATCGAAGACAGTGTTCGGCGCGCGCAGGCGATTCTGAGCGCCGAACGCGTGCGCAAGCAGCGCCAGGTTGGTCTTGCCGAATTCGTCAACCAACTACGCGGCGTCTAAGCTGCAGCGGTGGTGAGGGCGCGCGCCAGCGCGCAGAACTCCGTGACCGTCAGATCCTCCGCCCGTGCCGTCGGCTCGACCATCGCATCGCGCAAGAGACGCGTCGCGTCGCCGAGGGACTTCAGGCTCTGTCGCAGCATCTTGCGCCGCTGGCCGAAAGCGGCGGCGGTGACCCGTTCGAGCGCATTCTGGTCGCAGGGCGCCTGCGGCACGGCGCGCGGCACCAGCCGCACCACCGTCGAGGTCACTTTGGGCGGTGGAACAAAGGCCGTTGGCGCAACGTCGAACAGGCGCTCGACATAGGCGAACCACTGGGTCAGGACCGAGAGCCGGCCGTACGCGCTCGAGCCCGGCTTGGCCGCGAGCCGCAAGGCGACCTCTTTCTGGAACATCAGGGTGAAATCGGCAAACGCGCCGATACGTGGCAGCCACGCGATCAACAGCGGTGTTGCGATATTGTAAGGCAAATTGGCGACGATCTTGCGCGGCGCCGAAGTCAGTGTGGTCGGATCGATCATGAGCGCGTCGCCTGATACGATCTCGAGCCGACCTGGAAAGGCAGTCGCGAGCTCGGCCAGGGCAGGCAGGCAGCGCTGGTCGCGCTCGATGGCGATGACGCGCCGTGCGCCTTCGAGCAGCAGCGCCCGGGTCAGGCCGCCGGGGCCCGGCCCGATTTCGATCACGTTGAAGTGGGCGAGTGGTGCCGCGCCGCGGGCAATGCGTCGCGTCAGGTTCAGATCGAGGAGGAAATTCTGGCCCAGCGCCTTACGCGCGGCGAGGCCGTGGCGCCGGATGACATCGCGCAACGGCGGAAGAGGCGGCGCGTCGTCCGCCAAGCGGGCTCTCAGGCCTCGGCCGGCTGCGTCGCGCGCCGAGCCGCCATGGCGCCGGCGGTCGTCAACGCCGCAATCAAGCTGGCCGGATTGGCAACGCCCTTGCCGGCAATGTCCATCGCGGTGCCGTGGTCGGGCGAAGTCCGGACGAACGGCAGACCCAATGTGATGTTGACGCCGCGCTCAAAATCGAGCGTTTTGAGTGGGATCAGCGCCTGATCATGGTACATGCAGAGTACGGCGTCGTAGCGCTTGCGCGCCTCGGCATGGAATAGCGTATCGGCAGGCGCCGGACCGGTGACCGCAATGCCCCGCGCGGCGAGCCGCGCGATAGCCGGCGCAATGATGTCCTTCTCTTCACTGCCCATCGCGCCGCCCTCGCCCGCGTGCGGATTGAGCGCCGCCACGGCGAGCCGCGGCCGCGCGATGCCGAAATCGCGCTTCAGGGCCTCGGCGGTCGTATAGCCGCAGGTTACGATTGCCGGGCTCGACAGGGCCGATAGCGCGGCCGCGAGCGACAAGTGCACCGTCACCGGCACGACGCGCAACTCGGGACCGGCCAGCATCATCACCGGATGAGCGACGTTGGCGAGTGTGCCGAGGAATTCGGTATGACCCGGATAGGCGAAACCGGCGGCGTAAAGCGCCTCCTTCTGGATGGGGTTGGTCACGACGGCACTGGCTTGGCCGCTACGCACCAGCGCCACGGCGCGTTCGATGGCCGCGATCACTGCTGGCGCGTTGGCCGGATCAGGCCGGCCAGGCGTCGGACGTCGCACCAAAGGGTGTCGGAGAACAGGTAAGGCGGTGTGAAAGACGCGTGCGGCATCGGCCGGGTCACCAATTTCGTGGACCGGCACGGCGAGGCCGGTCGTCGCACCCAATGCGACGAGCCGCGCGGCATCGTCGATCACGAAGAAGGGCGGCACGGCTCGCGCAGTTCGCTCTTGCCAGGCCTTCAGCGTGATTTCGCCGCCGATACCCGCAGGCTCCCCCATCGTCAGGGCGAGCGGCGCGCTCACGCGCGAATGTCCACATAAGCCGAGCGGCGCAAATCCAACAGGTAGCGGCGCGCGAGCGCATCGAGCCGCGCGCGGGCAAGGTTCTCCGCTACCTGGTCGCGCGTTGGCATGCCGGTGCTGGGTTCTTGCCGCGAGCACACCATGAAGACGCCGACTCCGGGCGTGCTGGCAAGCCGCAGCGGCTTGCTGGCCTGCGCCAGCTTGAGCTGCAGCACCTGGGAGCGGATATCGGGTGGCAGCCGCGCCGCGATGACGTCGCCGTTCTGCGTCATAAGCGGCGGATTATGGTCGTGCCCCAGTTTCGCAAGCTCACCGCAGCTCTTTGCGGCATCCGAGACGCGCTGGGCATCGCCCATCACTCGCTGTTGCTGGGCGGCACTCGCGCTCAGTGTCAGGGGGAAAACCACTTCCGTCAGCGACAGATGGACGTCTTCTGGATTGACCTGGCCGAGAATCCGTCGATCCATCATATAGAGAATGTAGTATCCGCCCGGCGTCCGCAGCGGATACGACATCTCGCCGGGTTTCATCTTACCAAGAGCGTCGCCGAGCAATGACGGAAGCTGGTTCGGTGTCACCCAGCCGATGTCGCCGCCAACCGCAGAACTCGGCGACTGCGAAAACTGTTGTGCGACCGCCGAGAAATTGGCTCCCGCGCGGATCTGCTGGATCAACTGGTTGGCGAGACGCTCAACGTCCTGCTCTTGCGAGGGGTTGTCGATCGCGAGGTAGATCTCGGCTACGTGGCTTTGTGGTTGGGCGGCATCTTCCTTGAGTTGCGCCATCGCTTCGTTCACTTCCTCGTCCGAAACCGAGACGTCCTGCGAGAGCTGATTGCGAACCACTTTCGACCAGGCGATCTCGGCGGTCAGCTGGTCCGTCAGCGCCGATTTAGGGATGCCCTGGTGCTGCAGATAGGTATCGAGGCCGCCTTTCGGCATATTGTTGCGCTGCTCGATGCCGCCGACGGCGTTGTCGACTTCTTCCTTGCTCACGGCGACGTTCAGGCGGCGGGCTTCTTGCATCTCGAGTTTCTCGTCGATCATCTGGCGCAGTATGCGCGGTTCCAGCCGCTGCTGGTTTTCGGGTGTGTTGGGAATGTTTGATGACGACAGCACGAGCGCAATGCGCGCCGAAAGGTCGTCCATGGTGATGATGTCGTTGTTGACGACAGCAGCGATGCGATTTTCTTCCTGGGCCTGCGCGCCGAGG
>DATLUT010000087.1:0-6806 GCA_035532975.1 Allostellaceae bacterium
GATCAGCACCCGCCACCACGCCAGGCCGATCCCCTCGCTCAGCAGATGAGCACGCGACAGCGCGAAGACCATCTCGTGCAGCCAAAGCGAAAGCTGGTGCACAATGACGACGCCGATACCCACGGCGACGCCGAGCACCGCACCGAACACCGTCAGCGCGATCTCGTTGCTCCGCAGGTGGCGCCGCTCCAGCCCCCGCAGAAGCGCCCGCCACCGCACCTTGAGCAAGAACCGAGCGTCGTGCCAACCGCGCACCGACCGCGTAGCGGCAGCCGCGATCGACGGCGAAGGCCGGGGTATCGCGATCGGCCAACGTCGTATGCGGTCGAACATTTTCACGGCTCGCCCAGGCGAATGGCGACGTACATTGGATCAAACTTTGCTGGCGCCACAATAGAGAATTACGCTGTGTTTGGCCTCAGCGAAGAAGAGCCATCGCTCCATCTCCATCAACGCGCCAGCGGTTCCGGCGATCACCGCGACAATCGCGAGAGCCGCCGCCAGGGCGTCGCGCGCATTCCCGACAACCGGAAGATCGCCACCCAGCAGAACGCACCCAGCGAGAGGGCGAACGTGGCGCAGATCGGCAGCACGAACCGGTTGTGCCGCTGGCGGACCGGCTTGAGCGACTGATGGGTCATCACCGATCTCGACGCCGACGTTCAATAGATACCGAGATGCTGGTGCAGGTCGACGCCGCTGGTGCGCAGTTCCGCCGTGGTGCCGGCAACGGCGACGTGACCGCTGTTGAGGATCACGATGTCGTCGGCAATATCGAAGACGAGCTTGGCGTTTTGCTCGACCAGGATGATGCTGAGGCCCTGCTCCTTGAGCCGGCGGATCGTTGCCATGACTTCGGCGACGATCTGCGGCGCCAGGCCCTCCGACGGCTCGTCCATCAGCAGGACGCGCGGATTCGCCATCAGCGCCCGACCGATGGCCAGCATCTGCTGCTCGCCACCCGAGAGATAGCCCGCGACCTGGCTCTCCCGCTCCTTGAGGCGCGGAAAGGCGTCGTAGACCGTGTCGAAAGTCCACGGCGCGTGCTTGCCGTTGGCCTGCGGTCGCCGCGCCGCGACCAGCAGGTTCTCGCGCACGGTCAGGCTGCGGAAGATGCGCCGGCCTTGCGGCACCAGCGCGATGCCGCGCGCGGCGATGTCTTCCGGCGCGCGGCCGGCGATGCCCCGGCCGAAGAGCGTCACCGTGCCGTGGCGCGGCCGCAAGACGCCCATCGTCACGTTCATGCAGGTCGTCTTCCCGGCGCCGTTGCGGCCGAGGAGCCCGAGCAGCCGCGCCTCGCCCAAGGCGAACGAGACGCCGTGCAGCACGTGGCTGTCGCCGTAATAGGCGTCGATGCCGCCGAGCGCGAGCACCTCATTCGCCAAAGTAAATCTCCTTGGTGCGCGGATCGGCGACAACCTCGGCGCGCGTGCCCTCGACCACGACCTCGCCAAAATGCATGACGCTGATGCGCTCGGCGAAGTCGAGCGCCACGTCCATGTCGTGCTCGATCATGACGATGGTGACGTCGCGCGGGATGCCGAAGAGCAACGTCTTGACGTCTCGCCGCTCGTCAACCGAAAGCCCGGCGAAGGGCTCGTCGAGCAACAGGACACGCGGGTTCTGCGCCAACGCCATGGCGATCTCGACGCGCCGACGCTCGCCGTAGGAGGTCTCGGCGAGCGGCCGGTGCGCCAAGTGGCCGAGGCCGACGCGCGCCAGCGCGTGCTCCGCCTGCTCGATCAAATGGCGCTGGCGCTCGAGCCGCAGCAGCGGATTCCAGCGTAGCGGCGACAATCCCAGCAGCGACAACGTCACGTTGCGGAGCAGCGTGTCCTTCGGAAACAGCGTGATGATCTGGTAGGTGCGCGAAAGCCCCAGATGCGCGCGTCGGCGCGCCGGCAGCCGCGTCAGCTCCTGGTCGAAGAGCGCGACCGAGCCAGTGTCGGGCCGGAGCTCGCCGGTGACCAGATTAAAGAGTGTGGTCTTGCCGGCGCCGTTGGGACCGATGATCAGCCGGCGCTCGCCGGGCTGGATCGCGAGATCGACGCCGCGCGTCACGCGCAGGCCGCCGAACGACTTCTCCAGCTTGCGGATCGACAGCGCAGTCACGGCGCAGGCTCTCCGGGCGCCGGTTCGGCGGCGGCCGTGGTCGGCGCTGGTGCGCCCGCCGGTATCGGGCCGCGCAGCTTGAGCGCACGGCGCACGAGTCGCGTCGTGCCCGGCACCAGACCTTCCGGCATGAAGATGACAATGGCGACGAAGATTGCGCCGAGCATCATATTCCAGCGCGCGATATAGGCGCTGGCAACGTTCTTGACGATCTCGACCAGAATCGAGCCGACGATCGGGCCCAGCAGCGTGCCCGAGCCGCCGGAGATCGCCATCAACACACCTTCGGCCGACGAGGTGAGCTGCACCGTGGGCGGGCTGATGAACTCGGCGTAATAGACGAAAAGGATGCCGGCGATCGTCGTCAGCAATCCGGAGAACATGCAGGCATAGAAGCGAATGAGCCAGACATGATAGCCGAGCGCCGTCATGCGCCGCGGCTGATCGCGCGTGCCCTTGAGGCTCGCGCCGAACGGCGAATGGACGAACACCCACGTGGCGACTACCGTGAGCAGGAACACAGCGAGCGTCGCATAGTAGAAATGCGACGGCGCATCGAGCCGGAGGCCGAACGGTGCCGGCCGGCCAGGCACTGTGATGCCGTTGTCGCCGCCGGTGATGCTGACCCAGCGGTAGGCAAGGCCCCACATAATCTGGCCGAGCGCGAGCGTGATCATGATGAAGCCGATGCCGGTTGCCCGCAGGCTGAGTCCGGCAAAGACGGCGGTGCCGGCCAGTGTGACGACCAATGCGGCGGCGATCGCCGCCACATGGCCGACGCCGGCAGCGAGGCAGACCGCGACGGTGTAGCTCGCGAGGCCGAACAGCCCGGCATGGCCGAGCGAGACGAGGCCGGCATAGCCGATCAACACGTCGATGCCGAGCGCGAAGACCGCATAGATCAGGATCTGGCTGCAGACGCTGATGTAGTAGTCGCCGGGGACCCACAACGGCACGGTGACGAGCGCGACCAGCGCGGCAGCGAGCGCAACGCGCGGCGCAGTCATGGCGCCTGCCTGCCGAAGAGACCCTGCGGCCGCAGCACCAGCACCAGAACCATCGGCAGGAACAATACGAAATAGGCGAGTTCCGGCACCATCACCAGACCGAAGTTATAGAGAAAGCCGATGACGATGCTGCCGATCAGCGAGCCCAGCAGGCTGCCGACGCCGCCCAGGATCACGACCACCAGCGCCAGCGGCAGCATGTCGGTGTCGAGGCCCGGATAGACCGACAGGATCGGCGCGCCCATGAGGCCGCCGAAGCCGGCGAGCGCGGCGCCGAGGCAGAACACGATGGTGAAGAGCTGCGAGACGCGGATGCCGACGACCCGCGCCATCTCGGGATCGTCGACGCCGGCGCGGATCATGGCGCCGAGCCGCGTCCGCTCGAGCAATGCCCAGAGCATCGCCGCGATCACGACGGCGATCAGGATGATGGCGATGCGATAGGTCGGAAAGAACAGGCCGAGGGCGCGCGTGCCGCCGGCCAGCGCCGAGGGCGTCTCGACCGAGATCGGATCGCCGCTCCATACCATCAAGCAGAAATCGGCGACGATGAACGAGATCCCCAGCGTCACCAGCACCTGGGCCAGGATCGAGCCCGACAGCCGCCGCAACAGAAAACGCTCGATCAAGCCGCCGAAAACGGCCATCGCCAGCGCCGCAATCAGCGCCGCCAGCCAGAACGGCAGATGGTAGGTCACAATCATGCTGGCGCCGACATAGCCGCCCAGCATGAACATCGAGCCGTGCGTCAGGTTCGGAATCCGCATCAACCCGAAAATCAGCGAGAAGCCGGCCGACAACAGAAAAAGCAGGCCACCGAACGTGATGCTGTTGATGGCCAGTACCGCCCAAATACTCATGTCCGGCGTTCCTGCGCCGCGGATTGCGCCCCACCCGTCCGATCCAACCATCGTCGATCGAACGGGCGGAGGCGGGATTGAACGTCAGTCGGCGATCAACCCGTCACGCTTTGCAGGCCTTTACCGGCGGCCAGTCGCGCGAGTAGGCCGGCTGCTTGAGGTATTGTGCTTCGTTAGACGGCCAGAACTGACTTACATCGTGGTAAGTCTCTTGCGTGACGTTGGTCAGCTTGCCGCCGGCCTTCTCGATCTTGCGGACGAACATATCGCCGATGACGTTGCCGAACTTGTCGAAGCGTACAGGCCCGCGCGGCGTTTCCTTGAGGTTGACCGCCCGCAACGCCTTCATTGTCCGTTCCGGATTCGACACGTCGCCGTGCAGCGCCTTGAGCCCCGCTTCGATCACCATGCCGTCGATGTAGAGCGAGGCGGCGTAGAAGCCGGCGACGACGTCGTAGTCTTTCTTCATCAACGCCTTGAATTTCTCGTTCGCCTCGCCCTTGTAGTCGATGGTGTAGGGGCAGGCGCTGACCAGGCCGATGGCGTTGTCGCCGAAATGCGGCAGCAGCGCGTCGTCACCCGCGGTCTCGCCGCCGCAGACCGGCAGCTTCAGTCCGAAATCCGCGTACTGTTTCATGAATTTGACCGGCGCGGCGCCGGCGAAGCCCTGGCAGATGCCGTCGCAATCCTGGATCTGCGCCAGATAGGGCGTGAAGTCGGGCGCGCCGAGCGGCGCCCACAACTTCTTCACGACGCAGCCGCCGCGATCCTCGAAAACCTGCTGGAAGCCGTCTTCCTGCTCGTAACCGAAGGCGAAATCCGAATCGAGGGTGATCACCCGCTTGAGGCCCATCTTCTTGCGAGCATAGTCACCCATCACGTGCATCGCCTGCGACGAGGTGGCTGAGACACGCAGCAGGAACGGATTGGGCTTGCGCTGCGTCAGGTCGTCGGCGCCGGCGAGGCAGAGCGTCGGCATCTTGTGCTGGATCACGTAGTCGGAGATCGCGAACATCTCGAACGCCGCCAGCGGGCCGACGATAAAGTTGACGCTGTCGCGCTCGACCAACTCCTGCGCCTTGGTCTTGGTCTGCGCCGGGCTGCTGCCGGTATCGGCGACGATGAAGTCGATCTTGTGGCCGGCGAGCGTGAATTTCCTGTCTTTGAGGAATGCCGTGATCCCCTGCTCCATCTGGATGCCGCCCTCGGCGAGCGGCCCGGATTTATCGGCGAGGAGGCCGATCTTGATCGACTTGGTCTGGGCGATCGACGGCATGGGAAACGCGGCGGCACCGGCGATCGCGGCCGTGCCGGCGAGAAATTTGCGGCGATTGACACGCATGGCTTCTGGACTCCTCCCTGGCTTTCGGCGCCGCGTTGCGTGCGCGGTGCGCATTGTGTTTACGGGCTGATTTCGCGGGCTTTTTTACGGTTTTTGGCCCCGCCGGCCTTATCCCTACGAAGAATAGTGATGTTTCGCTGGCCGGCGCAACCTCTCATTCCGCGGCTTCGCCGCACATCGCCGCGTCGACGCGGGGAGCGACCTCAATCGCCATCAGCTCCATCGAGGGCTGGCCAATATCGTTGTCGATCCAGTCGCAGCCGACATAGAGCCGTGCGCCGAAATCGCCGAGGCCCGCGTGGAACGCCGGGTGCGCGTGGGCGACCCAGTTCGCCAAACGGTCGATGTCGCATACGGCGCCGACTGTCACCGCGCACTCCCGCACGCCACGGTGGCGCGCGACCGTTGCCGTCGGTCGCATCGAATTCGGGTGCGCAGGATCGAGCGGCATCAGGAAAGAGCTGAGGTTCATGCGCCCTGCCTAGCCATCTGGCGCTATTGTTCAGATGATCAATAGGATCGTCAACCGGATTCGCGAGTCTTTGTTCTGAGCCTTATCCGTTTTGGCTTTGGTCAGGCTTTGCCGAGGGCCTCGAGCACGCGCCGAGGCGAGATCGGCTGACTGGTGACGCGCACCTTGAACGGCGCCAATGCATCGTTCACCGCGTTCATCACCGCCGCCGGCGCGCCGCCGGTGCCCGCCTCGCCCGTGCCCTTGGCGCCGAGCGCGGATTCGGCGGTCGGCGTCTCGATATGCTCGACCACGATGTCGGGCATCTCGCCGGCCATCGGCACGAGATAGTCGGCGAGCGTGCCGTTCAACAGTTGACCGCGCTCGTCGTAGATGCATTCCTCGAACAGCGCGCCGCCGATGCCTTGGACAACGCCGCCGCGGATCTGCTCCTCGACCAGCAGCGGATTGACCACGCGGCCGCAATCTTCGACCACCCAGTGCTTCAAGAGTTTGACGAAGCCGGTTTCGATATCGAGTTCGAGATATGAGGCCTGCGCGCCATTGGTGAACGCGAAGGGATATTGCCGCGGCATGTAGTGGCGCGTCGCCACCAGTTCCGGCTGGACCCCGGGCGGCAGCGTGTCGCCGCGGAAATAGGCGGCGCGGCCAACCTCGTCGAGGCCGATGCGGCGATTGCCGGCGCGATCAACCACCCAGCCGCCGGCGAGATCGAGCGCGGCGGGCTCGGCCTGGAGCATCGCGCCGGCGAGCGCCAGGATATTCGCCTTCAAAGCACGCGCGCCCTGTAGCGCCGCTTCGCCGCCAATGCCGCAGCCGCGCGACGCCCAGGTTCCGCCACCGTACGGCGTCCGCTCGGTGTCGCCGGTGACGACGCGGACCTTGTCCAGGGTCAAACCGAGCGTCCCAGCGACGATCTGCGCCACCATGGTCTCGGTGCCCTGGCCCTGCTCGGTGACACCGGTTGCGCAGGTGACGCTGCCGCCGGGATCGAGCCGCACCGTGCAGCCGTC
>DATLUT010000088.1:0-4648 GCA_035532975.1 Allostellaceae bacterium
TGGTGCGAGACCGGCGACGACCTCTACCGGGTCGTGCGCCACGTTCTGATCCACGAGATCGGCCATCATTTCGGCTTCTCCGATGCCGACATGGAGCGGATTGAGGCGGAAAACGGATGAGCGATCTTGGCATTCCCGATCTTGCGTATTGGAGCGGTTCCGGCGGCGAGCAATGGGCGCGCAATCAGGAATTCGGCGACCGGCAATTCGCATCGGTGGCCGAGGCGCTGTTCAAGTTCGCGGCGGTGCACCCGAGCGAGCGTGTCGTCGATGTCGGCTGCGGCTGCGGCACGACGACGGTCGCTTTGGCACGAATTGTCGGGCCACAGGGGCGCGTGCTCGGCGTCGACGTCTCCGCCGCGATGCTGGCGCTGGCGCGCAAACATGCGCCGCAGGGCGCGCCGCTCGAATTCGTGCGCGCCGACGTGACGGACCATGCCTTTCCGCGCGGCGCGTTCGACCTGCTGTTCTCGCGCCACGGTGTCATGTTCTTCGCCGAGCCGGCGCGTGCCTTCGCCAATCTGCGCACCGCTTTGACGCCCGGCGGCCGCCTCGCCTTCAGCTGTTTCCGCGCGCCGCGCGACAACCCCTGGGCGATGACGCCGCTCGCTGCCGCCTATCGCTTCGTGCCGCCCACGCCCAAGCTCGGACCCGAAGATCCGGGCCCGTTCTCCTTCGCCGACGAGACACGCGTGCGGCGCATCCTGGGTGCCGCCGGCTTTGCCGATATCGCGCTGACGCCGGTCGACCTCGAATTCGATCTCGCGGGCGGGCGCGGCCTCGATGCGGCCGTGGCGAACGTGGTCGAGCTCGGTCCAACCAGCCGCGCCGTCCGGGGCCAGAGCGCCGAAATTCGCGCCAAGGTCGCGGCGGCGATGCGCGAGACGCTGGCGCCGCACGTCAAGGGCGATGCCGTGCCGCTCGGCGCGGCGATTTGGATCGTCACCGCGACGAGCCGCAGCTAGACCAGCGCGGCGACGCGCCGACGCAATTCCGGCACCAGCCGACGCCGGAACCATGGATTCTTCTCCTGCCAGAAGGTCGTGCGCCACGACGGATGCGGCAGCGGCAGGACGCCTGTCGGCGCATCGCGCCAAGCCCTCACCGTCTCGGTCATGCTCTGCCGCTTCGCCTGCGGCAGGTAGTAATCGATCGCATAGGAACCGACCAAGAGCGTCAATTCGACCGCGGACCAATGCGCCAGCACGCGCGCGTGCCAGAGCGGCGCGCATTCCGGCCGCGGCGGCAGATCGCCGCCCTTGGCATCACGGCCGGGATAGCAGAAGCCCATCGGCATGATGGCGACGCGGCGCTCGTCGTAGAACGTCGTCTGATCGATGCCGAGCCAGTCGCGCAGCCGGTCGCCGCTGCGGTCGTTGAACGAGAGGCCGGTCTCGTGCACGCGGGTGCCCGGTGCCTGGCTGATGATGAGAAGGCGTGCCGACGGCAGACCGCGCATCACCGGCCGCGGCCCCAAAGGCAGATGCGCGGCGCAGACGCGGCAGCCGCGCAGTTCGGCAAGCAGGTTGTCGAGCGTCTCGGCTTGCGGCTTGAGCGCGGCGCGGATCACGGCGCCGAGCCTAGCCCAAAAAAGAAAGCGGCGCCTCTTGGCGGGCGCCGTCTTTCCGTCCTCGGGCCGCCCAAACTGGATCGTCAAACTCTGCGGGGCGGGGCCTCGCCCTCTACAGAGCAAAGCTCGTGCCGCGGACGAAATCCTAGGATTTTCAACGTATTAACCTGACGGCCGGCTGGCGGCTGTAAGACCTGGCGACGGTGCTAGCGCAGCGCTGCGGCGATGTTGCCGCCGTCGACGGTGGTGACGTCGCCGGTCGTCTTGAGCGCGGTCGCGTGATAGAGGAACGCGGCCGCCACGTCCTCGGCGGTGACCTCGCGGCCCAGCAGATTGCCGCGCATGTAATCCTGCTCGCTGACGCCGCGGGCGAGCGCGCGCGAGGCGATCATGTCCTTGGTCAGTAGGCCGCTGCGCACCCGGTCGGCGTTGACCGCGTTGGCGCGGATGCCGTCCTTGCCGCATTCGAGCGCGTATTGGCGCACCAGCAGCAGCGTCGCCGCCTTGGGCAGGCCATAGGGGCCGAACTCGGCGCCGGGATTGACCGCCTGCTTCGAGACGTTGAACAGCAACGCGCCGCCGAAGCCCTGGGCGCGCATCACCTTGACCGCCGTGCGCGCCACCCGCTGATGGGCGAAGAAATTGAGCTCGAAGCTTTGGCGCAGCACCTTGTCGTCGACGTCGCCGATGGCGCCCTGCCACGCCGCGCCGGCGTTCGAGACGACGATGTCGACGCCGCCGAGCTTGGCGCAGCATTGCGCGAACGCCGCCTGCACCGCGCCGTCGTCGGTCACGTCGCATTCGAGACCGAGTGCGTCGAGCGATTGTGCCAGCGCTTCGATAGCTTTCCGGTCGCGATCGAGCAACGCGAGTTCGGCGCCTGCGGCGCGGAAGGCGCGCGCGGTCGCCGTGCCGATGGCGCCGGCGGCGCCAGTGATCAGTGCGATCTGGCCGGCGAGCGGCTTCTCCACCGCCGTGCCGAGCTTGGCCTGCTCGAGCGACCAGTATTCCATCTCGAAGAGCTTGTTCTCGGGCAGCGATTCGAAGCGGCCGAGCGCCTCGGCATCGGTGATCACGGTGATCGCGTTCTCGGCGATGTCGGCGGCGACGATCGCGTCGCGGCGGGTGCGGCCCATGCCGAAAAGCCCGAGCCCGGGGACCAGCGCGACGCGCGGCAGGGGATCGAGCGCGCGCTTGGGCGGATCGCTGCGCGCGTTGTTGCGCGCGAAATAGGCGCGATACCGCTCGATGAATCCCTTGGCGGCGGCGAAGACGTCCTTGTGGAATTGCGCGAGATTGGCCGCGTCCGGCGCCGGCACCAGCAGCGGCACGTTCTTGGTGCGGATGGTGTGATCGGGCGTCACCACGCCCGTCTGGGAGTAGCGCATGACCTCGCGGCCGTTGACATAGGCGAGGATCGCCGGCGACGAGCGGAGTTCGAGGATCAAGCGGCGGTAGGCGCCCTCGATGCGCTCATCCTTGACGGCGCAGGCGCCGCGCAGGATCGGCGCGACGTCGGCGACGCTGGCGACCCGCTGCGGCAGCGTGATCGCCGGGAAGACGCGGCGCGTGCCCTTCTTCTGGATGTGCGCCTCGGCGGCGCTCACCGCGGCGATCATGCGCTCATAGGCCTCGCGTGCATCGGCGCCGACGGTGAAGATGCCGTGCTTCATCAGGATCAGACCTTCGACGCGCGGATCGAGCTCGAAGATGCGCGCGGCTTTCTTGGCGAGATCGAAGCCCGGCATGACATAGGGCACGATGCCGAAGCGGCCGTCATAGACCTCGCGGCAGATCTTTTCGCCGTCGGGTTGATCGATGAGGCTCAAGACCGCGTTGGCGTGCGTATGATCGACGAACTTGCTCGGCAGGAAAGCGTGCAGCAGCGTCTCGACCGACGGATTGGGCGCGCCGGGATCGAGTAGGTTGGCGCGCTGGACGCGCACCATGTCGTCGTCCGCGAGGTGGTCTAGGGCGCGCAGCTTGAGGAGCGGCGCTAGGCGCACGGCGGGCAGGCCGGCGGGCTCGATGTTCGCCATGTCCCAGCCGCTGCCCTTGACGCAGAGCGCGTCGACTTCCTCGCCGAGCAGGTCGAGCACGCGCAGCTTGACCGAGGTGTTGCCGCCGCCGTGCAGCACCAGCTTCGGATCCTGGCCGAGCAGCCGCGACGAATAGACGCGCAGCGCCAGGTCGGGGGCGACGCCCTGTTGGGCATAGCGCCCGACCAGCGCTTCGGCTTCGTCGTCATTCCAGCGGCTTTGCATCGATTTTCTCCGGCGGCCAGCATAGAACAAGCGCCATGGAGCCGCGAGAGCCGGGATTTATTTTCGCCGCTTTGACGCGTAAAATGCCCCGTAACCAGCGAGGACCCATGGCCAAGAACCCCCGCGGCGTCTATGCCGCGATCCTGACGCCGCTCAATGCCGACCTTGAGCCCGATCTGGGCGCCTTCGTCAACCACGGCCGCTGGCTGCTCGCCAATGGCTGCGATGGCTTGGCGCCGCTCGGCACCACCGGCGAAGCGAACTCGCTGTCGCTGAAGCAGCGCATGCGCATCATCGAGGCGACGCAGACCAAGCTGCCGATCGAGCGGTGCATCGTCGGCGCGGGCTCCTGCGCGCTCGCCGATGCGGTGCAGCTCGCGCGCGAAGCCACCAATGCCGGCGCCGGCGGCGTGCTGATGCTGCCGCCATTCTACTACAAGAATCCGAGCGAGGATGGCCTCTACAACTTCTTCGCCGCCGCGATCGAGCGCGTCGCCGATCCGCGACTGCGGCTCTACCTCTACCACTTCCCGCAGCTGTCGGCGGTTGGGATCGCGCCAGCGCTGATCCACCGCCTGAAGCGCGCCTTCGGCGACACCATCGCCGGCCTCAAGGACAGCGGCGGCGACTGGAATTTCTCCGCCGCGCTGCTCAAGGAATTTCCCGGCTTCGGCGTGTTCTCCGGCAGCGAGCAGTATCTGCTGAACAATCTGCGCGCCGGCGGCGTCGGCACGATCTCGGCCTCGGTCAACGTCACCGCGCCGCTCGCCCAGCCGGTCTATCGCCACTGGCAGCAGCCGGAGGCCGACGCGTT
>DATLUT010000089.1:0-2393 GCA_035532975.1 Allostellaceae bacterium
CCGGTGCCCAGGGCGCGATTGGAATCAGCGCAAAGCAACAAGCGCGCGCCCCGCGCGCCCGGGATGGACACGCATGGATAGCCAATCGCTGTTGCACGAGATTTCGGGGTATTGCCGCCACGTCGGCATGGCGGAGTCGACTTTCGGCCGGCTTGCGGTCAATGACGGCAAGCTGGTCAGCCGGTTGCGCTTCGGCGGCCGCGTGACGGTCGAGACCGTCGAGCGAGTCCGGGATTTCATGGTGCGGCACAAGCCGGACGCCGCGCGCGTGCGTGCCGCAGCCGTGGCGGCGCCAGCGCCGGTGACCACCTCGCCGCCCCTGGCAAGGCCGATGCCGCCCGTCCTCGCCGACGCCGGCGATAAGGGCAAGGCCGACAAAAACTTCCGCTTCTACGACAACCGGCAGAAATACCTGCTCTTCGTCAATACCTGCGGCGAGAAATGGACGGTCGCCGAGCGCGTCAGTATGGAGCTTGCCAACATCCACCCCCGGCCGCCGGGCATTCGCGTCTTCGATGCCGGCATGGGTGACGGCACCGTCCTGTCGCGCGTCATGCGCTCGCTGCACAACCGTTTTTCGACGACGCCGCTCTACATCGTCGGCAAGGAGATCAGTCTCGAGGACGTGCGCCTTACGCTCGAGAAGATGCCGGATCGGTTCTACGAGCATCCGGCGACGGTCATGGTCCTGACCAACATGTACTATTCCGAGGCGCCGTGGCTCACGCCCAACTCCGTTACCGCCGCGACCAGCTTGGTGTGGCACGAGGTCGGCCTGGTAGGCAGCACCTCGCATGAATTCGAGCAGCAGATCACCCAGCTGCAATCCTTTCTCAACCAGAACTGGCGCGCCAAGGTCAGCAAGGTTTCCGGCAACCCGATCTACGAAAAGCCGGTCGTCCTGGTGATCTACCGCGACGATTACAAGTTTCTGCTCGACCCGCTGCGGCCGCGTCGCGGTACGACCCGCGCCGATTACGACCTGGTCATTGCCTCGCAGCCCTATCGCGCCCGCGCGCCGCTCGAGTTCAAGGCGCAAAAGGTGATCGCGCCGCTGGCGCGTGCCTTGGCACCCGGCGGTCGCCTCATCGGAATCCATTCGCACGGCAACGATCCGGGTCTCGAGATCATCCAGAAGATTTGGCCGGGCGAAAATCCGTTCCTGCACGACCGCCACCAGCTGCTGCGCGCAGTCAAGGCCGAGCTCGGAAATGTCGGGCGCGACCTGAACTTCAACGCCTACGCCGATACGCGATCGATCTTCCGGTACGCAATGCATACGCTGCCAAGCGAGATCAGCGAATCGATCGGCACTTCGACGCTGTTCGCAGCCTGGAACGCGGCGATTTACGTAGCGCAAATCGAGGACCATCGGTTGTCCGAGGTCATCGGCAGCACCGCCTACCTCGATGCGACGCGCGAAGTGCTGCAGAAGCACGGCGGCCTTTGGTTTTGGGACGAATCCTACATCATCTCGCGCAAGCGAGATTCAGGATGACGCCGGGGCCCCGCATCGAAGAATCAAGGGCCCGCGCATCGTCGCCGCCCGATCGCCCACGACGCGCCGCCGATCTGCTGCGCGACGTTTCGATCGAGTTGTCGGTACGCGAGCGAGGCGGCGAGCAACTTTGTCGCGGTTTTCTTGCGCCCGGCACGGCGGTCTACATCAATTTTGCGCCCAATGATTCGTATCATGAGGTCGTCCAGGCGGCTGCACGCCTGAAGCGGGCCGGATTTCATCCGGTGCCCCATATCGCCGCGCGCTACCTCGCCAGCCTGACTCAGTTCGATGACTTCCTGGTGCGCGCGGTCGGCGCCGGTGTCGAGCAGGCGCTCATCGTCGCCGGCGACATCGAGCGGCCGACCGGTCCTTTTCATTCGAGCCTCGAGCTGATCGAGACCGGCCTGCTGGCAAAGCGCGGCATCCGTACCGTCGGCGTCGCGGGCTATCCTGAAGGCCATCCGAAGATCGCCACGGCGACCCTCGATGCGGCGCTCGATGCCAAGCTTCGCCTGCTGCGCCGCGACGACATCACGCCCTATATCGTGGCGCAGTTCTGTTTCGAAGCCGCGCCGATCATCGATTGGCTGGAACGCATACGCACCATCGGCGTCGACGCACCCGTACGTATCGGTCTCGCCGGCCCGGCCAGCATTGCCACGTTGGCGAAGTTCGCGGTGCGCTGTGGTATCGGCAACTCGCTGGTCAAACTCGTCGGTGGGCAAACCTCGATCGCCCGCCTGCTCATCGAAGCGGGGCCGGACAAGGTCATGCGCGACCTTGCCGCGACCGACCTTGCCGGATACGGCGTCGCCGGATTGCATGTTTTTACGTTCGGCGGGCTTGTGCGCACGGGAAAATGGCTGCGTGCCGCCCTGGAAGGCGACCTCGC
>DATLUT010000090.1:0-2282 GCA_035532975.1 Allostellaceae bacterium
TCGATCCTCGCAGTGCCGCTGCTGCTCTACGTCGTCGGCGTGAGCGATCCGCACGTCGCCATCGGCACCAGCGCACTCGCGGTTGCGGTCAATGCCTTTGCCAACGTCATCGGCCATTGGCGCAGCGGCACGGTCAAATGGGGCTGCGCGACCGTCTTTGCCGGCTCGGGGGCGGTCGGTGCGGCAATCGGCTCGACTCTC
The DNA here is from genome assembly GCA_035532975.1 of Allostellaceae bacterium. GTDB lineage: Bacteria > Pseudomonadota > Alphaproteobacteria > ATCC43930 > CGMCC-115725 > REEB95. The sequence goes on from DATLUT010000090.1 coordinate 202, forward strand.
GGCAGGCTGACGAACGGCAACGTGCTCCTGGTGCTGTTTGCCCTTGCCATGGTCGCGGTCGGATTGGCGATGCTCAGGCCGCGCATGGCGTCCGGCGACGCCACCGTGCGCATCAATCCGCGCATCGCCGGCCGCCTCGTCGGCATCGGTACCCTCACCGGCGGCATTTCCGGTTTCTTCGGCATCGGCGGTGGCTTCCTGATCGTGCCCGGAATCATGCTGGGCAGCGGCATGCCGATCCTCAACGCCATCGGCTGTTCACTGGTTTCGGTCGGCGTGTTCGGCATCACCACCGCGGCGAACTATGCGCTCGCGGGGCTGGTAGCCTGGAACATCGCCGGTGTCTTCATCCTTGGCGGCGTCGGCGGCGGCATCCTCGGCATGAAAGCCGCCATCGCGCTGTCATCGCGCAAGGCGGTGCTGTCGCGCCTCTTCGCCGGCACCGTTCTGGCGGTTGCGGCCTACATGCTGATCCGCAGCGCGCTCGCTCTCCTGCGCTGACTCGACCACGCCTTGGCGCCTTGCGTGCGCGGCGCACTTCGCTCAAGCTTGCGCGCGGTTGAATGCGCCTTTGGGGCGGAGGTTTTCAATTTCGAGGAGGCATTGATGCTCAAGGAATTCCGCGACTTCGCGATGCGGGGCAACGTCATCGACCTCGCCATCGGCATCATCATCGGCGGCGCGTTTGGCAAGATCGTGAATTCGCTGGTCAACGACGTGCTGATGCCGCCGCTCGGCCTGCTGCTCGGCCGGGTCGATTTCTCGAGCCTGTTCGTCAGCCTCTCGGGCCAGCATTTCGGTTCGATCGCCCAGGCCAAGGCGGCGGGCGCCGCGACGCTCAACTACGGCGAATTCGTCAACACGATCGTCAATTTCATCATTGTCGCCTTCGCCGTGTTTCTGCTGGTGCGGCAGATCAACCGGCTGACGGCCAAGCTCGGTCCGGACCAAGTCCCGCCCTCGCCGACCACCAAGGAATGCCCCTACTGTATTTCGAAGATCGCCCTCAAGGCGACGCGCTGCCCGCACTGCACCGCGACGCTCGCCTGAGGCGCACGCGTCAGATGCGGCGGCGGCGCGCGGCGACGAACAGCCGCACGCTGCGCCAGGGATCTGGCCGCGTCGCGCGCGGCGCGAAGAGGTCGTAATCGGCGTTCTTGATCTGAGCGAGCCAGCGCTCCGCCAGCACCGCGGGCAGCAGGACCGGCATGGCAGCCTCCGGTGCCTCCTCGCTCAGCACGCGCGCCTTGTCGAGCCGCACATGCGCGGCCTCGGCGATCGTCGCCGCGGCGTCGCACAGCGCCGGTGTAGCTTTAGACCCCAAGGCGTGACGCCCGGGATCGAGCTCGGTCGGAATGAACGAACGGCCGAACCGCGCATGGAACGCCGTGGACCGCAGCAATCCTGCGAGCGCATACCCGACGCCGACATGCCGCGCGGCAACGGCGGCTGCACCCTTGCTGTCCTTCACCGCCAGCGCGTGCAGCGCCAATACGTTCAGCGCTCCGCCGGTCGCGTCGGCATAGTCCTCGAGCTCGGCGAACGTTGTCGGCGGATCGGGCAGCAGATCCTTCTCGCGCGCGGCAATCATGCGTTCAAGCGCCGACGGCGACAGGTGGTGCGCGCGAATGACGCGCGCCAGCGGTTCGGCGACTTCGTGCTGGCGCGGCGATTTCCCGGCGACGATTTCGGCGATCGTATCGCGCCACCATTGCAACCGGACGCGGCCCATCATGGGCTCGCGCACCGTCTCGCGCACCTTCGCCAGCTCGTAATTGAAGGCGTAGAGCGCGAACAGGTTTTCGCGGTGATGCTCGGGCGCAAATAGCGCGGTCACGAACCGGTCGCGGTCGTGTTGATTCACCAGCGCCGCAAGCGCGGTGAGTTTGGAATCCCTGGATACAGCAACTGCTGCCATGCTCGACCGCCTCCCGGTGGCTCAGAGATCGGGGCAGGCCCTCCGGCACCGCCTACCCGGGACAATGCTAACGAGCGGCCGCAGGCTCGCCGGTATCGCCCGATCCGTCAAGAGGCAGCATGCGTCGTGGTTAATCGGCCCGTAACGATGCGACGATGACAGG
>DATLUT010000091.1:0-5659 GCA_035532975.1 Allostellaceae bacterium
CTTCAGCTTGGTCGCGAGGCCGGCCACCATGTCCTCGATCATCGCCCGCTGCGCCGCCGGCGAGGTCCGGTTGGCGAACGGCAGATCGGGCAGGCCGGGCGCACCGAGCGCGAGGTAAACCGTGAGCGCGAAAGCCGCTGCGACGACGCCCAGGATCGCGGCAAGGCCGCGCTTCGGCGCGCTCGGCGTCGTCGCCTCGGCCTCGTCCGCCGCGGCGAGGATGCGTCGTTCGATCTCGCGTCGCGCCGCCGCTGCGTCGTCGGGCCGGACGATGCCCCGGGCGACGTCGCGCTCGATCTCGGTGAGCTGGTCGCGATAGACCGCGCGGTCGTAGCGGCCGCGCGTCAGCATGCGGCCGCCGCGCTGCCACAGCGGCGAGAGCACGGTGCCGAGCACCGCGAGCGTGATGAACAGCAAGACGAGCGCGAAGATCATTGATCGTCGAGCAGCAGGCGCTCGAGCTTGCGGCGCTGGTTGAGGTCGAGCGGCTCGTCTGGCGGCGCCGGCCGGCGGCGAATATAGAGCCAGGCGCCCGCGGCTCCGATCGCTAGGATCGCGAACGGCGAGAACCAGAGCAGGTACGTCGCCGGCTCGACTGGCGGCTTCAACAGGACGAAATCGCCGTAGCGGTCGACGACGTATTTGATCGCCTGGGCATCGGTGTCGCCGGCTTTCAGCCGGTCGCGGATGATCACGCGCAGGTCATGGGCGAGGTCGGCGCCCGAATCCTCGATCGACTCATTCTGGCAGACCAGGCAGCGCAGCTGCTTGCCGATCGCTTCGGCGCGCATCTCGAGCTTGGGGTCGGGCAACATCTCGCTCGGCTCGACCGCGAGCGCGGCATGCGCAAGGCCGAGGAGGATCGCCGCCGCGGCGAGGACGCGGATCAAGACGCGCCCAGTCGCTTGAGCAGGGGCATGATTTCCGTCTGCACCACCTGCGTCGTTAGCGGGCCGACATGGCGCCAGCGAATGCGGCCGGCGCGGTCGATGGCATAGGTCTCGGGCACGCCATAGACGCCGAAATTGATCGCCGTGCGGCCGCTCTCATCGACGCCGATGCGGCGATAGGGGTCGCCGAATTCCTGCAGGAACTTGATGGCGTCCTCGGGCTTGTCCTTGTAATCGATGCCGTAGAGCTGGATGACGTTGCGCCGGGACAAATCCATCAGCACCGGGCTCTCCCCGCGGCAGGGCGCGCACCACGACGCGAAGAAATTGACGAACACGATCTCGCCGGCGAAATCGCGATTGGTCAGCGGCGTGGCGCTCTTGAGCCCGGCGAGATCGAAGGTTGGCGCCGGCTTGTCGATCAGCACGGAGGGCAGGACCTGCGGGTCATAGCCGGGTGCGAGGCCGCGCAGGAAATAGGCGGCGAGCGCCAGGAAGGCCACCAGCGGCAGGAAGTAGAGCGCGCGGCGCCAGGTCACGCGCGACTCCGGCCGGCGGGCAGCGCGCCTTTGACGGCGCGACGCGCCGCGATACCGACCCGCCACCGCCGGTCGCTCAGACTCACCGCGCCGCCGAACGCCATGATCACGCCGCCGATCCAGATGAACGGCACCAGCGGCTTCCAATAGGCGCGCACCGCCCAGCCGCCCTTGCCATCGGGATCACCCAGCGCCAGGTAGAAATCGGCGAAGAAATTGGTATGGATCGCGGTCTTGCTCACCGTCTGCTGCTGCAGCGGAAAGAAGCGCCGTTCGGGCGCAAGCTGGCCGACGACGCGGCTGCCGCTGAGCAGCGTGAACTCGGCGCGGTCGGCGGTGTAGTTCACGCCCTCGTGCTTGCCGATGCCGTCGAAGCGCAGGGTGTAGCCCGCCACCGGCAGCGCGTCGCCGAGATGGACGAGCGCGATGCTCTGCTGCTGGAAGCCGGAAGCGGCGATGCCGGCGACCGTGACCGCCAGGCCGAAATGCGCCAGCGTCATGCCATAGGAGGCGCGCGGCTGGGTGAGGGCGCGGCGCGCAACCTCGGCCCACGGCGCGCGGAAGAGCCGCACGCGATCCGCGAACTCGACCAGCGCCGCCGCGCCCATCCAGGCGGCGAGGCCAATGCCGAGCACCGACAGCACCGGGCCGCCATGGCTCAGATAGAGCGCGATCAGCATCGCGACGATGACGGCGGCGAACGCCGCCCACAGCCGCTGCAGCGCGCCCAGCAGGTCGCCGCGCTTCCACGCCAGCAGCGGACCGATGCCGATCGCGATCAACAGCGGAATCATCAGCGGCACAAAGGTGCGGTCGAAGAACGGATAGCCGACCGACAGTTTCGGTCCGCCGACCGCATCGAGGAACAGCGGATAGAGCGTGCCGATGAATACGGTCGCGCAGCAGCTCGCCAGGATCAGATTGTTGAGCAGCAGCGCGCCCTCGCGCGAGACCGGCGCGAAGATGCCGCCCGGCTCGAGCGCCGGCGCGCGCCAGGCATAGAGCGCGAGCGAGCCGCCGATGGCGATGAACAAAAGCACCAGGATGAAGACGCCGCGGCGCGGATCGAGCGCGAAGGCATGGACCGAAGTCAGCACGCCGGAGCGCACCAGGAACGTGCCGACCAGCGACAGCGAGAAGGTCAGGATCGCGAGCAGGACCGTCCAGCTCTTGAGCGTGTCGCGGCGCTCGACCACGATCGCCGAATGAAGCAGCGCCGTGCCGGCGAGCCACGGCATCAGCGAGGCGTTCTCGACCGGATCCCAGAACCACCAGCCGCCCCAGCCGAGGGTGTAATAGGCCCACCAGCTGCCCATCGCGATGCCGAGCGTCAGGCAGCACCACGACGCCAGGGTCCACGGCCGCACCCAGCGCGCCCAGGCGGCGTCGACGCGGCCTTCGATCAGCGCGGCGACGGCGAAGGCGAAGGCGACCGAGTTGCCGACGTATCCGAGGTAGAGGAAGGGCGGATGGAAGGCGAGGCCGGGGTCCTGCAGGATCGGGTTGAGGCCCATGCCGTTCTCGGCCGCCGGCGACAGACGCAGGAACGGGTTCGAGGTCAGCAGGATGAACACCAGGAAGCCGATCGCGATCAGCGCCTTGACGCCGAGCACGCGCGCGCAGAGCCGCGGCGGCATGGCGTCGCCGAACCACGCGACCGCCGCGCCATAGAGCGCCAGGATCAGCACCCATAGCACCATCGAGCCCTCGTGGTTGCCCCAGACGCTGGTGAGCTTGTAGAGCAGCGGCTTGGTGGTGCTGCTGTTCTCGGCGACGTTGGCGACCGAGAAGTCCGAGACGAAATAGGCGTGGATCAGCGTCGCGAAGGCGAGCGCGATGAGCGCAAACTGCGCCAGCGCCGCCAGTCGTCCCGCCGCCATCAGGTTGGGATCGCTGCGCGCGGCGCCGGTCAGCGACAGGCCCGCCTGCAGCATTGCGACGGCGAGCGCCAGGATGAGCGCGAAATGGCCAAGCTCGATGATCATTGCGTCGCCCCGCCGGCGCTGGCCGGTGCCGCAGGCGGCACAGCTTTGCCGTTCTCGCCCTCTTGCCAGCGGCCGGCTTTCTTCAGCGCATCGACCACTTCGGGCGGCATGTAGCGTTCGTCGTGCTTGGCGAGCAGGGTGCTGGCCATGAAGGTGCCGTTGGCCGCCAGCCGGCCTTCGACCACAACGCCCTGACCCTCACGGAACAGGTCGGGGATGGTGCCGCTATAGGTCACCGGCACCGACGTCTTGCCGTCGGTGACGATGAAATCGATGGTCGAGCCGTTGGCTTCGTGCTTATAGCTGCCGCCCGCGACCAGGCCGCCGAGGCGCACCAGCCGGCCGGGCGGGATGTGCTTCGCAGCGAGATCCGACGGACCGTAGAAGAAAACCAGGTTGTCGTTGAGCGCCGACAGCGTCAGGCCGACCGCCAGGCCGAGCAGCGCCAGTCCGCCGATCACGAAATAGAGCCGCCGCCGCTTGCGCGTCATCGCCGCTCCTCGGCGTCCAGTTCGCGTTGCGCCCGGCGATAGCTCGCCATGCTCTGCACCAGCAATCCAATCAGCACCACCACCGCCACGCCATAGGCCGGCCAGACAAAACGGGCATAACCGCCCATGGCAAGAAACTTTTCCATCACATGCCGAAGCGGAGCGCCCGCACCTTGGCGCGCAACAACGCAGCGCGCATGCGCAGCATCAGCAGCGTCGCGAAGAAGAAAAGGAAGCCCGTCGCCATCACCAGCAGCGGCCACAGCATCGACGTCGCGATGGTCGGGCCGCCCATGACGAAGACGCTCGCCTTCTGATGCAGCGTGTTCCACCAGTCGACCGAGAATTTGATGATCGGCAGGTTGATGACGCCGACGATGGCGAGAATCGCCGCCGCACGCGAGCCGCGCGTACGGTCGTCGAAGGCGTTGGCGAGGGCGATGAATCCCAGATAGAGGAAGAATAGCACCAGCACCGAAGTGAGGCGTGCGTCCCACACCCACCACGTGCCCCACATCGGCTCGCCCCAGAGCGAGCCGCTCACCAGGCAGACGAAGGTGAAACCCGCGCCGATCGGCGCCGCGCTCTCGGCGGCGATATGCGCCACAGGGTGCCGCCAGATCAGCGCGACCGCGCTGGCGAGCGCCATCACCGCATAGATTAGGCTCGCCATCCACGCCGACGGCACGTGGACGTACATGATCTTCACCGCCTCGCCCTGCTGATAGTCGGGCGGCGCGACGAACAGCGCGCCGTAGAGTCCGATCGCGACGAACACGGCGGCCGCCGCCGCGCACCATGGCAGAAGGACGGCCGACAGACGCATGAACCGGGCGGGATTGGCGAAACGAAGCATCGACGGTTTCTCTGCTATTCGAGCGCTTGACGCAAGGCCGCCGCCGCCGCCCACGGGGCCAGCGCGAGCGACGTCGCCAACAGCGCCGCCAGCAGCAGCAAATGGGGCCGCGACTGAAGCCCCAGCGCCGCCGCCTCGCTGGCGGCGACGCCGAAGATCAACACCGGAATATAGAGCGGCAGCACCAGCAGCGACAGCAGCACGCCGGCGCGCCGCGCGCCCAGCGTCAGCGCCGCGCCGATGGCGCCGATCAGACTCAGCACCGGCGTGCCGAGCAGCAGCGCTGCTATCAGCGCGGGATAGCCCGCCACGTCGAAATGTAGCACCAGCGCCAGCACCGGCGCGACGATGGTCAGCGGCAAGCCGGTCGTGAGCCAATGCGCCGTGCATTTCGCCAGCACCTGAATCTCGAGCGGCACCGGCATGAGCGACAGCGCCTCGAGGCTGCCATCGTGGTAGTCCGCCTCGAAGAGCCGCTCGAGCGAGAGCAGCGCCGCGAGCAACGCCGTTACCCACAGCACGCCCGCCGAGATGCGCGCCAGCAGATCGGGATCGGGGCCGACGCCGAACGGGAACAGGATGACGGCGAGCGCGAAGAAGGCGACGACGTTGGCGACGTCGCCGCCCTGGCGGAAGGCGAGACGGAGATCGCGCGTCAGCAGTGCGGTGAAGGCGCTCACGCTTGTCTCCCGGTCGCGTGCGGCGCCAGCGAGACCGCCTGCGCTGCCGGCAGCGGCATGACGGCGTGGGTCGCCACCGCGACGCAGCCGCCGTCGCGGCGGTGCTCGGCGATGACGGTGAGCAGAATCTCGATCGACTCCGCGTCGAGACCCGTGGTGGGTTCGTCGAGCAGCCAGAGCGCAGCAGGCGACGCGAGCAGCCGCGCCAGGCCAAGGCG
>DATLUT010000092.1:0-13350 GCA_035532975.1 Allostellaceae bacterium
TCGATCCATTCCTCGCGCGAGCGAGGCGAAAAGCGCACGGGACCGGGCTTTTTGTCAAGGCGCGCGTCCTTCGCGGTTTCTGGCGCCTAGCGATTCGGTGTATGAAGGCGGGATGACCGTTCTGATCACCGACCGCGCCGCACTCGAGGGGTTTTGCCGCAGCCTCGCGGGCGCGCCCTACGTCACCGTCGACACCGAGTTCATGCGCGACAAAACCTATTGGCCACAGCTGTGCCTCGTTCAGCTTGCCAGCCCGGAGGCCGCCGTCGCCGTCGATCCCCTGGCTCAGGGCATGGATCTCGCGCCGCTTCACGCGTTGATGCGCGATCCGGCCATCCTCAAGGTGTTCCATGCCGCCCGTCAGGACATCGAGATTTTCTACAATGCGACCGGCGCCGTGCCGACGCCGATCTTCGACACCCAGGTGGCAGCGATGGTCTGCGGCTTCGGCGACTCGGCGAGCTACGAGACGCTTGCGGCCAAGCTGGCAGGCGCCCACGTCGACAAGACATCGCGCTTCACCGATTGGGCACATCGGCCGCTCACCGAGCGGCAGCTCAAATACGCGATCGCCGACGTCGCGCACCTCCGGATTGTGTACGACAAACTATCGGCACAGCTCGACAGCAGCGGCCGCCACGCCTGGCTCGACGAGGAAATGGCGGTGCTCAACGATCCGGCGACCTATCGGCTCGATCCCGCGAACGCCTGGAAGCGTCTCAAGGTGCGGAGCAACAATCGCCGGATGCTGGCTCTGGTGCACGAATTGGCGGCTTGGCGCGAGACCGCAGCGCAGCAGCGCAATCTGCCGCGCAGCCGCATTATTCGCGACGAGGCGCTGCTCGAGATCGCCGCGCATGCACCCAGCACCGTCGACGAGCTCGCCCGCACCCGGGGGCTCGGACGCGGCTTCGCCGAAGGCAGGCTCGGCGGCGAGGTGCTCTCGGTCGTGGCACGCCTCGGCAGACTGCCGGAGAGCGAGTATCCGCTTCCGGAACTCCGGCGCGAGTTGCCGCACGGTATTGGTCCTCTGGTCGAATTGCTACGCGTGCTGCTAAAGCTGCGCTGCGAAGAGCATCACGTTGCGGCCAAGCTCGTCGCCGACAGCGAGGATCTCGAGATGATCGCCGCTGAGGACACAGCGCCGGTCCGTGCGCTGCACGGCTGGCGCGCCGAGATTTTCGGCAAGGATGCTCTCGATCTGAAGCACGGGCGGCTTGCCCTCACCGCCGCCGACAAGCGCATCAAGCTGGTGCGAACCGCAGCGGCCTCGGCGGCCGCGCAGTAGCGCTCACGAACGCTTCACCACGCCTTTGCGGCCCAAGGCTTTTGCCAGCGCGTCGAGCCGCCGTTGTACGCTCTCGCCGAACCGCTGCGCGCCGTCGCCATTCAGCACCAGTTGCAGTTCGTGACCCTGGAGCACAAGCGCAGTGCCGTGCAGGGCGGCCGGCGCGCCGCCGCTGATCGTGTAGGCCAGCCGCAGCGCGAGGCCGACGATGCGTGCCGCCGGCAGCGCCGTCTCGTCGAGCAGCTCAAGCGGCGCCAGCAACTCGACCGTGCCGCGCCCGCCGTAGCGGGCATGGAGCGCCGCAGCGACGAACGCCCGGCCGGAATGGTCGATTCCCGCAACCGGCATGTAGAGCGCATGCCTGACCGCCTGCTCGGCCCGGTAGTCCGGGTGATCGTTCCAAGCGATATCGGACAGCAGTGCCGCTGCGTGGCGCAAGCGCTTCTGCTCCGGCCGCTCCTTGGGAAAAAGCGGATTCATCCACGCGAAGAGCGCGCCGCCGATGTCGCCGAACCGTGTATTGGCGCGCGCCGTCTCGATGCAGGCTGTAATGAGCGGATCGGCCGCGCGCTCGGCTGGGTCCAGCAGGCTGAAGTGGTGGCCTTCGCGCAGACCCCAGGCCGAGAAGACGACGCGCTTGGGATCCATGCGCTTCATGATGCGCGCGAGCACGCGGCCGGCCAGCGGCACGACTTCGAGCCGCTTCTTCGATAGGCTGGCGATGCCGTCGAGCGACTTGCGAGTCTGCTTGGCGACGAAGTCGACGAATTTCTCGGCTTCGCCGCGCGACAGCGTGTAGTTCTGGATGATGTGCAGCGGATATTGGCTTTCCGCCATGTGAATGCGGGCCAGCGCGCGCCACGAGCCGCCGACCGCGTAGAAATTGCCGCCGTCAGCCGCAGTCAGCCACGGCACTGTAGCGAGCAGCCGATCGATGACGTCCTTGAGCTTCTTGTCGTCGTCCGCCAGATCGGCAAGTCGCAACGGCCCGAGCGGCAACGTCGCCGCACGCCCAACCGCACCCTTACTGAGTTCGATCAGCTCGATCGATCCGCCGCCCAGATCGCCGACGATGCCGTTCGCTTCGGGCATGCCCGCGAGCACGCCCATAGCCGACAGTCGCCCTTCCTCCTCGCCTGACAACACCTGGATGCGGAGATTGAAGCGCTTCTCGATCTCCTGCACGAAAGCCGGGCCGTCCGCCGCGTCGCGTACCGCCGCCGTCGCCAGCACGTCAAAGCGCGTCGCGCCGAGCGCACGCGCCAGCGCGACGAAGCGCTGCAGATTCGATCGCGCCATCTCGACGCCTTCGGCATCGAGCTTGCCGGTTTTGTTGAGGCTGCGGCCAAGGCCGCACATCACTTTTTCGTTGAACAGGGTGCGCGCCGGGCGTTTCAGCCCGTCGAACACCACCAGGCGCAGCGAATTCGAGCCGATATCAACCACGGCGACCGCATCACGCCGGACGGCTCCTTCGACCGCCACGGCAAAACGCGGCGCCATTCTCAGGATTCGCCTCGTTCGGTCACCAGTCGCGGCGACGATCGTGCGCGCTGCTGCAGCGCGCTGCCGCGACCAGAGAGGCTCGGATTGGTCATGAAATATGTATGCGCGCTCGGCGCACGAGAATCAACACTGGCTCGCTCGTAATCGCCGTCGGGTCCGAGCCACCACGTCTGCGCCTCGTCCTTGAGCGAGTTCTGCATGATCTCAACCATCACCTGACGGTGCACGGTCTCGTTTTCGATCGGCACCAACGCCTCGACTCGCCAATCTAAATTGCGCGGCATCCAGTCGGCCGACGAGATGAACACCAACGCATCACGCGACGGCAGCGCCTTGCCGTTGCCGAAACACACGATTCGGCCGTGCTCGAGAAAGCGGCCGATGATGCTTTTGACCCGGATGTTCTCCGACATGCCCTTGACGCCCGGCCGCAGGCAGCAGATGCCGCGGATGAGCAGGTCAATCTTGACGCCTTCCTGCGAAGCCTCGTAGAGCCGGTCGATCATCGCCGGATCGACCAGCGAATTGAGCTTGGCCCATATCTGCGCGGGACGGCCGGCGCGCGCGTGCGCGATCTCGGCATCAATCAATTGCGCCAGACGCTGGCGAAGATTGATCGGCGCGATGGCGATCTTCTCCAGCTTGGCCGGCGTCGCATAGCCGGTCATGTAGTTGAACAGCTGCTGCGCGTCGCGACACAGCGCCGGGTCGCAGGTAAAGAAGCTGAGATCGGTGTAAACCTTCGCCGTGTAGGGGTGATAGTTGCCGGTGCCGTAATGCACATAGAGCCGCAGCTCACCGCTTTCGCGTCGCACCACGAGCGAGACCTTGGCGTGGGTCTTGAGTTGAAGGAACCCATAGACGACCTGCACGCCGGCGCGCTCCAGATCGCGCGCCCAGCGGATGTTGCGTTCCTCGTCGAATCGCGCCTTGAGCTCGACCAGCGCCGTGACCGATTTGCCTGCCTCCGCGGCTTCGATCAGCGCGCGCACGATCGGGCTGTCGTCGCTGGTGCGATAGAGCGTTTGCTTGATGGCGACCACCGCGGGATCGTGCGCCGCCTGGCGTACGAACTGCACCACCACGTCGAAGCTCTCGTATGGATGGTGAACGATGATGTCCTTTTGCCGGATGGCGGCGAAGCAGTCACCGCCGAAGTCGCGGATTCGTTCTGGAAAGCGCGGGTTGTACGGCGTGAAGACGAGATCCGGTCGCTCGTCGATGATGAGCTGGCGGCTATCGGCAAGCCCGAGTATGCCGTCGAGCGGAAACACGTCGTCCGCCGATGCGTCGAGTTTCTCGATCAGGAACCGGCGCAGATCCTCAGGCATCGCGGCTTCCACCCCGAGATAGATGACGTGACCGCGGCGGCGGCGCTTCAGCGCGGTCTCGAACAGGCGCGCCAGGTCCTCGGCCTCCTCCTCGATTTCGACTTCGCTGTCGCGCAGAACACGGAACATCCCCTTGCCGACGACGGCGAAACCGGGAAAGAGCCGATCGAGGAACTCGCCGATCACCTGCTCGACCGGAACGAATCGGACGTCCTTGCCCGGCAAGCGCACGAAGCGCCCTATCGACGGCGGAATCAGGATCAGCGCCTGCATGGGGTTGCCGTCGCTCTTGCGTGTCAACTCGAGCATCAGGCCGAAGCCAAGGTTAGCCACGAACGGAAACGGATGCGCCGGATCGATCGCCAGCGGCGTCAGGACCGGAAAAATCTCGGCCATGAAGCGCTCGCTCAAAAACGTGCGGTCGGCGGACGTCAGCTCCTCGGGACCGACGACGGCGACGCCGCGCTCGGTCATCTCGCGGCGCAGCGCCCGCCACGTCACCTGCTGGTCATGCATGAGCTTGCCGGCGCGGCGATTGATCGCGACGAGTTGCTGCGCCGGCGTCAGTCCATCCTGGCTCGGCGTGGTGATGCCGGCCTGGACCTGCCCCTTGAGTCCGGCCACGCGCACCATGTAGAACTCGTCGAGGTTGTTCGCCGAGATCGACAGGAAGCGCAGGCGCTCGAGCAAGGGATAGCGGTGACTGTCGGCTTCCGCGAGGACGCGCTCATTGAACGCAAGCCACGAAAGCTCGCGATTGATGAACCGATCGGGTGAACGTTCGCCCGCCGGCGCGCCTGCCGGGCGCGTTGGCGCCTCCGGCCTGACCGTCATTTCCTGCTCCATGCCGCAAGTCTATAAAGCCTATGTGAACATGTTATTGCGTCACGGAGCAAGGGATTGAGCGGACTTTTCCTTTTGCGGCATGCCAAGGCGGTGGCACAGCATGCGGATGGCGATCGGGCCCGAGGCCTGACCGAGGGCGGACGCGACAGCGCGCGTGCGATCGCTGCGGCGATTGCCGAGCGCCGTATCGCGCCATCGCTCGTTCTGTGCTCGGATTCCATCCGGACCCGCCAGACGCTGGACCTCGTGTTGCCGGCGCTTAAGCCTCCGCCGGACATCGTTTATGACGAAGCGCTCTATCTCGCCGACGCCAAGCAGCTGCTGCAACGGCTACGCCGCGTGTCCGAGAATGTCCGATCCGTGATGCTGGTCGGCCACAATCCCGGATTGCAGGAGCTCGCGGTGCTGCTCTCGGATCAGCCGACGGGTCCCCTCATGGCGCGTTTAGCGCAGAATTTTCCCACCGGCGCACTTGCGCGTTTCGAGGTGAACCTGTCGTGGCCGGCGCTCGAACGCGGCGGCGCGCGGCTGATGGCCATTCTCGTACCGAACGCGGCGCCGGCAAAGCGCTAGAGCTTTAGCACGCGCCGCGCCAACGGCACCGTGATCGGCCGCTTCTCGGCAAGCGCTGCCGCATCGAGGGCCGACGCGGCGTCGCGTGCCGCGGCAAAGGAGCGCTCGATCCGCGCGACGAGATAAGCGATCACGTCGGCGGCAACTGCAACCTGACGATCGGCGAAGAGCTTCACCAAGACGGCCCCGAGCAAAGCGTCGTCCGGCGCGCTCAGCGCCGCCGCAGGCGCCGCCAGCAGCCGCGAGCGCAAATCCGCCAGCGCGATCGGCCAGCGCGACGGCGGCTCCTGCGCGACGATCAGCAGATGTCCGTGTCGTTCGGCGATGAGGTTGTAGAGATGAAGAAGTGCCTGCTCCGGCGCGCGCACCGCATCGTCGACAACGACGGCACGAGCCGCGCCGACGAGCGTCGGAACGGCGTCGATCTGAAGCGCGGTCGGCTCGATGAAGACCGTTGCGGCGCCGGTCGCGCGGACGCGTGCCGCAAAGACGTGCGCCAGATGCGTCTTGCCCGCACCCGGCGGACCGTATAGCGCCAATGCCGGTTGTGGCCAGGCTGGCCAACGTTCGAGCCATTGGACGGCGGCTTCGTTCGACGCCGCGACAAGGAAGTCCTCCCGGCCGAGCGCCGGCAGATGGCCGAGGTCGAGGGGCAGTTGCGCCACGTTAGCTCCGCTTGCGCGGCGGCGCCCGGTGTGCGTCGTAGAACGGGCTCTGCAGGTAACGGCCCATGCCGAAACGCACCAGCACGCCGATCACCGCTGCAGCCGGCAGCGCCAGCAGCACGCCGAGAAACCCGAATAGCTTGCCGAACGCCAGCAGCGCGAAGATCACCCAGAGCGGATGGAGGTTGACCCGGTCGCCCACCAGCTTGGGCGACAGGACGTTGGCTTCGACACCCTGGCCGATCGCAAAGATCACGAGAACACTGGCGGCCGCCGTCCAGGTCGGCGCCTGGACCAAGGTCAGGCCCATCGCCAGCACGAAGCCGATCGCGCTGCCGACGATCGGAATGAACGACAGGATGCCGATGAGCAGGCCGATCACGATCGCGAAATTGGTACCGACGATGCTGAGCGTCGCCGCGTACCAAACCGCGAGGATCAGCCCGACGAGGATCTGGCCGCGAATGAAACCCGCCAGCATCTGATCCACCATCGCGGCTTGCTGGTGCAATGCGGCGAGGTGCTGACGCGGAATCCAACCGTCGACGTGCGCGACGAAGCCGTGCCAGTCGCGCATCAGATAGAACGCCACCAACGGTGTGATGAAGACGAGCGAGAGCAGATTGGCAAGCGCCACGCCACTGCCGAGCACGTCCTTGGCGACGGTCGCCGCCCAGCCCAGCACGGCCGACGACCACGTGCCGATCATGCTGCGCAGCTTGTCGACATCGGCCGGGGATAGGCGCTCCTGCGCCGCCTGGAAGAGCTGCTGAACGAGGTGGCGGCCTTGATCCATCGCCGTCGGCGCGACACGCGCGAGTTCGGTCACTTGAACCTCGATGAGCGGCGCCAGCATCAGGAAGATGAGCGCGATCGCCAGTAGGAACACCGCAAGCACCGCAAGCGTGGCGAGATTGCGCGACAATCGCCAGCGCTCGAGCCTGGCCACCAGTGGCGCAAGGAAATAGGCAATACCGAAGCCCGCGACGAAGGGCACTAGAACCGTGCCCAAGCGGTTGACGACGTAAAGCACGACGATGAGGACGGCTGCCCAGAATAGCGCGACCGCTCGCGGCGACGGGTTCATATCACGCTTCTTCCGCACCCGCGAAGCCGCGCATCCAGCGGACGAGGTAGACTCCGCCGGACAACACGGTCGTTGCCGCTACCGCGTCGATCAGGATGGCGGTCACCCCTCGGTCGGCGACCTTCAGCCCGAGATGCGCCAGCGTCCATGCCACCAGCACGATCTGGAGCGCGGTATTGATCTTGCTGACCATCAGCGGACGCGGGTTGATCGGTTCGGCGGCGAATTGCGTCAGCACGAAGCCGCCGATGATCAGCACGTCGCGAAAGACGACCAGAATTACCAGCCAATTCGGCAGATAGCCGGCCAACCCGAGCGTGACCACCATGCTGACGATCAGCGCCTTGTCGGCAATCGGATCGAGCAGTGCGCCAAGCTCCGAACGGCTGTTGAAGCGCTTGGCGACGAAACCATCGACGGCGTCGGACGCGCCCGCCACGAGGAAAAGCCAGAAAGCGCCTGTCAGGTCGGCGTTGAGGATGAACCAGATGCCAACCGGCGCAGACAGCAGCCGTGCCAAAGATATGTAGTTCGGCAGGTTCATCGGGATCGTCACGTCTCAATGCGGCGCGCCGGCGGCATGCGGGGCAAGAACGTAGTCGGGCGCGTCGCCATTGAGATCCAAATTATTCTGCGCCAAGGCCAGCCGGAGCTGCGACAGGTTGCCAACGTAGTGGATAGCGATCTGCGCGTGCTGACGATCGATCGCCATCAGATCCGTCTTCTGCACGGCCGGAATCGCGCCGAGCCGCCTGCTCACTGCCACCCAATCCTGCAACGAGCTAACCGGCACGGACGCGGCGAGTGTCGCGACCTGGCTGAGATCGAGAATATTGGCGGCCTTCCAGGCGTCCTCAATCTGCGCAACCGTGCCCGAAACCGCGCGAGCGAGCAGCGCCGCCTCGTCCTCGCCGGCACCGAGGCTGTAGGTCTGGTTCCAGCTTTGCGCGGCGGTACCCGAGCCGGGGGAGAATCGCGTTGCCGACACGGCGACGGATTCATTGGGTGCACCGCCGCTGGTGACTACCGCCCGCGCAACCAGCACGTCAGCGTCATCATACCGCTTCGCTATCGTCACTAGCGCCGCATTGTCGCCGCTGATGGCGCTCTTGGCGTCGATCGCCGCGATATCCTCGGCGCCGCCGAACGGCATAATCAGCGGCACCAGGCCCGCAGGCGCGTTGCGCTCGTTCCAGACGGCACGCCAAGGATTGGGGTCCTCCCACAACGTCGCGGTACCGCCGCTATCGAACACCGGCAGGACAACGAGCGGCTTCGATGGCGTTTCCGCAAATGGCACACCGGCGCCGCGCAGCAGCTGCCGCACCGCATTCGGCCGGAAATGGAACGTGTAATTGGCAAGATAGCGCACGGCGGAGTGACGTTCGTTGGCGACCTCGAGACCCTGGATGAGGTCATTGAGCGTGGCGTCGCTGGCCGGCGGCAGGTGGCCGGCGTCCGAAGAACGCGTCAGCCGCGTGAGCAGAATTTGATAGGCCTCGTGCTCGCCCTGGAGCCGCGCGGCCTCACGCGCAGCGTCCGCTGAGGCCGCGGTCGCATCGACTGGCACGTTGGCGACCGTATAGACGGAGGCGGCACCCGGCGCGCTTTGTGCACGAGCTGACGCTGCCGCCAGCACGAGGCAAACCGCCGCCAATGCCGTTCGCCAATGCTGTGTTGCTATTCGCGCCGCCACGTTCATTCCCCGGCCTGAGGGACCGGTCATAACCCAGAACTGCCCGGTATTCCAGTGAACGTGCGCCCATGGACAGTCGCGCCGCGGCTGCTCTGGCGTCAATCCATCCGCCTAGGCAGAAACGGTGACGCCCACACAATGACGAGACGTCTCATCGGCATTACCCTCAAGGGCTGCCGCGATAGACCGGCGCCGGCTGGGTGAAGAATGCCTCGAGCACGTGATAGGCGAGACGGTAATTCTTCTGCTGGAACGACGCGTGCGCGATGCCGGGCATGACCGCAAATTGCTTGTCCGGGTTGGGCAGAAACGCGAAGAATTCGAGCAGATCTTCGATGCTGGCGATGCCATCGTATTCGCCGCGCATGATGATCGTCGGCGCCTCGATCTTGCGCGGATTGTTGACCGGCAGGTTGGCGCACATGTCGACATAGGTTCCGGTCGGCACTGAATCGTCGAGCGCCAGGATCGCCGTGGCGAACGCCTCGATCGTCGCGTCATCAGCGGTACCGGGGTGGTCGCGATTGAAGATGCTGCGCACGAAAGCGCGGTCGATCGGGCGCCGGTTCTTCTGGCGGTACTCGTCGAGTTTCTTGCGGCGGTCAGCGAGCGTAGGGCTGCCCCTCCCGGTCCAGACCATGGCGTCGAGCGCGAGGCGCCGGACACGTTCGGGATGACGCTCGGCGAAAAGCGCGGCGCGCAACGCGCCCGACGAGATGCCATAGACCAGCAGTGGACCGCATTTACGGGTCTTCAGAATATATTCGCTCGCGGCCACCAGATCGTCGGCGCCGTTCGCGATGTCGCTGTTGATCGCGCGCGTCTTGTCGCTGCGCCCGTACCCCTCCATGTCGACGCACCAGCAATCGAAGCCGCGCGCCGCAAAATAATCCATGACCGAGGAATCCGGCCGGCCCGGAACTTGGAGATCGAAAGTCGGCTGCGACGCCATCGACGACCCATGGACGAAGAGGATCGCCGGCTTGGCATCAGGCGCGCCGGCCGCCTTCTCCCACAGGAACAACCTCGCCGCGCCCTTCTGCGTCCAGTGCTCGTGGCCTGCGATTTTGATCGTGCCGCCCTGCCCTTCCATCAAATTGTCCTTTGGATCACGGCTCTGAATCACCGTTTGCCGTGTGTGGAAAAACATCGCACCGACGCCTGTCAGGCGCCGCCTGGACGCGCGGACGCAGGCCACGGAGGCTCGCGACGGCCCCGATGAGAGTCCAGCTTGATCGTAATGACCGCGCGACCGGCACTGCGGCGTCGGTCACACGCCGACCCGTTTCATCTGCGGCTCGGGATAGCGCGTTCCGGCTGCAGCCCCTTTAGGAAATGCCTTGTCGAGCGCGGCAAGCGTCGCCGGCGACACCGTGATATCCGCCGCCTTGACGTTCTGCTCCAGCCATTTGCGATGGCTGGTGCCCGGCAGCGCGACAATGAATGGGCGGCGCGATAGCACCCAGGCGAGTGCGAGCTGCGCCGGCGTGCATTTCTCCGTGGCTGCGAGGTCCTTGATCGTCGGTAGCAACGACACGTTGCGATTGAGATTCTCCGTCTGAAAGCGCGGGTGGGCGCGACGGCGATCCTTCTCGCTGAGATCGGCGGCGCCGCCGATCGTTCCGGTAAGAAATCCGCGCCCCAGCGGGCTATAGGCGACGTAGCCAACGCCCAACTCCTCACAGGCCTGCAGAAGCCCGTCCTCGGCGTCGCGAGTCCACAGCGAATATTCGGTCTGCAGCGCCACCATCGGATGGGCCTTGTGCGCGCGGCGCAGCGTCGCCGCCGACGCCTCGGAGATTCCGAGATGCTTGATCTTGCCCTGCTGTTTCAATTTGACCATCGCGCCCACCGTTTCCTCGACCGGCACGTCGGTGTCGACGCGATGAATATAATAGAGATCGATCAGGTCCTCGCCGAGGCGCTTCAGGCTTTTCTCGCACGCCTCGATCACGTATTCGGGGCGGCCGCAGACCGATTGCTTGCCATCGGGCGTTTGCAGATTGCCGAATTTGGTGGCGAGCATCACCTTGTCGCGGCGGCCTTTGATAGCGCGGCCGACCAGCTCCTCGTTCTTGCCCGCGCCGTAGGCGTCCGACGTGTCGATCATGTCGACGCCAAGCTCGACTGCACGCTGGATGGTTGCGATCGCTTCGTTGGGATCGGGATCGCCGTAGATCGGCGTCATGCTCATGCAGCCGAGACCGATGCAGGATACTTCGAGCGAGCCAAGTTTGCGGCGTTTCATCGCGGGCCTCCCAGAAGTTTGGTAGAGCGCGGCCGTTAACGGCGCGCGCGGTTGAGGGTTCAAATTATAAGGAAAACGCCCCACTTGCCAGACCCGATTCGGCACGCGAAGCTAAGCCGATGGCCGAAAAAAAGGCAGCCGCACCGCCGGTCACCGCCGCCGAAATGCGGTATGCGCTGGCGCTCGCCGTCGCGCCCGAAGACGCGGCGCGACTTAAGCGCAGCGAACTCTTGCGCGGCGGTCGCATAACGCGACGCCATATCACCAGCACCTATTATGATACGCGCGAGCAGGAATTGAAGCGCCGGACGCTGGCGCTGTCGGTGCGACGCGAGGACGGGCGCGTGCTCGAGACTCTCGAGGCCATGCCCACGCCTTCCGCTTCGAGCGGCGAACGGCCCATGTGGCAGACGCCCTTGGCGCGGCCAGTCCCCGACTTGAAGCCGCTGGCGAACGTCGATGGCGTCGACGGTCTCGGGGACGAACCTCTGAAGCCGATTTTCACCTGCCGGTTACGTCGCAGCCGTGCCGTGCTCGAGCCCGATGGCGCCGCCGTGGCGCTGTCGTTCGATGAAGGCGAGATCCGCACGCGCGGCGGACGCCGACTGCCGGTCTCTGAAATCGAGCTCGAGTTGCAACAAGGCACGCCACGGGCCGTGTTCAAGCTCGCGAACGCGCTCGTTGCCGAGGCGCCACTGCGCGTCGAGTTGCGCAGCAGGGCGGCGCGCGGCTACGCACTTATGGAGCGAGCGGAGCCGCGTGACGCGTCGGCCACGGCGAAATTCGGCCGGGTCGAGCTCAATCGCCGCATGGCGGCGGAAGACGCGCTCGCCGTTATCCTCAGGCGATGCCTCGCGCACATGCTTGCGAATGAACGTGCCGCGCTGGCCGGCAACGACGAAGGGGTTCACCAGATGCGCGTCGCGCTCCGGCGCCTGCGCGTCGCTTTGGCGTTGTTCAAGTCGATGCTGCCGGAAGCCGAGCGCAATTGGGTCGTCGGGGAGGTCAAATGGCTGACCGGCGCGCTTGGCCGGGCCCGCAACTGGGACGTGGTCGGCAACCTGATCGCGCGCGTGCGCAGCACCCTGGCGGATGATCGCGACCTCGCGGCGCTTGCGCATGCGGCGGAGCGCGAGCGACGGCGGGCCTATGTCGCGCTGCGTTCGGTGCTGAGCGCACGGCGCTATACGCAGTTCGCGCTCGGCCTCATGGGATGGATCGAGACGCGCGCGTGGCGACGGCCCGGCGCCCTGGAAACGTCGATCCTCCAGGTCTCGTTCGTCGGCAAGCTCGCCGACCAGGTGCTCGAACGTCGCTATCGCAAGGCACGCAACCGAGCGCGCAATTTCGACCGGCTTGGCGCGATCGGCCGCCACCGCTTGCGCATCGCGCTCAAGAAGATGCGCTATGCCGCGGACTCATTCGCGTCGATCTATCCGACGAAGTCCGTGCGCCGCTACGCCAAGCGTCTAGAAACGCTGCAGGATGGGCTCGGACTGCGCAACGACATTGCGTCCACGGAACGCCTCCTGCGCACGCTGATTCAGCGCCGCCCGTCACAGGCGCTCGTCCGCGGTGCGGCGCTCGTCAGCGGCTGGTCTGCACATGTCGCGCTCGAGTGCGAGCCGGAGCTCCAAAAGGGGCTCAAGCGGCTGAAGAAGGCCGAACCGTTCTGGCGCCGGCCGAGCAAAGACTGACACGGACGCCGGTCAGCTGCAGAGCCAGTCCCGCAATGGCAGCGCCGCCGCGACCGCGGCCAGGATACCGAGCATGAGGAACGTCATGTTGCCGTCAGCGGCAGCGATGCGCAGGCACATGGCCGACAACAACGCCTCGCCGAAGAAGATGGCCAGGTCGGTCATGAAGTTGCGCAGCACCACGTCGCCGTCCATATCGTCGTCAAGCCTGCGTCGAAGGAACAGGCGGCGCACCCACTGCTCGCTGGTTTTCATTTCGGTGGCTTTCATTGCAAGGCACTCGTCGCCGCCGCGTGCCACATGTGGACCGCAAGCACCTGCAACGCGAGGCGACGGCCGCGCTCGCGTGCTTCTTCGCTCGGAGGTTCCATCGGCGCGCCGGCCACGGAATGCATCACCGGCAGCGGCTCGAC
>DATLUT010000093.1:0-6869 GCA_035532975.1 Allostellaceae bacterium
AGCACCAGGTTGAACGTCACGATATAACGAATCTGAGTGAGCTGCGCCGCCGCGACCGGCAGATCGCCGGCGTCGAGCGCGCGCTGAAACCGGCGCCAGGGCCCGAAATAAAGATGGCCGAAGACCAACATCATGAGGATGCCAAGTCCCATCATGACCTGGACATAAAGACCGCCCGCGCCGAGCTTGATCATGCCCGCGCCCGACAGCAGCAGTAGCGCGACCGACACCCAGACCCAGGGAAAGAAGCGCGCCAGCGCGCGGCGCATAAGCGGTAGACGAATGCTCGGCTCGAGCGGCGCGGCCGCGGGCCGCAGCATGAAATGCGCGAAGAACATGCCGCCGATCCAGATGATCGCGGCCCAGATGTGCAGGAGCAGCCCGAAGATCATGGCGGCGGCAGTCTAGCGCCATCGGCGCGGCCGCGAAACCGGCCTTTGTCGCGCGCCTAATCCTCGCTGAAATGCCGCCGCACCGCGGCGCGATGCTCCTCGGGCAGCGATTCGAGCGCCCGCAGCAGCGATCGCATCCGCCGCCGCGTCGCATAGAGCTGATCGAGCAACCGCAGCACGATCGGGACGGCCTCTTCGTCGACCGCGAGATCGCGGCGCAGCTCGACGATCAGCCGCACGCGCGCGACATCGAACTCGGTAAAGACATAGCTTGACGACTCGCTCTCCGGCAGAACCCAACGCTCGGCGATCCAGCGCTCGAGCTCGCCGGGCTCGACGCTCGCCATTTGGCACATCGCTTCGAACGTGATCATGCCGGTTCCGTCCCGCGGCGCGGATCGTAGGGATGTTTCGGCGCCCACTCGCGCAGGAAATCGGCGAGCGCCTTGTCGCCACCCTCGGGCAGCATAACCTTGAGCGTCACGTATTCGTCGCCACGGCTGCCATCCGGCTTGGGAGCGCCTTTGCCGCGCAGCCGAAGGCGCGTACCGGTGTTGGAGCCGGCCGGCACGGTCATCGTCACGGCGCCGTCCGGCGCCGGCACCGAAATCCTGCCGCCGAGCGCGGCCTCGGCGATCGTCACCGGCAGCTCGACGTGAATGTCATCGCCGTCGCGCCGGAACAGCGGATGCGGCGCGACATGCACCTCGATCAGCGCGTCACCGCGCGGGCCGCCGCCGACGCCGTCGCCGCCCTGATGCTTCAGGCGCAGGATCTGGCCGTCGCGCAAGCCGGGTGGGATGGTGACGTCGAGGCTCTTGTCCGGAGCTAACTGCAGCCGCTTCTTGGCGCCGTTGATCGCCTCGAGAAAATCGATCGTCAGCATGTAGTGCTGGTCGGCGCCGCGCATGCGGATATGCGTGCGTCGTGCGAACGGACCTTCGCCGCCCGCCCCGCCGACGCCCGCGCCACGACCGAAGATCGCGAACAGATCCTCGAGATCCTCCGGCGCAACGCCTTCGGTCGTATAATATTTGGCGCCGTCCGGGCCTTCGGCGAAGCCGCGATAGTTGGCACGGTACTGCGGCTTTTCGGCGCCGGTCTCGTCGATTTCACCACGATCGTAGCGCGCGCGCTTCGCCGCGTCGGACAGGAGATCGTTGGCGGCGCTGACTTCCTTGAAGCGCGCCTCGGCCTCCTTGTTGCCGGGATTGAGATCGGGGTGATGTTGCTTCGCCAAGCGGCGATACGCGCGGCGGATATCCTCCTCGCTCGCGTCGCGTGCCACGCCCAGCACTTCATAAGGGCTTCGCGCCATGGCCCATCATATAGAGCATTGGGCGGGGTCGCTCCAGGCGTGCGCTGCGTGTATTCTGGCGCCATCCGAACCGCGGAATCCGGGCGCGGAACGACTCGGCTATGAAGCGTGCGACACCTCGCGCGACAGGTCACGCTAATGAGCTTTCAGGATTTCCTTGCGGCGATCAAATCGCCGGACCTTCGTAGCATCGCACTGCATTGGCAGGCGGTGCGCGGCAGCAAGCGCATGCCCGGCTGGAAGGATATCGATCCGGCCGCGATCGCATCCTACCTGCGGATCGTCTGGTCCTGGAAGTACGACAGCGCTTCCGACACCTTCACCGGCCGCCTCGCCGGCGACGCCATCATCGACGCGTTCGGCGAGAATCTGCGCGGCAAACCGATGAAAGAGTTCTTCCGCGGCCGCCAGTACGAGCGGATGTTCGCGCGGCATAAGCGCGTCGTCGTGGAGCCCGCTTTCGCGCACGGCATCGGTCCGGTATTTCTTCATGCCGGACGCCACGGCCAAGGCGAACGGATCATCATGCCCTTGGCGAGCGACGGAATTCACGGCGACGGCATCTTTGGCGCGACGATCTACTCGCCGCAGCCGTCGGCACCGCCGGCCGAGGCCGCGCGCCAGACTCTCCTCGTCGAATCCGTCGATTTCTTCCCGCTCGACTAACGCGCGCGTCAGCCGATACCGCTCAGCCGCGCACTCTCGCGCCATAGCCGCTCGCCAGAATCATCGTCCTGCGCCGAGACCGACGGTTCGCGCACGGCGCATTTATCGAAATACAGTCCGGTGAGGCCGGCAATCTCCGGTGCGGACGCAAGATAGACCGGCGTCTTGGCCCCTTCCGCCGGCGCGATCGCCATGAAGCGCTTCGCGACACCGAGGCCGAGGCGGAAAACACCGCGGTTGTTGTTGCCGAAGCTGGTCGCGACGAATCCCGGATGGAGCGCATTGGCCGTTACGCCCGAACCGGCGAGCCGGCGCGCCAGCGCCCGCGTGAACAGGATATTGCACAGCTTCGATCGCTTGTAGGCGAGCCAACCGCTGTAGCCACGCGCGGTCTGGAGGTCGTCGAAGGCGAGGGTCGCACCGCGGTGTGCCTCGGAAGCGACGTTGACGACGCGCGCGGGCGATGACGCTTTCAGCCGATCGAGCAGCAGGTTGGTCAGTGCGTAATAGGCCAGGTGGTTGAGCGCAAAGGTGCGCTCGAAGCCGTCGGCGGTCGTCTCGCGCCGGCTGAAAATTGCGCCGGCGTTGTTGAGCAGCACATCGATGTGCGGCAGCGCCGCAAGCTCGCCGGCAACGCGGCGGACTTCCGACAGGCGCGACAGATCGGCGACATGGACGCTGACGCGCGGCGCGCCCTTGCCCGCGAGCTCGGCCGCAAGCGCGTCCGCCTTGGCCCGATCGCGCGCCACCAGCGCCAGCGACGCGCCCATCGCCGCCATCCGCTCGCAGACGACGCGACCGATGCCGGAAGTCGCGCCGGTGACGACGACCGTCCGGTCCTGCATCGATGTCATGGTGCCGTCGTGCCCTGCGCCGGCGCGGTGACGGCGTCGCGCACCCGCGCCCAACATGCGGCATCGCTTGCCGCCAGCAACGGGCGGTCATGGATGCACGGATCGTAGTCTGTCTCGTCGAGGAACGCGGCCCGGCCGCCAGCCTCGATGGCGATCAGCATGCCGGCGGCGTGGTCCCACGGCAGCGAGCGCGAATGTAGCGCGAAATGCGCCTCGCCGAGCGCTAGATTGATGTATTCGATGCCGCTCGAGCCGATATTGTGCGTGCGCATCCCCGCTTGGGCGATGGCTTTCGCCGACCGCATGCCGGCGACGGTGCGGCCGTAGGCGGAGCCGATCGGATCGGCAGGCGCCGGCGCCGCGCGCAGGCGGCGCCCCTCAGCCCAGGCGCCCTCACCTTGCCTCGCCCATACCAGCCGGTCGCCAAGCGGATCGAAAATCCAGCCGACGCGCGTCCGACCATGTTTCACATATGCGACAATCACGGCAAAGCCAGGCTGACCGCGGGCGAAATTGGCGGTGCCGTCGACCGGATCGATAATCCACAAATTGTCACATGTATTGGTTAGGCTTAGGCGTCTAGGGTCTTCGGCAACGGCTTCCTCGCCCAAGACCGCGGAACCGGGGATCATTTCGGTCAACCGCGCCGTCAGCCTGCGCTCGGTCTCCACGTCGGCGATGGTTACCAAGTCGCCCGGTCCTTTCTCGCGCATATCCTCGCGCTTGAGCGTTCCGAAGCGCGGCAGTATGACGCTCTGCGCGGTTTCGCGGATCAGCCGGGCGACGGCGTCGGGATCAGGCATCGATGGCGACGGTTTGATGATGGGTGCAGTGGACGGGTTCACTATGACGGAAAGCGGCGGCGAATTCGATGTCGTGGTCATCGGCGCGGGCGCAGCGGGGATTGCCGCTGCTCGGCAATTGGTGTCGGCACGTCTTGCGGTCAAGGTCGTCGAGGCACGCGAGCGGCTCGGCGGCCGCGCCCACACGGTGCCGACGGATTTCGGCTTCGCTATCGATCTCGGCTGCGAATGGCTCCATTCGGCCGACATCAATCCATGGACCCGCATCGCCCGCGACCTCGGCTTCACGATCGATGAAACGCTGCCCGACTGGGGCCGGCGCATCACCTGGTTGGAAGGCGACGCGGCGCACAGCGAGTGGCACGCGGTGATGGAGGCGTTCTACGCCCGGCTCGACCAGGCCGCCGAAGACTCCAATGACCGGCCGGCATCGAGCGTGCTCGATCCCGGCGGCAAGTGGAACGCGCTGCTCGGCGCAATCAGCAACTGGGCCAACGGCGCCGAGCTCGACCATGTCTCGGCGGTCGACTACGGACGCTATGACGCAACCTATATCAACTGGCGCGTGATCGAGGGCTACGGCGCGCTGATCGCCCGCTATGGCCGGGACCTGCCGGTCGCGTTCGGCACCATCGTCGAGCGCGTCGATCACGGCGGCCAGCGCATTCGCGTCGTCACAAACCGCGGTACGCTGACGGCCCGCGCCGTCATCGTCACCCTGCCGACCACGATGCTCGCCGAGGAACGGATGAAGTTCTCGCCGCCGCTACCGGAGAAGGTCGCCGTGGCGGGCGGCCTGCCGCTCGGCATCGTCAACAAGCTGTTCCTGCGGCTCGATGAGGTCGGAGCGCAGGAGCTGGCGCGCGAGAGCGATCGCCATCTCGTCGGTGCGCTCGATCGCGTCAAGACCGGCAGTTATCAGATCAGGCCGCACGGCTGGCCGGTCGTCGCCGGCTTCTTCGGCGGCGAGCTGTCGGCCGAACTCGAGCGCGGTGGCATGGCGGCGATGGCCGACTTCGCCGAGAGCGAGCTCGCCGGCCTGTTCGGCGCCGGCATCAAGGCGCACTTGTCGCCGATTGCGGCGTCGCGCTGGGGCGTCGATACGTTCGCACGTGGCTCCTATTCGATGGCGCTGCCCGGTCACGCCGACGACCGTTCGGTGTTGGCGGCCCCGGTTGGCGAGCGGCTGTTCTTCGCTGGCGAAGCGTGCTCGATTGCCCATTTCGGCACCGCGCACGGCGCCTATATGTCCGGCGAGACCGCCGCCCTCGCAGCGATCAAAGCGCTCAGGACGGCGCCGACGGCGGACGCGCCGACCCGAGCAGCCGCCGCTTGGCGTGGCGCGCCGCCAATTCCAGCCGGTACTTGAGGCGCGGAAAGCGGATCACCTGCCACGCGAGCTCGTAGCGCTCGGTGGCGAAGCTCGCCTTGAGCTGATTTTCGCCGGCGAGGAAATCATAGGCCATCGCGCCCGCCGCGGCGTTGTGGCCGATCGCCAAGGCGTGGGTTAGCACGCCTGGACGGCGCTTGCGATCCACGTCGTCGAAACCGCTCTGATACGCATAGATGCGGCCGCCGTGCCGGAAGTTGTAGAGGTAGCCGATGGCGCGGTCGGCCACGGCCACGCGCAACAGCTGTATCGCGCCGCGTGCGAATTCGCGCTCGATCAGCGCACGGTGGAAGGTCTCGAAATAGGGCTCGACGAAAGCATGGCGTTGGCCGCGACGGTCCCACGAGCGCACGTGCAGATCCTTGAGCGCCGCGAAATACGCGAGCGCCTCACCCGTGTCGTGCGCCTCGGCGACGGCGACCGCACCGTCCTGCACGAAATCGCGCTGGGCACGGCGCAGCTGCTGCCGCGCGTTGCTCGACAGCAGCGTCGCGAAATCGCCGGCTACGCGGACGCGACTGAGATCGACGGCGAATCCGGCCCGGGTCTGCGTGCTGTGCAGCAGGCGGTGGCGGTCGAGAAACGCTGCCGGCAAGGCCGCGGCAATGCCGGACAGACGCAGCTCGTCGCCGAGACCGCTCGCGCCGCCGGCAAACCACTCGCCGAGCGCGGCGATCAGCGCCGGCTGGTCGTTCGGCGTGGCAAGAAAGCCATTGTGCTCGATGGCGATGCAATCCCACCGCTCGTCGCCGGTGGCATTGAGGTGCAGGCCGCGTGACGGTGCGCGCATGAACGCGCGCACGGCATTGGCGGCCAAGATGGCGAGCCCTGCGATCTCGCCATTCCGATGCGCCGCAGCACGATAGAGCCGCATGGCCGGCGGCAGTGTCGCCAACCAGGTGCCCAGCCACGCGGCCGAAAGGAAAAAGCCGGGCGCGACGCGCGCCTCGAACGCGCGCCACTCGGACTCCAATGCGGAGCGCGACTCGATGGGCTGGACGCTGAGCGTGAAGCCAGTCATCGCCGGCCGCTTGCGGGACGAGTCGCGCTATCGCGCACGCCGCGCCGGTGTAAGCTGTCGGGGTCCCGGTAAGCCCACATAAGATGGCCGTTCACGACGATCCCGATTTCAGCCGATTGCCTGCGCCGGTCGCCGAGCTGTTCGCGCGCGCGGCCGAGCGGAGTTTTTTCTCGCTGCCGCTCTGGTACCACGTCCTGGCGCGCTACGGAACCGAGACCAGCAGCCGCATCCGCCTCTATGCCGACGGCTCGGCGCGGGCGGCGCTGGTCTGCCGCGTGACGCACCACGGCCGCCGCCTGCTGAGCCTGTCGAATTACTACAGCACCGAGCACGGCCCGATTTACGCGGCCGGCGGCGCGGCGCTGAGCCACGCGCTCGGCGAGATTGCGCGCGACATCGCCGATGCGCGCTTCGACGCGGTGCAG
>DATLUT010000094.1:0-2432 GCA_035532975.1 Allostellaceae bacterium
GTAGAGGGTGCGGTTGAGATTGCCGATTCGCGGCCTGCCCTTGCGCTGCGCGGCAAGCTGCGCAATTCCGGCCCAGTACGGAGCGCCAAGGCTGGTGCCGCCGATGCAGCAAGTGACTCTGCCGCCGTTGCCCCAAAAGAAACCGGGAGTGTTCGGCGACGCCGCGAACGAGACGTCAGGAACCGCGCGCCGGGACTTCAAGCCGGCAATCCCATTCTGGTATGCGGGCTTGTGGAAGATTCGGCTGTTGCCGCCACCGCTCGCGCCGCTTCCATCATTCCATACCGATTCGGCAACATTGCCGACGTCGATGCCGCTGGAGGCAAAATCCGCATTGAACTGGGTGCCGCCGACCGCGGTGACATGCGGATCGGCCGACATCTCATTGACGTTGGCAATGGCGCCTTCGACGCAGGTATTGGTCGCCGTGTCGAACTCCAGCCCCGCCGCACCTTCGTCACCGGATGCGACGAAGACGGCCTGGCCCTGAGCGGCGGCCTGTTTGAGGAATCCGCCCAGCTCGTGCGAATAGAATCGTTTCGTGCCGCCGCAAAAACTGAAGCTGATATCGATTGCGCCGCAGGTGTCGTCGCTCACCGCCTCCGCGCCCGCGTCGATCAATCCAATGCCGCCGCTAGAGGTCGCGTCGTCGCCGATATAGGCGTAAACCGGCACGCCCGGCGCCGCGGCGTGAGCGTACTCGACGTCGAGCAACGACTCGGGTTCATCAAGGTTGAAGCCGGGCTTGCCGCCATTCGAGGAATATTTTCGGGTCAGATTGATCGAGGGAAGACTGAATTGCGTGTCGAAGGCCGCCACCGACGGACCATCGAAGTCCGAATCCTCGAGCACCGCGATACAGTCCGCGCCGCTGCCGTCGTTGCTCGAGCTGCTTGGAGGAGTCTGGTCATAGAAGGTGTACAGGTCGTTGGGGCCGAATGCGGTCGAGCTTCCGATTCTCACTTCCGGCATTGCCGATGCATTGGGCACGACTCTGGCGTTCGGACGCGCGCGCAGAATGTTCGAGAGGCCGCGAATCGAGCCGATGATCGGCGCGATCGACGCGGGCAGTGATGGATCGCCAAGGTTGGCGTAAAGCGCGCCGCTCGCGTCGGTGTGAATCTTCACCTTGAATGCCGATTCAGCCGCCGCCGCCGGACCGCTAAAGACGATCGCGCGCCGGGCCGCGATTGCCGACTGAACCGTGAAGCCCTTGCGCGCGAGCCACGAGCTAACCACCGACACTTCGGACTGCGTCGGCCCGAAGCGCGCGTTGAATTCATCTGGGGTGAGCCACTGATGGTACTGCGGCGAGGAAGGATCCTGCTGCGCGGAGAGCAGCTTGTCGAGCGCGCCCTGATTGTGCAGCGCCAGCACAATCTGCATGCGCATCGATTGCGCCGCGCCAATTTCGGGACCGCTCGCGAATTCGGCGGCCTCATCAGGACGATTGCCCGCGATTGTGGTCATCGCCTCGGCCGAAGCGGAAGCCGATGCGGCCGCGGAATCCTGCGCGGACGCGACCGACGGCCCCGCGATTGCCGCCGCGAGCGAAACCGCAATGGCGATCGCACCGCAACGCAGGCCGATACCGGTTATTTTCGCGTGCTCGCCGCGTCTCGATCCCACTATCGCACCTTCGCTAGCAAGCTAGCCGATCGGACCGGGCTTTCGTAATGGCCGGATCCGAAGCGACGCGACGCAGGCGGGACCGGCTAATTGCCGGCAATCGCGCTGAGCAGCGCCTCGATATCCGGAGTGCCGATGCCGGTGGCGCGATCGTAACCCTTGATCGCCTTGAACCCGCCCACGCCATGAAAGGCGTTGTTGCCGATCGTTATGTCGTGAGTACCTGTTCCGCCGGCGCTCTGGATCGAATAGAGCGTCGTGTTGAGATTGCCCGCGCGCTTGAGGCTCTTCTTCTGCGCCGCAAGTTGCATGATTCCGGCCCAATACGGCGCACCCATGCTGGTGCCTCCGATGCAGCACGCGATGGCAGGGTTGCCCTGTGGATCGGTGAAGCCAAGGAAGAATCCCGGATTGGTGGGCGACGCGGCGAACGATACGTCGGGAACCGCGCGTTTGCGAGTGAGATGGCGGATCCCCTGCTGGAATGAGGGCTTTGCGAAGACCTTGCTGTTACCGCCGCCACTGGCTCCGTTCTTGTCTTTCCATACGCTCTCGGTCGAGTACCTGACGGCGTTACCGCTGGAATCGAGGGTGGGCGTGAACTGCGTTCCGCCAATCGCGGTAACATGCGGGTCCGCGGATATCTCGTTGACGTTGCGCGAGTGCGCCGGAACGCAGGCCTGTAGTTTCTTGTTGAGTGCTATTCCAGCCGCGCCGTCGTCGCCTTCCGCGGTGACCAGCGCCTGGCCCTGGGCGTTAGCCGCGGCCGCCAGTTGATCGACCTGGCCTGAATAGAAGCTATT
>DATLUT010000095.1:0-4732 GCA_035532975.1 Allostellaceae bacterium
TCCTCGATCAGGTCGGCCTCGTCCTCGATGCCGGCCGAGACGCGGATCAGCCCGTCGGAGATGCCGAGCGCGGCGCGCTCCGCCGGCGGCACGCGCTGATGCGTCGTCGTCGCCGGATGGGTGGTGAGGCTCTTGGTGTCGCCCAGGTTGTTCGAGATCTCGATCAGCTTGAGAGCATTCATGAGGCGGAAGGCCTCGGCCTTGGTCGCGCCGGCCTCGAAGCAGACGACGCTGCCGAAGCCGCTCATCTGCTTGGCGGCGAGCGCGTGCTGCGGATGCGAGGCGAGGCCGGGATAGAGCACGCGGCGGACCTTGGCGTGCGTTTCGAGGAAGCGGGCGATCGCCAGCGCCACCTCGCACTCGCGGTTGACGCGCAGCTCCATGGTCTCGAGACCCTTGACCAGCAGCCAGGCGTTGAACGGCGACAACGCCGGACCGGTGTGGCGCAGGAACATCAGCAGGTGATCGTCGAAGAACTTCTTCGGGCCGAGCACCGCGCCGCCGAGGCTGCGGCCCTGGCCGTCGATGTGCTTGGTGGCGGAATAGACCACCACGTCGGCGCCGAGCGCGAGCGGCTTCTGCAGCAGCGGCGAGGCGAAGACGTTGTCGACGATCAAGAGCGCGCCCCGGGCGTGCGCGAGATCGGCCACCGCCTTCAAGTCGATGATCTCGAGCGTCGGATTGGACGGACTCTCGACGAAGACGGCGCGCGCGCCCTTGGCGAGCGCCTTCTCCCAAGCCGCAAGGTCGCGGCCGTCGACCAGCTCGGTCACGACGCCGAACCGCGGCAGGATCTGATTCAGGATATGGAGGCACGAGCCGAACAGCGCACGCGACGCGACGACGCGGTCGCCCGCCTTGAGAAAGCAGGCGAGCGATGCGAACACCGCGGCCATGCCGCTGGCGGTGGCGCGGCACATCTCGGCGCCCTCGATCAGCCGCAGCCGCTCCTCGAACATCGACACGGTCGGATTGGCGTAGCGGCTGTAGACGAACCGGAGACCGTCGCCGGCGAAGGCGGCCTCGGCCTCGTCCGCGGTCTTGTAGACAAAGCCCGAGGTCATGAAGAGCGCTTCGTCGGTCTCGAGAAACTGGCTGCGCTGCAGGCCGCCGCGGGTGGCGACGGTGCGCGGGCGCCAGGAGGCGGGTGGTGGCGGGGGCGTCAAAGGCATCGGCTCTCTCTCCATCGCGTGCCGGTGCGTCCGCCGCAGAAAATCCGGGCAAACAAAAAGCCCTGTCCGCGCGGGTCAGGGCTTCGACGAGCCTCCGACCTTTTAGCGGGATTTTTTACGTGGCCGCAAGCCGGTCGGCTCAAATCACCACGACACGACCTAATGCCTACCCCTTCCCGACTCCGCTCGTCAAGTGCGATGCTGGCCGTGCGGGGGAGAACGCGTGCGCCATTTCGCTTCGATCGACGCGCTGGCCCGGGCGGCCGGCGAGACGCTGGGCACCAGCGACTGGGTGACGGTGACGCAGGACGCCATCGACAAGTTCGCCGAGGCAACCGGCGATTTCCAATGGATCCATGTCGACCGCGAACGCGCCAAGACCTCGCCCTTCGGTAGCACGGTGGCGCACGGCTATCTGACTTTGGCGCTAGCGCCGCGGCTGATGGACCAAATCTACAAGGTCGACGGCATCCGGCTCCGTATCAATTATGGGCTCAACAAGGTGCGCTTCACGGAGCCGGTGAAAAGCGGCGCGCGCGTGCGCATGACGCTAAAGCTGCTGAGCGTCGACCAGACGCCCAAGGGCGCGCGGGTGACGAGCGAGGCGCGCTTCGAGATCGAAGGCGGCAAGCGCCTGGCCTGCGTGGCCGAGCTGGTCGCCGTGCTGGTGCCGAATTAGTCGGACGGCTCGAGGGCGCTCTCGTGCCAGTGGCGCAGCAGCCGGCGCGACAGCCACGACAGCACGGCGAAGATCGCGATGCCGGTCAGCGACAACAGGAACAGTGCGGCGAACATGCGCGGAATCTCGAGCCGGTATCCGGCCTCGATGATGCGCGACGCGAGACCGGTCTCGGCGCCACCGGTGCCCGCGACGAACTCGGCCACCACGGCGCCGATCAGCGCCAGACCGCCGCTGATGCGGACGCCCGCCAGGAACAATGGCAGAGCCGAAGGCAACCGCAGCAGCCACAGCATCTGCCAGCGCGACGCGGCATGGAGGCGGAACAGATCGACGAGGTTGCGGTCGGCGCTGTTCAGTCCCAGCGTGGTGTTGGCGACGATGGGAAAGAAGGCGACGATGGTGGCGCAGACGAGCAACGCGGCGAACACGTTGTTGACCCAGATGATGATGAGCGGCGCGATCGCGACCACCGGCGTTACCTGCAGGATGACCGCGTACGGAAACAGGCTCATTTCTAGCAAACGCGATTGCGCGAACAGAATGGCAAGCGCGCCGCCGACCACGATCGCTACGGCGAGCGCGGCGACCGTGATGCGCAGCGTGACGAGCAGCGCACCGAGAAGGCTCGGCCCATCCTTGACGAGCGTCTCGGCGATGAGCAGCGGCCCCGGCAGAACATACGGCGGAACGCCGGCGAGACGCACGGCCGCTTCCCAGCCGCCGAGAAAGCCGACGCCGACCAGCGCCGGCGCCAGCACGCGCCAGAACCGCGATGTTCCGTTCACGTCATAGCTTCCGTCAAGCGGCGCGACACCGTGCGGCAGCATTCGGCATAGCGTTCCATCAGCCGCAGAGCATTGTCGCGGGTTTCAGGCAGGTCGACGGCAAGGTCGGCAACGATGCGCCCCGGCCGCTGGGTCATCACCACGATGCGGTTTGACAGGAATACGGATTCGAACACGCTGTGCGTGACGAAGACGATCGTGCAGCGGAGCTTGAGCCACAGTGCGCGCAGATCCTCGTTGAGCTTGAAGCGGGTGATTTCATCAAGAGCGGCAAACGGCTCGTCGAGCAGAAGCAACGCCGGCTCGGTGACGAGCGCCCGCGCGATTGACACCCGCATACGCATGCCACCGGAGAGCTGGCGCGGATAGGCGCGCACGAACTCATCGAGACCCAACGAGTCCAGCATCGCCGCGATGCGCGGCGCGGCAGCATCGCGCGCGACGCCGTGAAGGCGTAACGGCAGATACACGTTGTCCCAGACTGTCGCCCACGGCATCAGCGTCGGCTCCTGGAAGACAAAGCCGATGCGGCCGACAAGATCGCTGGTGCGCTCCAGGCGACCAGCAGTCGGCTCCGCGAGACCGGCAAGGATGCGCAACAACGTGCTCTTGCCGCAGCCCGAGGGACCGAGCACGCCGACGAACTCGCCGCGCGAAACCGCGAGATCGACGCTCGACAGCGCGGCAATGCCGTTGCGGAAGGATTTCGCCAGCGCGACCGCGGCGACGAGAGTCTCAGCCACGGCCGCCTCGCTAGCGTTGCGCCTTCAGACCGACGCCGTGATCGACGAAGCGCAGCGTGTAGGCCTGACGGTAATCCATGGCGGCGGGATAGAGCCCTTGCTTCGACATGACGGCGAAAAAGGCGCGCCAGCGCGCGTCGGTCATCGCGCCGATGCCCAACCGCTTGGAATCTCCGCTGTCGACGATGCCGTGAATTTTCATCGTCGCGCGCGCATTGGCCAGAAGCGCATCGGTCTGGTCGGGGTTGTCCTTCTTGATGAGCGCATTGGCCGGCGCCGGATCGCCGTAGAGATAGGCGTACCAGCCCTCGATCGACGCCTCGACGAAGCGTTGCACCAAGCCGGGATTGTCGTGCACCAGCTTCGCAGAGGTCTCGATGAGCGAGCCGTAGCTCGCGTAGCCGGCGTCGGCCAGGAGAAACACCTGCGGATCGCCGCCGGCCTGCTTGATCAGGAACGGCTCGCTGGTGAGATAGCCCTGTTGGATCGCCTTGGGATTGGTGAGAAACGGCGCCAAGTTGAACGTGTACGGCCGGATCTGCGCGTCCATGTAGCCGAACCGCGCTTTCAGGAACAGCCACCAGCCCACCCGCGTGTCGCCGCCGATCATAATTGGCCGGTCCTTGAGGCTCGCCAGATCCTTGTAGCCCGCGCCACGATGGGCGATCAGAACCGTCGGATCCTTCTGGAAGAACGCCGCGACCGCGACCAGCGGTATCTTTTGCTGAAGGACGTTCAACGGCAGAAAGCTGTTCGACACGATTGCGAAATCGAGGCGGCCGGCAGCGAGCAATTGTGTCTGGTTGATCTGCGGGCCGCCCTGGCGCAACTCGACATCGATGCCGTGCCGGACGTAGATGCCCTGGGCGATGGCTTCGTAATATCCGCCATGCTCGGCCTCGGCGCGCCAATCGGTGCCGAACACGACATGATCGAGCGCCCAGGCCGGATGGCCTGCCATCAAGGCCAGCAGCAGCGGCAAGACGTGCCGTATGAATTTTTGCATCCCCACCTCGCCGCGCCTTCTTAGCCCAAGCGGTGGCATGGCGACAGCGCCGCGTTGGCGCGGCCCCAAGACGCGACCACGGCGGCGGTCAATGGCGCTCTGGGTCGTCGGTTGGGCGCCGGCCGGCGGCCTCGTCGAAGCCCTTGTTGTGGGAATAGAACAGCAAGGCCATCAGGCCGCCGCCCAGCCCGAGGGTCGCCAAACCGCCGAGCACCAGCGCGACATAGCCAGAGATCGACACCTCGACCGCACCGAGCGAAATCCACGCCCAAACGGCTACCGAAGCAGCCGCGAGCGCGAGAATGGCGGCGACGGCGATACCGAGCTTGCTCATGTGAGACCCC
>DATLUT010000096.1:0-5195 GCA_035532975.1 Allostellaceae bacterium
GTCACGGGCGCCATCGGCCAATGCCACAGCCAGATCAGCACCGGCAACAGATGCAGCGCCGCGGCGGCGATTAACGCCCATG
The DNA here is from genome assembly GCA_035532975.1 of Allostellaceae bacterium. GTDB lineage: Bacteria > Pseudomonadota > Alphaproteobacteria > ATCC43930 > CGMCC-115725 > REEB95. Next base: position 83 of record DATLUT010000096.1, read on the forward strand.
GCGGCAGCGCGCCGCGCCGCCCGCGCGCCGCAGGCACCGCCGCTTCGCCTGTGGATGCAACCATGGGAGAAAGCCCGCACTCGGTCAGCGCGCGGCGGCGATTGTCTCGTTGAAGGCCTTGACCGCCGCGCCTGGACCCTGTGGATGATTCCACACGGCGGCGACAACCGCGAGAAAATCGGCGCCGGCGGAGACCAGGGGCCCGCAATTGCCGGGCGTGATGCCGCCGATAACGACACAGGGCACGGTCGTCGCCGTGCTCCACCAGCGCAGCAACGCGGGATCAGCGGCGCCTTTGGCGACTTTGGTCTGAGTCGGAAAGAACGCGCCGAAGGCGACGTAATCGGCACCCTTCTCGGCGGCCTCAAGGGCCAAGTCGCGGTTTGCGTGACAGGTAACGCCGACGATCCGATCGGGTCCAAGCAGTCGGCGCGCTTCGTCGTAGGGTGTGTCCTCCTGACCGACATGGACGCCGTCACAACCGCAAGCGAGCGCCAGATCGGCGCGGTCGTTCATCAGGAAGGCAACGCTGCGATCCTGCGTGACGGGCCGTAACGCGTCGGCGGCGCGGCGGATCGCGTCGTCGTCGGCCGGCTTGAGCCGCAGCTGAACGCATGCGACATCACCGGCGTCCAGCGCCTCGGCCAGGGAACGCGCGAAGACAGGCGGATCGAGTGCCGGCGGCGTGATGAGATAAAGGCGGGTCACGCCTCGCCGCGATAGATCCGGATGAGCTGAGCGAGCAGCTTGAGCGCCTCGTCGCGCGGCCGCTGGAACGTGTTGCGGCCGATGATCGAGCCGTTGCCGCCGCCGTCGCGGATGGCGCGGGCCTCGGCATAGAGGCCTTCAGCATCCTTCGCCTCGCCGCCGGAGAACACGACGATGCGCTTGCCGTTGAAGCAGGCTTGGACCACGTGGCGGTAGCGCGCGGCGGCGGTCGAGACGTCGATATTCTGCGCCAGGTAGACCTTCTTCGCCGCCTCCAGCTCGAGATGCGCGGTCGGCGGTTTCACCTTGATGACGTGCGCGCCAAGCAGCGCCGCCATGTGCGCGCCATAGGCGCAGATGTCGATCGCGGTCTCGCCTTCCTTCGACAGATTGCCGCCGCGCGGATACGACCAGATGACGACGGCGAGGCCCGCCGCCTTGGCTTCGCGGCCGAGCTCGGCGATCTCCTCCATCTGGTCGTAGGCCTTGTCTGAGCCCGGATAGATGGTGAAACCAATCGCCGCGCATTTGAGCCGGATCGCGTCCTTGACCGAAGCGGTCACCGCCTGGTCGGCCGCCTCCTTCGCGCGCGACAGGCTGTTGGCAGAATTGCATTTGAGGATGGTCGGTATTTTGCCGGCGAAGGTGCGCGCGCCGGCCTCGATCATGCCGAGCGGCGCCGCGTAGGCCGACAACCCGGCATCGATCGCAAGCCTGAAGTGGTAATGCGGATCATAAGCCGGCGGATTGGGCGCGAAGCTCCGTGCCGGCCCATGCTCGAAACCCTGGTCGACCGGCAGGATCACCAGCTTGCCGGTGCCGCCCAGCTTCCCTTGCATCAGAATGCGCGCGAGATTGGCCTTGGTTCTCGGCGTGTCGCTTTCGTAGCCGCCGAGGATCTTTTGGACTGCCTTTGTGACTGTCGCCATATCGCCTTCCCTTTGCGCCGGATATAGCAGAAGCCCTAAGCCCGCGTCACCGCGCCTCCGCGAGCCAGGCACGGCACCGTGCTTCCGGCTGGCGCACGCCGCGCAGATCGAGGGCCGCTTCGGCGTCGGACTCGATCGTGGCGCCAAGCTCCGCCGCGATCGACCGCAGCCGTCGAGCTGCGTCCGCGTTGCCAACAAACCGCACGCGCTTCAGGCCGAGCCGGAGCGCCGCCAACGCGATGCCGGGCGCCGCGCCGCAATCGAGCACTGCGTCACAGCGCGCGCCCGGAACGGCGTGCGCCGCTGCTTCCGTCAGCGCCTTGAACCAGCCGGGACCGGCATAGGCACCGGCGCCCGGAGCGCTCGCCAGCGTCACGTCGCGGTCGAGTGCCGCAGCCGCCGCGAGCGCAGCGCGCGCTTGATCGAGCGAGTGAACCACGATGCGCGCCGCCATGCGCCGCTCAGCCCAAGGCGCCGACCAAGGCGGCGACCTCGACCATCCGGTTCGAGAAACCCCATTCGTTGTCGTACCAGGACAGCACGCGGCAGAAACGCTTGCCCATGACGACCGTCTGAGTCACGTCGAAGATCGCACTGTGCGGATCGTGGGTGAAATCGCCCGAAACGCATTCGTCCCGGTTCACCGCGAGGATGCCCTTGAAGCGGTTGGAGTTCGCCGCCTTGACCATCAGCTCGTTGACCTCGTCCTTCGAGGTGTCGCGCGCCACCGTGAACTTGAAGTCGATGAGCGAGACATCGGCGGTCGGCACGCGGATCGACGTGCCATCGAGCCGACCCAACAGCGCCGGGATCACCAGCCCCAGCGCCTTGGCGGCGCCGGTCGAGGTTGGAATCATATTGAGTGCAGCGGCGCGGGCGCGGCGGAGATCCTTGTGCAGCGTGTCGACCGTGTTCTGGTCGCCGGTGTACGAGTGAATGGTCGTCATATAGCCCTGTTCGATGCCGAGGCCCTCGTGGAGCACGTAGGCAACGGGCGCGAGGCAGTTCGTCGTGCACGAGCCGTTCGACAGCACCTTGTGCTCGGGCGTGAGCTTGTCGCTGTTGACGCCGAGCACGACGGTAATGTCGGCGCCGTCGGCCGGCGCCGAGACGATCACGCGCTTGGCGCCCGCCTCGAGATGCTTGGCTGCGGCCTCACGCTTGGTGAACAGGCCGGTGCATTCGAGCGCGACATCGACCTTCATCTCCTTCCACGGCAGCTTAGCCGGATCGCGTTCGGCGATTACCTTGATCGGCCCCTTGCCGATGTCCATCCAGCCGTCACCGGTCTTGATCTCGCCGTCGAAGCGGCCGTGCACGCTGTCATATTTGAGCAGATGGGCGTTGGCGTGGACCGAGCCCAGATCGTTGATCGCGACGCATTGCACGTCAGCGCGATCCTGCTCGTGCAAGGCACGCAGGACGAGGCGGCCGATGCGGCCGAACCCGTTGATGGCGACACGAACAGCCATGCTGCCTCCTAAACCAGTGCTTTCGCGGCGGCGGCAACTGCCTCCGGCGTAATGCTGAAATGCTTATATAGGGCTTCGCCGGGCGCCGAGGCGCCGAAGCCCGTCATGCCGACGAACGTGCCCTTGGGCGCGAGGTAGCGGTCCCAGCCTTCGCGGCAGGCCGCCTCGACCGCGACGCGCGGCGCGGCGCCGAGCACGGCGCGCTTGTAGGGCTCGTCCTGCTGTTCGAACAATTCCCAGCACGGCATCGAGACCACGGCGGCGGCGACCCCAGCCGCGGCGAGCTGCTCGCGCGCCGCCATCGCAATGCTGACTTCCGAACCGGTGGCCAGCAGGGTCACGGCGCGCGGGCCCGTGGCCTCCGCCAGCACGTAGGCGCCACGCGCCGATTTGTTGTCGGTCTCGGACGCTTCCGCGCGCAGCACCGGCAGCCCCTGGCGCGACAGCGCCAGGATCGACGGCGTAGTGAAATTCTGCAGCGCCAGCGCCCAACACTCCGCCGTCTCGACGGCGTCTGCCGGTCGAAAGACGTTGAGGTTCGGAATGGCGCGCAAGCTGGCCAAGTGTTCGACCGGCTGATGCGTCGGTCCGTCCTCGCCCAGGCCGATCGAGTCATGCGTCATCACGAAAATGACCCGCAGGCGCATGATCGCGGCGAGCCGGATCGACGGGCGACAGTAGTCGGTGAACACCAAGAAACTGCCGCCATAGGGGATGATGCCGCCATGGGCCGCCATGCCGCTCATCGCCGCGGCCATGCCGTGCTCGCGAATGCCGTAATGGATGTAGCGGCCGTCATAATCGGCCGCCGTGATGACCTGCTGGCCCTTGATCATCGTGTTGTTGGATGGCGTCAGGTCGGCGGAGCCGCCGATCAGCTCCGGGATCGTTGGCACCAACGTTTCGAGGCAGTGGCCGGAAGACTGGCGCGTCGCCTCTTTCTTCTTCTCGACCGCAAATCCTTTGGCCGCGGTCGCGAGCGCGGTGCGCCAGCCGGCCGGCAGCTCGCCCTTCATTCGGCGTGTCAGCTCGTCACGCGATTGCGCATCGGCGGCAGCGAGCCGCTTGCGCCAGGACTCGTGCGCCTTCGCGCCGCGCCCGCCTGCTGCACGCCACGCCTTCATCAAATCGTCTGGAATGACGAAGGGCGGCGAATCCCAACCGAGGCGACGGCGCGCGCCGGCGATCTCCTCGGCGCCGAGCGGCGAGCCGTGCGCCGCCGCGGTGCCCGCCTTGGTCGGCGCGCCGAAGGCAATAATGGTGCGACACGCGATCAGCGTCGGCCGATCGCTCTGCTGCGCTTCCTCGATGGCGGCGGCGATCTGATCGGTGTCGTGGCCGTCGATGGCAATGGTGTTCCAACGATGCGCCTTGAACCGCGCGATCTGGTCATCGTCGGTGGCGAGCGTGGTCGCGCCGTCGATCGAGATGGCGTTGTTGTCCCAGAAGACGATGAGCTTGCGCAGCCGCAAGTGCCCCGCGAGGCCGAGCGCCTCGTGGCTCAGACCCTCCATCAGGCAGCCGTCGCCCGCAAAGACATAGGTATGGTGATCAACGAGGTCGTCGCCGAAGCGCGCGTTAAGGACGCGCTCGGCGAGCGCCATGCCGACCGAGTTGGCGAGCCCCTGGCTGAGCGGGCCAGTAGTGACCTCGATGCCTTGCGCGTGGCCGCGCTCGGGATGGCCGGCGGTGCGGCTGCCGAGCTGCCGAAAGCTTTCGATCTCGCCGATTGTCATCTCCGGATAGCCCAGGAGATAAAGCAGACCGTAGAGCAGCATCGAGCCGTGACCGGCCGACAGAATGAACCGATCGCGATCGGGCCAATTGGGGTCCGCGGGGTCGCATTTGAGGAACTTGGTGAACAGAACGGTAGCGACATCGGCCATGCCCATCGGCATGCCCGGATGCCCGCTCTTCGCTTTTTCCACGGCGTCCATCGCCAGCGCCCGCAGGCAGTTCGCCATGCGCCACAACTGTGGATCGCGCGGCTTCGGAAGCGGCGGC
>DATLUT010000097.1:0-10208 GCA_035532975.1 Allostellaceae bacterium
ACTTCGTCGCCGGTCGAGAAGATCGCGACGCGCAGCTTGCGCCGCACCGTCAGCGTCGTCAGGCCAAGCGAGGCCGCGAGACCGATCTCCTGCGGCCGCAGGCGCCGGCCGGCGGCGAGCACGGTGGCGCCGCACTTCACGTCCTCGCCGGCAAAGCGGCGATTGGCGCCGCGCTTGATGCCGGGCGGTAGCGTCACCTTGCCGTCGACGACGCGGCAATCCTCCTGCATCAAGACCGTATCGGCGTCGGCCGGCATCTGGGCTCCGGTGAAGATACGGATGCTTTCGCCGCGTGCCACGGGCCGACCAAGCGGATGCCCGGCGGCGGCGCGTCCGCCGATCGGCAGGACCGTCGACTCGCCGGGCTTGAGATCGTCGAAATTGACGGCATAGCCGTCGACGGCGGCGTTGTCGTGCGGCGGCACGTCGCGCGTGGCTACAACCGGCGCGGCCAGAATGCGTCCGCGGCCGTCGCTCAGGCCGACCGCTTCGACCTCGGTGACGGCGTGGACCTTGGACTTGAGTATCGCCAGCGCCTCGCCGGCGGACATCAACTGTCCGCCGAAGGCGAAACAGTCATTGCTCAGTTGCGCCATGGAACATCGGCTCGAGGCGGCAGCGATCGAGGATGAAGCGCGCGATACCCTCGATATCGTCGATGTCGAGTTGCGGCAACGGACAGCCGGCGACCCGCTGGTCACTGGCCAGCGCGACGATGCTCTTCTGGTCGGGGAACATGAGTGGCTTGCCGACCAGGGCACGATAGACCTCGAGCTTGGGAAAGTCGTCGGCCTTGAAGCCCTCGACCAGAACGAGATCGACCGGCGTCATCTGGCGCAGCAATATGTCGAGCTTCGGCTCCGGCGCGCCGCGATGCTCGTGCATGAGCGCCCAGCGCTGCGACGAAGCGACCATGACCTCGGTCGCGCCTTCCTTGCGATGGCGCCACGAATCCTTGCCGGGCTGATCGATGTCGAAGTCGTGATGAGCGTGCTTCACGGTCGAGACGCTGAGGCCGCGGCCGATCAATGCCGGCAGCAGCCGCGTCAGCAGCGTCGTCTTGCCGCTGCCGCTCCAACCGGCGAGCCCAAAAATCCGCATGGCCGGACTGCTCACGTCGCGCTCGGCTTCGCCGTCTTGATCGATGGGCGTTGCGGCACCGGACGGTTGATGTGGCTCAAGCCCGCGTGCAGGTAATCGTATCCCGTCTTCACCGTGAGCACCGCCGCGATCCACAGGAGGAACTCGCCGATGGCGCGCACGTGGATCGGCGCGGGACCGGCGTCGCCGACGAGCAGGAAGCCGATCGCCAGCATCTGGATGAAGGTTTTCCACTTGGCCAGCTTCGATACCGGCATGCCGACGCGCAGGCCCGCGAGATGCTCGCGCAGGCCCGAGACCATGATCTCGCGCGTCAGGATGACCAGCGCGGGCAGGATGCTCATCGCCGAAAGCCGGTCGTAAGCAGCCAGCATGAACAAGGTCGTCGCGACCAGAAGCTTGTCGGCGACCGGGTCGAGAAAGCGGCCGAGCTCCGATTGTTGTTCCCACAGCCGCGCCAACCGGCCATCGAGCCAATCGGTGATCGCCGCCAGGCCGAAGATGGCGCAGCCGAGCCACGGCCCGAGCGGCGGCGCGAGGTAGAATGTCGCGATGACCAGGGGAATGGCGACGATCCGCGACAGGGTCAACAGATTGGGCAGTGTCGTCAGCATGGCGTCCTGGGCGGATAACCGGTTATCGATTCAATGATCCTGCCGGCGTTCGGCTCCAAGTCTAGCCCTCGGCATGGAAATGATCATAAATCTTTTTTGCGACGATTTTGCTGATCCCGGCGACGCGCTCGAGATCGGTCAGGCCGGCAGCCGCGACGGCGCGCGCCGAGCCGAAATGGTGCAGCAGAGCGCGCTTGCGTGCCGCGCCGATGCCGGCGATGTCGTCGAGCGGCGAGGTGCCGATCGCCCGGGCGCGCTTGCTGCGGTGGGCGCCAATGGCGAAGCGATGCGCCTCGTCGCGCAGGCGCTGGAGGAAATAGAGCACGGGGTCTCGGGGATCGAGGCTCAACGGCGGCTTGCCCGTGCGGAAGAAGCGCTCGCGCCCGGCGTTGCGGTCGGGTCCTTTGGCGACGGCGATGACCGGCACATCGTTGATGCCGAGATCGATGAGCACCTGGCAGGCGGTGGCCAACTGGCCCTGGCCGCCGTCGATCAGCACCAGGTCGGGAAAGCCGCTGCGGTCGGGGTTTTCCTTCAGTGCGCGGGAGAAGCGGCGGCCCAGTACCTCGCGCATCATGGCGTAGTCGTCACCCGGCGCGATCGGCTCGCGGATGGTGAACTTGCGATAGGCATTCTTGATGAAGCCTTCCGGTCCGGCGACGATCATCGCGCCCATCGCGTGCGCGCCCTGGATATGGCTGTTGTCGTAGACCTCGATGCGCTGCGGCGGTGCGTCGAGCCCGAAGGTTTCGGCGACACCTTCGAGCAGCCGGCGCTGCGCCGTGCTTTCGGCCAGTCGCCGGCCGAGCGCTTCGCGCGCATTGAGCAGCGCATGCTCGACAAGCTTGCGCTTGTCGCCGCGCTCGGGCGCGATGATCTCGATCCGACGGCCGGCGCGCGCGCCGAGCGCATCGGCCAGGAGTGACGCCTCGGTCGGCCGATGGCTGACGAGAATTTGCGGCGGCGGCGGCTTGTTGTCGTAGAACTGGCCGACGAACGCGCCCATCACATCGGCCGGCTCTATGTGGCGGGCATGTGCCGGGAAATACGCTCGATTGCCCCAATTCTGCCCGCCGCGGAAGAAGAACACCTGGATCGAGCTGTTGCCGCCGGCCTGATGCAGCGCGACGACATCGGCATCGCCTAGACCTTCGAGGTTGATGTCCTGTCGCCCCTGAACCTGCGTCAGTGCGCGGATACGGTCGCGGATGACCGCCGCACTCTCGTATTCGCGCTGATCGGAAAGTTCCTGCATGCGCAGCGCGAGCCGCGCCTGAACCTCGTTGCTTCGGCCGGACAGGAAGCCACGAGCTTCGGTCACCAGACGATCGTAATCGGCCTGATCGATGCGGCCGGTGCACGGCGCGCTGCAGCGCTTGATCTGATAGAGCAGACACGGCCGCGTGCGCGCGGTGAAGACGCTGTCGGAACACGAACGCAGCAGGAAGGCGCGCTGCAACGCGATGAGCGTGCGGTTGACGGCGCCGGCCGAGGCGAATGGTCCGAAATAGTCGCCCTCCGGGCCGCGCGCGCCGCGATGCTTGGTGAGTTGCGGAAAGGGGTGGTCGCCCGTCAGATGGATATAGGGAAACGATTTGTCGTCGCGCAGCAGCACATTGTAGCGCGGCATCAGGCGCTTGATCAGGTTGCACTCGAGCAGCAGCGCCTCGACCTCGGTATGCGTGATGGCGATTTCGAGCGCGTGCGTTTCCGCCACCATGCGCTTTAGGCGCACGGGCAAGCCATTGACGTTGGCGTAGTTGGCGACGCGGTTCCTGAGATTAGCCGCCTTGCCGACGTAAAGCGCTTCGCTCTTGGCATCGAGCATGCGGTAGACGCCGGGCGCCGATGGCATGGTCTTGAGCGCCGCGCGAATGACGCCGACGCCACGCGCAAGGTTGCCGGCCGGCGGCGCCGTCGCATCCACTTGCCCGTCGACTTCAAACGAGTCCGTCATCGCGTGAGCATTTCCGTGCTCAGGCCGCGGCGATATCCACGAAAGGTGTGCATAAGTTTGTTCATAAAGATCGCCCGCACCGGTCCGCTAACGATCAAATCTAGGATCTGACCGCTTTGCCCAAAAAATCGGCAAAGACGCCAGCGATTTGTTTTTACATGGCGTTTCCGGCGCAAACTGTAAACACCACGTAACAGCAAGGAAATAAAGGCGTTTGTGCCACACAACTGCCACACGGTTGCCGGGCTGTTGACAACTGGCAGACGCCCGTACGCCACCGGACGAAGCGAAAAACTCCTCGTGCGCCAAAACCTTAGCGCGATTATGACAGTCGTTCCGTGCGCTCGTGACAACGGCCGACGACAATCGACTGCATTGTCGAAAATTCTTGTTATTTACTCGCTCGGCGGCAAGCGGCTGATTGGCGCCCAGTTCAGATGCTGTCCGCCGTCGAGTGCGATCATCTGGCCGGTCATCGCCGGCGATTTCAGGATGAACATCACGGCGTGCGCGATTTCGTCCGGCGTTGTGCCACGTCGCAACGGTAACACATCGACCTGGCGGCGGAACTGCTCGTCACTCTGGCGCGGGCTGGGCAACGTCGGTCCAGGGCCAATGCCGTTGACGCGAATACGCGGCGCCAGCGCCAGCGCCATGGTTTGCGTCAGCGTCCACAGCCCGGCCTTGCTGACCGTATAGGAGACGAAGTACGGCGTGAGGTTCCAGACGCGCTCGTCCAGAATATTCACGACCGATCCGTCGGCCTCAGCCGGCAGCTGCCGCGCGAATTCCTGCATCAGCACGAACGGCGCGCGCAAATTGGTCTCGATGTGGCGATCCCAGCTTGCGCGCGTCACCGTCATGGCGTCGTCGCGCTCGAACGCGGAAGCGTTGTTGACCAGCAGCGTCAGCGGGCCGATTGCTTCGATGGCGCGCGGCACAAGTCCCGCGACTTCGGCCTCGCGAGTCAGGTCGGCCGTGAGTGCCACTGCGCGGCGTTCGTGCTGCTTGATCTCGGCGACGAGGGCCTCGGCATCGTCACGCGAGCCGCCGTAATGCACGGCGACGTCCCAGCCATGGGCCGCGAGCGTCAGCGCGATCGTGCGGCCGATGCGCCGGGCGCCGCCGGTAACCAGGGCGTTGCGGCCGCTCATCAATAACGCTCGCGCATCCGGCGGTTCTTCGCCGCCTTGGCCTTGGCCAGAGCCTTCGCCGAGGTGCCGGCACGGCCGCCCGTCGAGCGACCGCGCGGCGCTGCGGACAGGCCTGGGCTGCCGATGCCGAGATCGAAGTCTTCGAGCCGGCGGATCTCATCGCGGAGCCGCGCCGCCTCCTCGAATTCGAGATCGGCCGCCGCCGTCTGCATGCGGCTGTCGAGGTCCGCGATCACCGCCTGCAGGTTGTGGCCCTGATAGTGCAGCGCCGTGTCCTCGCCGGTCTCGACGGTGACGTGGTCGTGCTCGTAGACGCTTTCGAGGATGTCGGAGATTGCGCGCTTGACGCTTTCGGGCGTGATGCCGTGCGCGGCGTTGTAGGCCTGTTGCTTCTCGCGTCGGCGGTTGGTCTCCTCGATCGCCGCCTTCATGCTTTCGGTGGTGCGGTCGGCGTAGAGAATGGCGCGGCCTTCGACGTTGCGTGCGGCGCGACCGATGGTCTGGATGAGGGCCGTGCGCGACCGCAGATAGCCTTCCTTGTCGGCGTCGAGAATGGCGACCAGCGCGCATTCGGGAATGTCGAGGCCTTCGCGCAGAAGGTTGATGCCGACCAGCACGTCGAACACACCCAGCCTCAGGTCGCGGATGATCTCGATGCGCTCCAGCGTATCGACGTCCGAGTGCATGTAGCGCACGCGGATGCCGTTCTCGTGGAAATATTCGGTCAGCGCCTCCGCCATGCGCTTGGTCAGCGTCGTCACCAGCACACGCTGGCCCTTCTTGGCGCAGTCGCGGCATTCGGCCATCAGATCGTCGACTTGCGTTTCGATCGGCCGGATGATCGGCACCGGATCGACCAGCCCCGTCGGCCGCACCACTTGCTCGACGAAGACGCCCTGCGTGCGGCCGAGTTCCCATGGCCCCGGCGTCGCCGAGACGCATACGGTCTGGCCGCGCATGACGTCCCATTCCTCGAATTTCAGCGGCCGGTTGTCGATGCAAGAGGGCAGCCGGAAGCCGAATTCCGAAAGGGTGAACTTGCGCGCGTAGTCGCCTTTGTACATCCCACCCACTTGCGGGATGGTGACGTGACTTTCGTCGGCGAATAGGAGGCAGTCTTCGGGCAGGTATTCGAACAGCGTCGGCGGCGGCTCGCCCGGCGCGCGCCCGGTGAGATAGCGCGAATAGTTCTCGATCCCGGCGCAGCTGCCGGTCGCCGCCATCATCTCGAGGTCGAACGTTGTGCGCTGCTCGATCCGCTCGGCCTCGAGCAACTTGCCCTGGCCGCGGAATTCCTCGAGGCGCAGCTTCAGGTCGCGCTTGATCTGGCTGATCGCCTGATAAAGCGTCGGCTTCGGCGTGACGTAGTGGCTATTGGGGTAAACCTTGATCGATTCGATCGCCGCAGTCTTCTCACCCGTCAGCGGATCGAATTCGTGGATGGCTTCGAGCTCATCACCGAAGAGCGACAGGCGCCACGCGCGGTCCTCGTAGTGCGCGGGAAAGATTTCGATCGTATCGCCGCGCACGCGGAACGTGCCGCGCGCAAAATTGGCGTCGTTGCGGCGGTATTGCAGCTCGACCAGGCGCGCGAGCAGGTCGCCGCGCGCGAAGTGCTCGCCGGCGGTGAGCGTGAACGTCATCTCGGAATAGGTCTCGACCGAGCCAATGCCGTAGATGCATGACACCGATGCGACGATCACCGTGTCGCGGCGCTCCAATATCGCGCGGGTGGCGGAGTGCCGCATGCGGTCGATCTGCTCGTTGATCGAGGATTCCTTCTCGATATAGGTGTCGGTGCGCGGAACGTAGGCCTCGGGCTGGTAATAGTCGTAGTACGAGACGAAATACTCGACGGCATTTTCCGGGAAGAAGCTCTTCATCTCGCCGTAGAGCTGGGCCGCCAGCGTCTTGTTCGGAGCGAGAATCAGCGCCGGCCGCTGCGTCGCGGCGATGACGTGCGCCATGGTGAAGGTCTTGCCCGAGCCGGTGACGCCGAGGAGCACTTGGTCACGCGTGTTCTCTTGGATGCCGCGGACGAGCGCGGCGATGGCCTGCGGCTGGTCGCCGGCCGGCTGGAACTCGGACTGGATGGCAAAGCGCCGACCCTGGTCGGCCAGCGGCCGGTCGACGGTCAACAACGGTGCGGGCATGGCCCCTAAGATAAGGGCTTGCCCGGCACGATGCCAGACGGGCTAAGCAGCCGTCGCCTGCCGGGTGCGCTCGGCGCTCCTGGAGGAAACTGCGCGCCGCCGGATTGATTTCGACGGCAGCGTTTCACCGGTGCGAGCGTGGCGAAACCGAATACGGTTCGGCCATTGCGCGGTGCAGCATGACCGGTTAGCTTGGCCGCATGTCCGTGACCCTCGCCGAATCGAAGCCCAAAGCGCTCCTCGCCGCGCGTCTCACACGCATCAAGCCGTCGCCGACAATCGCCGTGACCGACAAGGCCCGCCGTCTCAAAGCGGCGGGGCGCGACATCATCGGCCTCGGCGCTGGCGAGCCCGATTTCGACACGCCGCAGAACATCAAGGACGCGGCGAAGCGCGCGATCGACAAGGGCGATACCAAATACACCCAGGTCGACGGCACGGCCGCCCTGAAGCAGGCGGTCTGCGCCAAGTTCAAGCGCGAGAACGGGCTCGATTACACGCAGGCCCAGATCAGCGTCGGCGCCGGCGGCAAGCAGGTGCTGTTCAATGCGCTGATGGCGACAGTGGACGAGGGCGACGAGGTCATCGTCCCCGCGCCCTATTGGGTGTCCTATCCCGACATCGTCACGCTCGCTGGCGGCACGCCGGTTGCGGTCGTCGGGCCTGAGAACAATGGCTTCAAAATCCGGCCCGAGGATTTGGAAGCGGCGATCACGCCGCGCACCAAGTGGCTCATCCTCAACTCGCCCTCCAACCCGACGGGTGCGACTTACAGCGCCGTGGACCTGAAGGGCCTGACCGACGTGCTGCTGAAGCACCCGCAAGTCTGGGTGCTGACCGACGATATCTACGAGCATCTGTTCTACGGCGATTTTCAATTCGCCACTGTCTGCGCGGTCGAGCCCAAGCTCTATCCCCGCACGCTGACGCTCAACGGCGTCAGCAAGACCTACGCCATGACCGGCTGGCGCATCGGCTATGCCGGCGGCCCGAAGGAACTGATCGGCGCGATGGCGGCGTTGCAATCGCAGTCCACCACCAATCCGAGCTCGATCAGCCAGGCCGCGGCGGTCGAGGCCTTGAACGGGACGCAGGATTTCGTTCCGCGGAACCGGGCGATCTTCCGGGAACGACGCGACCTGATCGTAGCCGGCCTCAACCGCTGCGCTGGGCTGCGCTGCGCCGTGCCGGAAGGCGCGTTCTATGTCTATCCGTCGTGCGCCGGTACGATCGGCAAGACGACGCCGGACGGCAAGAAGATCGTTACGGATGGCGATTTCGTCGACTACCTGCTCGAGGCCGAGGGCGTCGCGGTGGTGCAGGGCGAGGCGTTCGGCCTGTCACCCTATTTCCGCGTCTCCTATGCGACCTCGACCGAAGCGCTGACCGAGGCCTGCAAGCGCATCGCGCGCGCCTGCGCCGCCCTGAAATAGCCGCTCCCAGCCCGTCCCGAATTTGGACTAAGATTTCTTCGCGATATCGTCGCGGAGGATCGCCATGAAGCTGAGCCCAACCCAGCTCGCGGAATTCGAGGATCAGGGTTACCTGTTCCTGCCGAGCGCCTTCTCGGCCGAGGAGATGGCGCTCGTCCACGATGAGTTGCCCGGCATCTTCGCGCAGCAGCGGCAAGAGGTGATCCGCGAAAAGGGCACCACGTCGCCGCGCAGCGCCTTCTACGTCCAGACGTGGAATCCGGTATTTGCGCTGCTGGCGCGGCATCCGCGCCTCGTCGAGCCGGGCATGCAGCTCCTCGGCTCCGACAAGCTCTACATGCATCAGTTCAAGATCAACGCCAAAGCGGCGTTCGACGGCGCGGTGTGGCAGTGGCACCAGGACTACGCCACCTGGTTCAACGACGACGACATGCCGACACCGCGGGCGATGAACGTTGCGCTGTTCATCGCCGAGGCGAACGAGTTCAACGGTCCGCTGATGTTCATTCGCAAGAGCCATCGCAGCGGTCGCCTCACCGCGAGCCACGACGTCACGACGACGAGCTATCCGCTGTGGACTTGCGACAACGAGACCATCGCGCGATTGGTCGCGGAGGGCGGCATCGTCGCCCCCAAGGGACCGCCCGGCTCAGTGCTGCTGTTCCACGGTAATCTGGTGCACGCCTCGGGCTCGAACCTGACACCGTGGTCGCGCTGGATCCTCTATCTCTCGCTGAACCGCTGCGACAACGCGATCCGCCGCTTCAAGCGGCCGACCTGGATCGCCAACCACGATTTCACGCCGATCGAGCCGGCGTCCGATGACTGCCTGATCGAATTCGCGCGGCACCGGCGCACAGCGGCAGAGTAGGGCGATGAACCTGCATCGTCTGCTGCAAGAACGCGCGGCCGCCGGCCAGCCCGTGCGCGTCGGCCTGATCGGCGCCGGCAAGTTCGGCTCGATGTTCCTCGCCCAAGCACGGCGCACGCCCGGCCTCCATATCCTCGGCATCGCCGATCTGTCGCCGCAACGCGTGCGCGACAACCTGGCGCTGGTCGGTTGGCCAGCGGAGGCGGCAGCCGCGCACTCGCCGGGCGAGGCGATCGATCGCGGCACGACGTGGATCGGCGACGACGCACAGGCGCTGATCGGCCATCCCGCGGTCGAGGTCGTGATCGATGCCACCGGCAATCCGCCGGCTGGCATCGCGCATGCCAGCGCGGCCATTGCCCACGGCAAGCATATCGTCATGGTCAACGTCGAGGCCGACGCGCTGGCCGGACCGGCGCTGGCGCGCGCCGCACAGGCGAAAGGCGTGGTCTACAGCCTCGCCTATGGCGATCAGCCGGCCCTCATCGCCGAGCAGGTCGATTGGGCGCGGACCGCCGGTTTCGACGTCGTCGCTGCCGGCAAGGGCACCAAATACCTGCCGGCGTATCATCAATCGACGCCGGACACGGTGTGGTCGCATTACGGCCTAACCGCCGAGCAGGCGAAGCGCGGCGGCATGAACGCGCAGATGTTCAATTCCTTCCTCGACGGCACCAAGTCGGCGATCGAGATGGCGGCAGTGGCCAACGCCACCGGCTTGGCGCCGGCACCCAGCGGCCTCGCATTCCCGCCATGCGGCGTCGACGACCTGCCCACCGTGCTGCGGCCGGCGAGCGCGGGCGGGCAATTGCACCATAAGGGCCAGGTCGAGGTGGTGTCGTCGCTGATGCGCGACGGCGCGCCGGTCTTCCGCGATTTGCGCTGGGGCGTCTACGTCGTGTTCGAGGCCGCGTCGGATTACGTC
>DATLUT010000098.1:0-4437 GCA_035532975.1 Allostellaceae bacterium
CTCCACTCGGGTCAAACCGGATCTCGGCCATTTCGTCGAAGCCGCCGCCGCATTGCTCGATATAAGTCGCAACGCCCAAGCCGCGCAGCTTGCCGCGCGCCTCGGATTGCGCCTTGCGCGCCGGAAATCCGTCGGCGTCGACGTGTTTGAGCGCGTCGGCGAGGTTCCTGGCGAAATCACCGCTGTCATAGGTCAGGCCGAGCGCTGTTTTGAACGGCATGGCATCGGGCGGAATGAAGTTCCGCCGGCGCAGCTCCGCGGGCGCAACGCCGAGCTTGCGCGCGGCATGATCGATCAGCCGCTCGAGCACATAATTCGCCTCGGGCCGGCCAGCGCCGCGATAGGCATCGACCGGCACCGTGTTGGTGTAGACGCCTTTGACCCGCACCACCGCGGCCGGCACGCGGTAGCTGCCGACCAGCATCGCGGTGCCGGCCATGGTCGGAATGAAGGTGCCGAAATTCGACAGGTAGGCACCGAGATTGGCCGCGGTCTCGACATCGATCGCCAGGAAGTTGAGGTCGGCGTCGAGGGCGAGCCGCGCGCGCGTGACGTTGTCGCGGCCGTGCGCGTCAGTGAGGAAGGATTCGCTGCGCTCGCCGATCCATTTGACCGGCATCCCCAGTTTGCGCGCGGCATGGAGCACGAGACCTTGCTCGGGATAAAGGAACAGCTTCATGCCGAAGCCGCCGCCGACGTCGGGCGTCACCACACGGAAGCGGTTCTCGGGCAGCTTGAAGACGTTGGCCGCCAGCAGCCGGCGGATCGCGTGCGAGCCCTGGGTCGAGGTATAGAGCGTGAAGCGTTCTTCGCCGGCATCGTAGGCGCCGAGCGCGCCGCGCGGCTCCATCGAATTGGCGACGATGCGGTTATTGACCAGGCTCAGCTCGACGACATGCCGCGCCTTGGCGAACGCGGTCTCGACGGCCTGGCGGTTGCCGCTCTCCCAGTCGAAGCAGAGATTGTTCGGAATGTTGTCCCAGACCAGCGGCGCACCCGGCTCGGCGGCGCGCGCGGTGTCGGCAATCGCCGGCAGGACGTCGTAATCGACCTGTATCAGCTCGGCCGCATCCTTGGCGGCGGCGACAGTCTCGGCGACGACGAAAGCGATGCCATCGCCAACGTGCCGGGCGCGGCCGACGGCGAGCAGGGGGTGCTCGACCATCTTGATGCGGCTGCCGTCGCGGTTCTTGAGCGGCACGACGCACGGAATCTTGCCGATGCCGTCGCGCTCGAGGTCCGCGCCGGTGAAGACGGCGAACACGCCGGGCGCCGCTTGTGCCGCCGCGGTATCGATGGCGCGGATCGTCGCGTGCGCGTGCGGCGAGCGCAGGACGTAGCCAGCCGCCTGGCGCGGCAGCACGATGTCGTCGGTATAACGGCCCGCACCGGTGATGAAGCGGCGATCCTCGCTGCGCCGCACCGGCTGGCCCATGCCGAACTGTCCCATGGACGGGAATCTCTGTCGTGGTGGCGAAGGGCGCTAAAATAGCGGCGGGCGCACGAGCCGACCAACCCCTTTTTCGCCCGGTCGGTATGACCGAACGGAGTCCGAGCGGGTATGTGCGGGCGGTACAAATTGGCCACGCCGGCCGAGATATTGCGCGATGTGTTCGGCTTTATCGAACGGCCGAACCTGCCGGCGCGCTATAACATCGCGCCGACCCAGGAGGCGCCTGTCGTGCGCCAGCGTCGTCAGCCCAAGGGCGAGCGCACGGTGCAGAACCTGCGCTGGGGGCTGATTCCGTCCTGGGCGAAGGACGCGAAGATCGCGTCGTCGCTGATCAACGCGCGCGCCGAGAGTCTGGCGTCACGGCCCGCCTTCGCCAAGGCGCTGCGCCAGCGGCGTTGCGCCGTGCTGGCCGACGGCTTCTACGACTGGCCGCCGGAGGGCGAGTCCCGGCAGCCCTACCTGGTGACGCGGCGCGACGGCGCGCCGTTCGCCTTTGCCGGATTGTGGGATCGCTGGATCGAGCGCCAGGACGGCGCCGCGACCCCGATCGACACGTTCACCATCGTCACCACTGCGGCGAACGACCTGCTGCGACCGCTGCATCCGCGCATGCCGGTGATCCTCGACTCCGCCGCGGCCGCCGTCTGGCTCGATCCCGAATCCGCTCCCGCTGCCGTCGCCGCCACGTTGCGCGGCGTGCCGGCTGCGGCGTTGCGCTACGCGCCGGTCGCCAAGCGCGTTAACTCCGCGCGGCTCGACGAGGGGGCGCTTGCCGAGCCGATCGGTCCCGAGACCGTCGGCGCCTAGCTGCCCTTCTTGTTCTTACGTGCCGCGGCGATGAGCTGACGAAGGCCGTCGATGTCGACCGCGCCCATGGTGAGCTTATCGCCGATGATCAGCGCCGGCGTCGCGTCGATGCCGAGCGCGTCGGCGAGCGCATAGTTGCGCCGGATGACGCCCTCGGTATCCGCCGACGCCATGTCCCTCTTGAGTTTTGTCAGGTCGAGGCCGGCCGCTTGCGCGACGTTCATGACCGCGGTGTCGTCGATCGCGCCTTTGAGCGCCATCATCCGGTCGTGAAACGCGGCGTACTTGCCCTGCTTGCGCGCGGCGATGGCGACGCGCGAGGCGAACACCGAGACCGGACCGAGGATTGGGAATTCCTTGTAGACGACGCGGAGCTTGCCGTCCTCCTTGATCAGCGCCTCCATCGAGGGCTCGATCGCCTTGCAATAGGGGCAGCGGTAATCGAAGAACTCGACCAACGTCACGTCGCCCTTGGGATTGCCGCCGACCGCCGAATTGGGGTCGTGCAACAGTTCGGTCCGCCGATCGGCGATCGTCTGTTGCTGCTGCGCCGCCTTCGTCGCTTCTGCCTGCGACTGCGCCGCCTTCAGGGACTCGAGGATCGCCTCGGGATGCTGCTGCAGGTAGTCGCGAATGAGGCGATCGAGCTCCTGTTTCTGCTCGGGCGAAAAGGATTGCGCGGTGGCCGGTGGCGCGGCGGCCAGCGCAACGCCAAGCGCGATGAGCACGGTGTAGGCGAGCTTGATCATCCCCAATCCTTCCGTCCGCTAGGACCTGTCCTGAATCCGCTTGGCTTCGCTGTGGATGTCTTCGGCGCGCTGCCGCTGCGGTCCGGCCGGAAGTATCTGACGCGCGCGCTGGGACTGTTGGATCGCCGTCTTGTAGTCGCCGTTCGCCATGCCTTCCTCGGCGAGCGACAACGCCGCCATGCCGATGTTGTTGCTGCGGCCATAGGCGATCGCCAGGAAATGCCAGGCATCGGGATTGTCGCTCTCGTAACTGACGGCGTCCGAAAGCTGCGCCAACGCCTTCGGCAACAGCGACGGATCGCCGGTCTCAAGCTCGACCTGGGCCAGCTCGACGCGCAGCAACGGCGCGCTGTTGAGCGCGACAGCACGCTGATAGGGCGCCACGGCGTCGGCGACGCGGCCGTTCTCGAACAGCATCTGGCCCTTGAGCTCCCAGAAATAGGGGTTGTTCGGCTGGTCGTGAATCAGGCCGTCGATCTCGGCCAGCGCCTTCTCTAATTCCGGAATGCGGTAATAGGCGATGGCGCGCGCATAACGCGCGGGAACAGACTTGTCGTCGGCCGGATATTTCTCCAGCGTCACTGCCGGCGGATCGAGGAAGCCGTGAAGCTTGGCCTTCACGTTGTTGAGTATCGCGATCCATTGCGGCGGATCGGGATTCTTGGTGTAGGGCGACTGGAGCACATGCTGGCGCACGTATTCGATACGCTCCTGGGTCAGTGGATGGGTGCGCAGATAGGGGTCCTGCCGCGCAGGCGACAGCAGCTCTTCGGGCTCGAGTATCTTGAAGAAGTCGAGCAGGCCCTTGGAGGATTGGTGCGTGCTGTCGAGGAAACCAAGGGCGGCGTGGTCGGCGGCGCCTTCCTGCGCGACGGAGAACGACAGGAACGAACGCTCGCCGACGCCTTCGCCGCCAGCCATCGCGCCGCCGATGCCGCCGGGTTGGCCGCCGGCGAGCGCTGCGGCGCCGCCAACCACCATGGCGATGATCGCCTTGATCGTTGCATCGTGCATCTCCGCGGCGAAGCGCGCGAGATGGCCGCCGGCAATGTGGCCGGTCTCGTGCGCCATGATGCCGACGAGCTCGTTGGGCCGATCGGCGCGCTCGATCGTGCCGGTGTTCATGAAAATGTTCTGGCCGCCGGCGACGAACGAGTTCAGCTGCGGATCCTGGACGATGTAGAAATGCAGGGCGTTGGGATCGAGACCGGCGGCGTGCCACACTGGCATTTCGAAAGTGCGGAGCATCGTCTCGGTTTCGACGTCGCGGATGAGGTTCGGCGAATCGTCGTCGGCCGCCGCCTGCTGGACGAGCACGATGCTCGTTGCCAGCAGCAGGCAAACGATCTTGAGAACAAATTTCACGCGCAAATATCCGGCTCCGCATCCCTCGTAAACGCCGTCGTCGCCACCGTCAACAATCGATTC
>DATLUT010000099.1:0-11304 GCA_035532975.1 Allostellaceae bacterium
TGGACCAGCACCGTCGCTGCGCATTACTACGCCCTGGCCGCGGCAGCGATTCACAAGGCCGACCCCGGCGCGCTCTATTTCGGCGACCGGCTGCCGATCTACTACGATCCGGCCGCCATCCGCGCCGAGGCGCACGCCGTCGACGTCATTGCCACGAACTACAACGTCGACAGCCCCGAAGGCTGGATCGCGCCCTATTTCTTCGACGGGTTGCGGCACCTATCGGGCGACAAGCCGGTGCTGATCTCGGAGTGGTTCTACGCCGCGCATCAGAATCGCACGGGTAACCGCAACAACGGCCACCTGATGACCGTGCAGACTCAGGCCGAGCGCGCCGCCGGTGCCGCCAATGCCGCGCGCAACTTTGCCGCGATTCCCGAGATCCTCGGCATCGACTGGTTCCAGTACTACGACTATCCGCTGGGCGGCCGGCAGGACAGCGAGGACTATAATTTCGGCCTCGTCGACATCAACGATCGGCCCTATCGCCGCCTCGTGACGGCCTTGAGCGCAGCCAATCGCGCGCTGCCGTCGCTCCACGCCGATGCGGCAGCCCTGATGCGCCAGCGCCGCGATGCGATCGACGTGCCCCGCGCGACGATCGACTTCACCACGCCGTCGCTCATCGACTGGCCGAAGCCGGCATCGCTGCTGCCGCCGCTCGAGGGAGCATCCGGCGACGTGCCTTTTGGCGAGGTCTACCTGGCCTGGGATGCACGCGGTGTTGCGCTCGCGACCATCGGCCAGGATTACTACGACATCGGCGTGCTGGCCTATAAAGGCGGCTTCCCGTTGAGCGAGGCGTATCGCGTCGAGCTCGATCTCGACGCCGGTGCCGGACCGCGCCGCTTCACGCTCTATTTCATCCCGCCCAAGGGCAAGACACGCGACTACCCGCCGATGAAGCCGCTGCTTTGCGTCGGCTCGCCCGAGGCGCACCACGGCTCGACCTGTCCGCCGGTCGCCGGCGGCACGGTGCACTATTTCGGCGCCGACCAACCGCGCATCGTCGCCGACGCACTGATTCCGTGGACGGCGCTCGGCGTTGCGGGCCCGCCCGGCTCGCGCAGCATCAGGCTCGACGTCTCGGCCCGCAGCTGGTTCCGGGCGCGCTGGATGTCGCTATCGGGCCAGACGCCCGAGGCCGCATCGGCCGATCCCCAGCTCTGGGAAACGGCGACGCTGACTCAGTAAGCCTGCTCGTCGTAGAGCGGCTCGATCCGGCCGCCCCAGCGCGTGTTGAATTCATCGAGCAGCAGCTCGGCCGGCGTACGGCCGCGCTCGGCGATCTCGAACAGCGGCTCGAGATAGATGCGCTCGTCGTCCTTGGTGGTATCAAGCTCGGCGCGGCGCCTGAGGCCGTCGCGTGCGATCACGAGCATGTCCATCACCCAGTCCTTGAGCGCACGGCCGCGGAACGGCGTCGCCAGACCCTGGCGCGGCACCGCTCTATGCAGTGCTTCGCGCTCAGCCGCGGTCCAGCCCTTGATCAGCGCCGCCGCCGCATCGAGCGCGGTCTGCTCGTAGAACAGGCCGGTCCACAACGCCGGCAGCGCGCAGAGCCGCCGCCACGGACCGCCGTCGGCGCCGCGCATCTCGAGGAATTTCTTCAGCCGCACCTCGGGAAACGCCGTCGTCAGATGGTCGGACCAATCGCCCAGCGTCGGCAGGGCGCCGGGCAATCCGGGCAGCTTGCCCTTGAGGAAGTCGCGAAAGCTTTGTCCGGCGACATCGACGTACTGATCGTCGCGATAGACGAAGTACATCGGCATATCGAGCATGTAATCGACATAGCGCTCGAATCCCATGCCCGGCTCGAACACGAAGGGCAGCATGCCGCTGCGGTCGGGATCGGTATCGGTCCAGACGTGGCCGCGATAGCTGACGAAGCCGTTGGGCTTGCCCTCGGTGAAGGGCGAATTGGCGAACAGCGCCACCGCCAGCGGCTGCAGCGCCAGGCCGACGCGGAACTTGGTCACCATGTCGGCTTCGTCGGCGAAATCGAGATTCACCTGCACCGTGCAGGTGCGCAGCATCATGTCGAGGCCGAGCGTGCCCTTCTTCGGCATATAGCGGCGCATGATCGCGTAGCGCCGCTTCGGCATCCACGGCACGTCCTCGCGGCGCCACTTGGGATCGAATCCCATACCGAGCATGCCAAGATCGAGCTCCGCGGCAACTTCGCGCACCTGGCGCAGGTGGCCGTGGAGCTCGCCGCAGGTTTCGTGCAATGTCGCGAGCGGCGCGCCCGACAACTCGAACTGGCCGCCCGGCTCGAGCGAGATCGCACCCTTGCCGTCGGACAGGCCGATGAGATTGTCGCCGTCCATCACCTTCTGCCAGCCGAAGCGTTGCAGGCGCTCGAGCAGCGCACGAATGCCATCGGCGCCGTCGTAAGCCGGACGCGACAGGTCGCGGCGGCGGAAGACGAACTTCTCGTGCTCGGTGCCGATGCGCCACTGCGCACGCGGCTTGCCGCCCGACGCGAGATATTCGACCAGCTGGCGCTTGTCGGTGATGGGCGCGCCGCCGGATTGCGAGGGAGCCGACATCAGAACCCGAAACTGTTGCGAAAGGTGGAACGGTCAGCGCGACCGGGTCGTAGTCCAGTCCCCGATCACCGCCTGGACCACCGCCAGCGCAGCGAGCGCCGCGGTGTCGGCGCGCAATACGCGCGGGCCCAGACCGACGGCGCAAACAAAGGGCAGCCGGCGGAGCAGGTCAAGCTCCGAATCCGCAAACCCGCCCTCCGGTCCGATCAATACAGCGCAGGGTGCGTCGGCAATATCCTTGAGGGCCTTGGCGATCGTCGGCGATTGACCGCTCTCGTCGCAGACAACGAGACGGCGGCCAGCGCCCCAGTCATCGAGCATCGCCGCGAGCTTTACCGGCGCGCGGAGCACCGGCACGGTCAGCCGCTGACTCTGTTCCGCCGCTTCGATCGTGTTGGCCCGCAGCCGGTCGAGATTGACGCGACTCACGACCGTTCGTTCCGTGATGACGGGACGCAACTCGGAAACGCCGAGCTCCGTCGCCTTCTCCACCAGGTAATCGAGCGGCGCGCGCTTCACCGGCGCGAAACACAGCCAGAGATCGCCCTCGCTGCGCTGCGGCCGGCGGCATTGCGACACTTCGAGCGTGCAAATGCGATGGCCAGCCTGAGCGATGCGGGCGTCGAATTCGCCGTCACGGCCGTTGAAGACGGCGAGCGGGTCGTCCTTCTTCATCCGCATGACCGATAGCAGGTAGTGCGCCTGACCGGCGGTGGCCTGCAGGCTGATGCCGGGCGCGAGATCTGATTCGACGAAAATCCGCGTCATGGTTCGGTAGGCCATAGGCCGATACTGCCACACTTTTATGACAGCCCGCCCGCGGGCAAGATGGGGCATGACCGACATTAGAAGCGGCGACTGGGTCGACCGCTGCACCCCGGCGGCGTGGCGGCCCTATCTGCGGCTGGCGCGGCTCGATCGCCCGATCGGCACCTGGCTGCTGCTGTTTCCCGGCTGGTGGGGCGTGGCGCTGGCGACACGCGGCTGGCCGGATTGGCAGCTGATTATGCTGTTCGGTATCGGTGCGGTCGCGATGCGCGGCGCCGGTTGCACGCTCAACGACATTGCCGACCGCGATTTCGACGCCCGCGTCGCACGGACGCGCACCCGGCCGATCGCCAGCGGCGCGATCTCGATCAAGCAGGCGATCGCGTTCATGGCGCTCGAGCTCGCGATCGGCGCCGCGGTGCTTTTGTCGTTCAACCGCATGGCGATTCTGCTCGGCGTCCTCGTGCTGGCGCTGATCGCAACCTATCCCTTTATGAAGCGCATCACGTATTGGCCGCAGTTCTTCCTGGGACTGAACTTCAACTGGGGCGCGCTCCTGGGCTGGGCGGCAGTGCGCGGCGATCTGAAGTGGCCGGCAGCTCTTCTCTATGCCGGCGGCATCTGCTGGACGCTCGGTTACGACACCATCTACGCCCACCAGGACAAGGACGATGACGCGCTCATCGGCGTCAAATCCTCGGCGCTCGCGCTTGGCTCACGCACGCGGCCTTTCCTGTTCATCTTCTACATCGGCGCGGTGGCGCTGTGGGCGGCATCGGGCGCGTTGGCAGCGAACGCTTGGCCGTTCTGGCTCGGCCTCGCGCTCGCGGCGGTGCAACTGCTCTGGCAGGCGGCGACCGTCGACATCGAGGACGGCGCCGACTGTCTTGCCAAGTTCCGCTCCAATCGCCTCGTCGGCTGGGCTCTGCTCCTGGGCATCGTCGCCGCGCATGTCGTCTGAGGCGGATTTCGTCCGCGCCAACACGGCGATCGCGACGCCGCCGCTGGTGCCCGAGATCCGGCTGCATCTCGCCACGGAGATCACGCCGCTGTGGCAGGCGACCGAGGCGATGCTGCAGCAGACGCAGTTGCCGCCGCCCTATTGGGGCTTCGCCTGGGCCGGCGGCCAGGCGCTGGCCCGCCACCTGCTCGATCGTCCGGACCTCGTCGCCGGCCGTCGCGTGCTCGATTTCGGCGCCGGCAGCGGCATCGTCGCCATCGCCGCGGCGAAAGCGGGGGCGCGGATTGTCGCGGCCGAGCCGGACCGTTTTGCTGTTGCCGCCGTCGCGCTCAATGCGGCGCTCAACGACGTCACGATCGCGATCGAGACCGGCGACGTGCTGGCCGATGACGCGCCGTGGGATGCGGTGCTGGCCGGCGACATGTGCTACGAGCGGCCGCTGGCCGAACGGCTCGTGCCCTGGTTGGCGGCGCGCGCTCGCACCGGCGCGCTGATCCTGCTCGGCGATCCCGGCCGCGCCTATCTGCCGCAGAGCGGCCTTCAGGCGCTGGCACGCTATTGGGTGCCGACGCCGCTCGATCTCGAAGATCGCGAGACGCGCGAGACCACGGTGTGGCGGCTTACGGGTTGAACCATTGCCGCTGGCAACCGGCATGCACCACCCCATATGATGCCGCATGCAAAAATCTCTCGACCCGCTGGCGCTGCTCGGCGATCTCGTGAACCGCGCCCGCAAGGCAGGCGCCGACCAAGCCGACGCCGTATTGATCGAAAACACGTCGTTGTCCCACGCCCAGCGCCTCGGCAAGCTCGAGAAACTGGAGCGCGCCGAAGGCTTCGACCTCGGCCTGCGCGTGATCGTCGGCAAGCGCCAAGCCATCGTCTCCGCCAATGACCGCGACACCGACCACGACGCGGAACTGGTCGACCGTGCGCTGGCGATGGCGCGCACCGTGCCGGACGATCCCTATTGCGGCCTCGCCGATCCGGCGGAGCTGGCGAAGCAGATTCCCGACCTCGACCTCGCCGATCCTGCCGAGCCGGCCGCGGCGCTTTTGGCGGAGCGCGCCGGTGCCGCCGAGGATGCGGCACTCGCCATCAGGGGCGTGACCAATTCCGAGGGCGCGCAGGCGGGATGGTCGCGCAGCCGCGTGGCGTTGGTTGCCTCCAACGGCTTTGGCGGCAGCTACGCCACCACGGGCCACGCCGTCGCCGTCGCCGTGCTCGCCGGCAACGGAACCGCGATGGAGCGCGACGACGATTGGGATTCGGCGGTGTTCGGCGCCGACTTGAAAGACCCGGCCGCGATCGGCCGCAAGGCCGGCGAGCGCGCGGTGCGCCGGCTCGGTGCGCGCAAGATGCCGACGGCGAAGATTCCGGTCGTCTTCGATCCGCGCGTGTCGTCGTCGCTGCTGCGCCATCTGAGCGGCGCAATCAGCGGCCCTTCGATCGCGCGCGGCACGTCGTTCCTCAAGGACAAGCTCGGCCAGCCGATTTTTTCGCGCGGCGTCACCATCGT
The DNA here is from genome assembly GCA_035532975.1 of Allostellaceae bacterium. Taxonomy (GTDB): domain Bacteria; phylum Pseudomonadota; class Alphaproteobacteria; order ATCC43930; family CGMCC-115725; genus REEB95. The sequence continues at coordinate 5,801 of DATLUT010000099.1, forward strand.
CGACGACCCGCACATGAAGCGCGGACACCGTTCGGCGCCGTTCGACGGCGAAGGCGTCGCCACGACGAAGCGCGACGTCGTCGCCGACGGCGTGCTGCAGACCTGGCTGCTCGACCTCGCCTCGGCGCGCCAGCTCAAGCTCAAAACCACTGGCCACGCGCGGCGCGGCACATCCGCTCCGCCTGGTCCGGCGCCCGCCAATCTCTATCTCGCGCCCGGCGCGCTGACGGCACAAGAGCTGCTCGGCGAGGTTGCCAGCGGCTTTTATGTCACCGAGCTCATGGGCATGGGCGTCAGCGGCGTGACCGGCGACTACAGCCGCGGCGCGGCCGGCTTCTGGATCGACAATGGCGCCCTCGCCTTCCCGGTCAGCGAAGTGACCGTCGCCGGCAACCTCAAGGACATGTTTCTGCATCTGACGCCGGCGAGCGACCTCGAGTTCCGCACTGGCATCGATGCGCCGACGGTGCGGATCGACGGCATGACCGTCGCCGGCGCCTGAACGGCCGGCTTCCGCCTTGCCAGGGCGGCTGCGGTTCCGTTAACAGTGCAGCCGGCGCCGCACAGCGTGCTATGATCGCGCCCTAAACCACGGGTTTTACAGAGGATTCCGGTCTCTTGAGCCTTGATGCTACGCCGCGCGACGCCGCGAGGGAGCCGTCGGCCACGCTGCCGTTGCTGCGCCGCCTGATCGGTGAGTTCGTGCGGCCCTATGTCGGGCGCTTGGCCGTTGCGCTCGCCTGCATGGGTATGATGGCCGGCGCCACAGCGGCCAATGCCTGGCTGATGCAACCCATGCTCGACCGCGTCTTCGTCGCGCACGACGCGAAGCTCCTGCTGGTGATTCCGGCGGCGATTGTCGTCCTCGCCTTCGTCAAAGGCTTCGCCAATTTCGGCCAGACGGTGCTGATGACCAGTGTCGGCCAGCGCATCGTCGGCGACGTGCAGGGCGCGCTGTTCGCGCGGATCATGCGGGCGGATCTCGCTTTCTTCCATGCCAACCCGACCGGCACGCTGATTTCCCGCTTCACCACCGATGCTGCCATGCTGCGCACGGCGGCGACCAATCTGCTCGCCAATATCGGCAAGAACGCCGTCACCGCCGTATTCCTCGGCGCGCTCATGTTCTACCAGGACTGGCGCCTCGCCCTGGTTGCGGCGGTGGTGTTTCCGATCGCGTTCCGGCCACTGGCCAGCATCGGGCGGCGCATCCGCCGCGTCTCGGCCAATACCCAGACCGAGGTCGGCCTGTTCATGACGCTGCTCAATCAGACGTTCCAGGGCGCGCGGCATGTCAAGGCCTACGGCATGGAATCGTACGAGACCTCGCGCGCACTGCGTAGCGTGCGCAATGTCGTCAAGCTGGTGGAGCGCGCCGCGCGCACGCGCTCGATCGCCTCGCCGCTGATGGAAACGCTTGGCGGCGTGGCGGTGGCGCTGGTGATCCTGTATGGCGGCCATCAGGTGCTCATCGGCGCGCGCACGCCGGGCACATTCTTCTCGTTCATCACCGCGCTGCTGCTCGCCTACCAGCCGCTCAAGAGCTTGGCCGGCCTCAACACCAGCTTGCAGGAAGGCATGGCTGCCGCACAGCGCATCTTCGACGTCCTCGACATCGAGCCGGCGATCAAGGATGCGCCGAACGCCCGACCGCTCGCGATCCAGGGCGGCGAGATCCGTTTCCACGACGTGCGTTTCACCTATGCCAATGGCGCGGAGGCCCTGAACGGCGTCTCGCTGACGGTGCCGGCCGGCAAACGCGTCGCCCTGGTCGGATCGTCGGGCGCCGGCAAATCGACCATCTTGAATCTGGTTCCCCGCTTCTATGACGTGACCGCCGGCAGCATCACGGTCGACGGCCAAGCGGTGCGCGACGTCACGCTGGCGACCCTGCGGGGCGCGATCGCGCTCGTCAGCCAGGAGATCATGCTGTTCGACGATACGATCAAAGCGAACATCGCTTACGGTCGGTTGGGCGCGTCCGACGCCGAGATCGTCGCCGCGGCCAAGGTCGCCGCCGCCGACGATTTCATCCGCGGCCTGCCGCAGGGCTACGAGACGACGGTCGGCGAGCACGGCGTCAAGCTCTCGGGCGGACAGCGTCAACGCATCGCCATTGCCCGCGCGATGCTCAAGGATGCGCCGATTCTGCTGCTCGACGAGGCGACATCGTCGCTCGACACCGAGTCCGAACGCCACGTTCAGACGGCGCTGAATGCGCTGATGCAGGGCCGCACCACCGTCGTGATCGCGCACCGCCTGTCGACGGTCACGAGCGCCGACTTGATTTACGTCATCGACAACGGCCGCGTCGCAGAGCAGGGCACGCATGCCGAGCTGTTGCGCCAACAGGGCGTCTATGCGCGCCTTTACGCGCTGCAATTCGCCGATCAGGCAGAGGACGAGCCCTCGCTGCGCGCCGTCCGGGCATCTTAGCGAATGGAGGGGGCGAAGCGGGTCCTACGCCGGGACGGCGTGCGGCGTTTCCTCTGCTGGCTGGTCTCGCTCTATATCCGCCTGGTGCGCGTGACCGGCACCTGGACAACGGAGGGCGCACCGATTCCCGCACAATTCCATGCGACCGGGCGCCCATTCATTCTCGCGTTCTGGCACGGCCGGCTGCTGATGATGCCGTGCGCGTGGCAGCGACGCGTGCCGATCCACATGCTGATCTCGGGCCATCGCGATGGCCGCATCATCGCCGACGCGGTGCGCCATTTCGGCATCGACTCGATTGCCGGTTCGACCACCGCGGGCGGCTCGGCCGCGCTTCGCGGCATGGTCCGTCACCTGAAGAACGGCGAGTGCGTGGGCATCACGCCCGACGGCCCCGACGGCCCGGCGATGCGTGCGTCTTCCGGCATCGTCGGCGTAGCACGATTGGCTGGCGCATGCGTGGTGCCGCTCGCTTACGCGACGCGGCGGCGGCGCATCCTCGAGACCTGGGATCGTTTCCATCTGCCATTGCCGTTCTCGCACGGCATCTTCATCTGGGGCGAGCCGATCGAGGTCCCGGCCGAACTCGACGATTCTGGCGTCGAGCGCTATCGCGCCCTGATCGAGCAGCGACTCAACGCCATCACGGCGGAGGCCGACCGCCGCATCGGCCGCGAGCGCGTCTCGCCGGGCACGCAGTCGCGCAAGACGCTGCGCCGCATGCAGCGGCAGAACGGGCACGGATGAGCCGCTTGCTCTCACTCTACCGCGGCGGCACCACCGCGCTTGGTCCGCTGGTCGCGTTGTACCTCGCGCGGCGCATGGCGCGCGGAAAGGAGGATCCCGAGCGCTTCGCCGAGCGACAGGGCGTTGCGTCACGGCCGCGTCCGGCCGGGCCGCTGGTCTGGGTCCATGCCGCCAGCATCGGCGAGGCGGTATCGATGCTGTCGCTGATCGACCGGCTGCTGGTCGAGCGCCCGCACCTATCGGTGCTCGTGACCACCGGCACGGTGACCTCGGCGCGGCTGCTCGCCAACCGCCTGCCGGGCGATCGCGCCTGGCACCAATACGTGCCCGTCGACCGCTGCACCTATGTGCGGCGCTTTCTCGAGCACTGGCGGCCGGACCTCGCCCTGTGGGTCGAATCGGAATTGTGGCCGAACCTCATCGCCGAGACCAACCGCTTCGGCGTGCCGCTGCTGCTGCTCAACGGCCGCATGTCGGCGAGGTCGTTCCGCGGCTGGCAGCGCGTGCCCGGCTTGATCGCGCCGCTGCTGGCGAGTTTCGATCTCTGCCTCGCCCAAGACGAAGCCCAGGCCACGCGGCTGAAGCAACTCGGCGCCGCCGGCGCGACCTCCGTCGGCAATCTCAAGGCCGCGGCGGCACCCCTGCCGGTCGACCAAAGCGAACTCACGCGCCTGGCGGCGGCGCTCGCCGGCCGCACCATCTGGCTCGCGGCCTCGACACATCCGGGCGAGGAGGAAGCGGCCGCCCTCGTCCATCGCCGGTTGCGGCCAAAACATCCGAATCTGCTGACCATCGTCGCGCCGCGCCATCCGGCCCGCAGCGCGGAAATCGTACAGCAGCTTGAGGCCCAAGGCTTGCGTGTCGCACGGCGATCGCGCGACGAACGGATCGAACGCGCGGTCGACATCTACGTCGCCGACACGCTCGGCGAGCTTGGCCTGTTCTATCGGCTCGCTGGCATCGCCTTCATCGGCGGCTCGCTCGCCCGCAAGGGTGGCCACAACCCGATCGAGGCGGCGCTGCTCGACTGCGCCATCCTGCACGGTCCCGACATGAGCAACACCGCCGGCGCGGCCGAAGCGCTCGCCGCCGCCGGCGCGTCGGTCGAGGTGCATGACTCCGAGATGTTCGCTCAAGCGGTCGGCCGATTGATCGACGATCCGGTCGAGCGCGCGGCGCGCGCAGCCGCGGCGGCGGGCATCGCCGCAGACAATCGCGCCGTGCTCGACGCGGTGATGAGCCGCATCGCGCCCTGGCTCGATCGCCTGTCGCCCCATGCCGCCAAGCGCGCCTGAATTCTGGGCGCGGCGCGGCGCGCTGTCGCTGCTGCTGGCGCCGCTTGGTTGCGTCTATGACGCGGTGGGCGCCTTACGCCATGCAGTCGCCCGGCCCTATCGCGCGAAGGTGCCGGTGATTTGCGTCGGCAACTTGGTGGCCGGCGGCGCCGGCAAGACACCGATCGTCGCCGATCTGGCGCAGCGCCTAACCACGCGCGGCGTCGCGGTCCACGTCCTGAGTCGCGGCTATGGCGGCACCCTCGCCGGTCCGGTACGCGTCGACCCCGACCGGCATGACGCAAGCGCCGTCGGCGATGAGCCTTTGATGCTGGCGCGGCGAACGACGGTTTGGGTGGCGCGTGACCGCGCCGCCGGCGCCCAAGCGGCAGTCGCGGCCGGTACGCAGGCGATCCTGATGGACGACGGACTACAGAATCCGACGCTTGCCAAGGACTTGGCGCTGGTCGCGCTCGACGGCGGCTATGGCTTCGGCAACGGACGCGTGATGCCGGCCGGCCCGTTGCGCGAGAGCATCGCCCGCGGGCTGGCACGCGCCGACGCCGTGGTGATGCTGGGCGCCGACCAAACCGGCGCGGCGGCACGACTCGGTGCCATCCCGGTGCTGCAGGCCGAGCCGCGGCCGTCGACGGCCGATCTCGCCGGCCGCGCGCTCGTAGCCTTTGCCGGCATCGGCCGGCCGCAAAAGTTCTTCGATCATTTTTCCGTGGCAGGAGCGCGGCTGGTTGCGGCGCATGGCTTTTCCGACCATCACCCCTATAGCGACCATGAGCTCGACATGCTCGCCGCCACCGCGAAACGAGCCGGTGCCGAACTCATCACCACCGAAAAGGACTGGGTACGCCTCGCGCCGGCGTGGCGGGCGCGCATCGAATACCTGCCGCTGACGATCGAATGGCGCGACGAGCGCGCGCTCGAGACGTTGCTCGATCGCACACTCAAGCGGACATCAAGCAGCTGATGACGCCGGTCAATGCGGCGGTGGAAGGATGGGTACGTCGGCGGCCGGAACAGTGGTTCTGGCTG
>DATLUT010000100.1:0-5465 GCA_035532975.1 Allostellaceae bacterium
TCGGCTTTGCTGAGCTTATCGACCCGGGTTTCGCCCTGCTGCGCGCGGCTCACGCCCGCGCTCCGGCCATCAGCGATGCCGCGGCGGCTCTGGCTTCGGCCGTGATCGAGGCACCCGAGAGCATACGCGCGATCTCCTCGCGCCGGGCGTCGGCCGACAACTCCTCGACGCGCGTCGAGGTCTTCTGCGCCGCTTGGCTCTTTTCAACCCGCCAGTGATGCGCGCCGCGCGCCGCCACCTGCGGCGAATGGGTGACGACCAGGACCTGAAGCTCCTGGCCGAGCCGGTGCAGCCGCTCGCCGACCGCCGCCGCCGCTGCGCCACCGATGCCGCTGTCGACCTCGTCGAACACCAGGGTCGGCACCGGCGAGGTCCGCGCCAGCACCACCTTGAGCGCCAGCATGAAGCGCGACAGCTCGCCGCCCGAGGCGACCCTGGCCAGCGGCCCGGCCGGCGCGCCGGGATTCACCGCCACCTCGAAATGCACCCGTTCGCGACCGAGTAGGCTCCAATCACCTTCCTCGAGCGCGGTGAGCACCGTGGCGAAGCGCGCCTTTTCGAGCTTCAGCGGCTTCAGCTCCTTCATCACTGCCGGATCGAGCTTGGCCGCGGCGTTGCGCCGCGCCGCCGACACTTTGTCCGCGATTTTGATATACCCGTCGCGGGATGCGCTCACGGCGCGCCCGAGGGTTTCGACGGCACTGCCGCCGTCCTCGAGCGCGCCGAGCTTGGCGGCGATTTCGGCCCGCAGCCCTGCGAGGCCGTCGACCGCGACATTATGCTTGCGAGCCAGCGCCCGCAACGCGAAGAGCCGCTCCTCGATTGTCTCCAGCCGGGTCGCGTCGCTGCCGAGTTCGCGTGCTTGGGTTTCAAGCGCGGCAATCGCCTCGCGCGCCTCGACGGCCGCCCGTTCGAGCGCCGCCGCCGCTGCGTCCAGCCTTCCAGCGGCCTTGTCCCTGACGCGGGTGACGTGTCGCAGCGCTGCCTGCAACGCGTGCTCGCCGCCGCGGTCGCCCGCGAGGTCGGCCAGGGCCGATTCCAGCGCCTCGGTCAGCCGTTCGCGGTTCTGCATCAGGGCGCGTTCGTCGGCGAGACTGGTCTCCTCGCCCGGCTTGGGATCGAGCGCCTCCAGCTCCTTCATGGCGTGCCGGAGAAATTCCTCTTCGGCTTGTGCCGCCTTGAGCCGCTGTGTTGCGGCTTCGTGCGCTTCGACCGCCACGCGCCAGGTCTGCCACGCTTCGGCCAGCGCCCGCGTATCCGTCTCGGGCACGCCGTAGGCATCGAGAGCCTCGCGATGCGTCGCCGGGTCGAGGAGGCCGCGCTGGGCGAATTGGCCTTCGATCTCGACGAGCGCCTCGCCGACTTGGCGCAGCAGCGCAATGCTTACCGGCTGATCGGCAATGAAGGCCCGGCTGCGGCCGTCGGTGCCGACAATCCGTCGCAGCACCAGTGTGTCGTCGTCGACCGTCAGGCCCGCATCTTTGAGCAGCGCGCGCACCGGATGCTTGGCGGGAAGGGTGAACTCGGCACTGACGGTCGCCTGCTCGGCACCGCGGCGCACGAGGCCACTCTCGGCGCGCACGCCCAACGCCAAGCCGAGCGCATCCAGCAGGATCGACTTGCCCGCGCCGGTCTCGCCAGTGAGGACGCACAGCCCTGGGCGGAACGAAAGGTCGAGCCGATCGATCAGCACGACGTCGCGGATGGCAAGGCCGATCAGCATGGCCGCGAAATGATATCGCCGCCGTCGTGCCGAGGCCAGCGGGGCCGAGTTCGATGCGACTCGTCTAGAAGACGAAGCCGAACATCTTTCCGAACCAGCCCTCGTTTTGTTTGCTGGCGGGCAACGCCGGCGCCTTGCCGTTGGCGGCGACCTCTTGGCCGGTCACCAGCGTATATGTGGCGGCGTACCACGAGCTGCCGGGATAGTTGTAACCGAGCACCGCGGCTGTGCGGCGGGCCTCATCCTTGAGGCCGAGCGCCAGATAGCACTCGGTCAGGCGCTCGAGCGCCTCCGGCACGTGGGTGGTGGTCTGGTAGTGGTCGGCCACCGCCTTAAACCGGTTGAGCGCCGCCAGGTAGTAGCCCTGCTTCTCGTACCAGCGGCCGATCTCCATCTCCTTGCCGGCGAGATGGTCGCGCGCCAAATCGATCTTGAGGCGCGCATCGCGAGCATAAGCGGTATTGGGGAAGCGGCGGATGACCTCTTGCAGGGCTTGCATCGCCTGCTCGGTGGTTTTCTGGTCGCGTCCGACGTCCTCGATCTGGATGTAATAGTCGAGCGCCTTGAGATAGTAGGCGTAGGCGACGTCGCGGTTGCCGGGATGGAGTTGGATGTAGCGGTCGGCGGCAATGATCGAGTCGTCATACTTGCTGGCTTGATACAGCGCATAAGCCGACATGAGCTGCGCCCGGGTCGCCCAGACGGAATAGGGGTGCTGCTGCTCCACCTCGTCGAAGGCGTCGGCGGCCTTGGAGTAGTCCTCCTTGGCCAGCAAATCCATGGCATTGTTGTAGAGGACGTCAACCGGCCGCTCGACGTAGGTGTCCTTCTTGCTGCTGGAGCAGCCGGCCAGCGCAAGCGCCAGCAACAGGCCGCCCGCCAGCATGGTAGCGCGCCGGCCCGACTGCATACCCATGAAATGACCGAGGGTCCCCACGGCCGCTCTTATACCATGAGGGATGGTTAAGGAAAATTTGCAGTGTCCGAAGTGACGAGGTTCTAAGCCGAGTCTCGGGCTCAGGCTACGGCCGCGGCCGGGGCGGTTTCGGCGCTGGTGTAGCACCAGGCCGAACGGTCCGCGAACAAGGCAGCCAGCAGCTGGCGGTTGAGCGAATGTCCCGACCGTGTGCCGTGGAAATGGCCGAGCAGGGGGGCACCGGCCAGATAGAGGTCGCCGACTGCATCAAGCATCTTGTGGCGCACGAACTCGTCGACGTAACGGAGCCCTTCCTCGTTCAGCACGCGATCGCCGGCAACAACCACTGCATTCTCGAGCGAGCCGCCGCGTGCCAGCCCGGCCTCGCGCATGCGCTCGACCTCGTCGAGAAAGCCGAAGGTGCGCGCGGCGCTGAGCTCGTGCTTGAACGTCGCTGGGCAGGGCGAAAGCGTCAATTCCTGACGCCGGATGGCGCTCGACGTGAAGTCGATGGCGAAGCTCACCGAGAACCGGTCTTCCGGCACCAGCGCGGCCGATTTGCCGGGCGTGCCGACGGAGATCGGCTTCAGGACGCGGATCACCCGGCGCGGCGTCTCCTGGACGGTCAAGCCGGCGCATTCGATGAGGAAAACGAAGGGCGAAGCGCTGCCGTCCATAGCCGGAACCTCTGGCCCGTCGAGCTCGACCACGATGTTGTCGACTTCGAGGCCGGCGAATGCCGCCATCAGATGCTCGATCGTGCCGACCGACACGCCTTTGTCGTTGGTCAAGGTGGTGCAGAGGGGCGAATCGACAGCGTTGCGCCAGTTGGCGGCGATCTCGGTGTTCAGGTCACTGCGATAGAAGCGGATGCCGGTGTCCGGCGCGGCCGGCCGCAGCACCATTTCGATATGCGCACCCGAGTGAAGTCCGATGCCGCGGCAGTGAATCGGCGCCTTGAGCGTCTTCTGCATGTCAGAAATTTGGGCCATTCCCCCGTAACTCCTTAACGGGCAAAGGGTTACCGACCGCGTCGCAGTGCGGCAAATCACTCTTTATTTCAGTTTGTGACGAACATTTCTAAGAGAATTCAAGAACTTATACAGCGGCGGCGGCTCGCGCTGGCCCGCGGACGCCGCCTCTTGGCGCCCGCGGGTCGCGCGAATCGCTCAGTTCGCCTGGCGGCGGAGGAACGCGGGAATTTCCAGCAAATCCTCGTCCTTCGCACGCGGGCGCTCGGCGGCCGGTTCCGGCCGTGTCGCGACCAGCGTTGGCTGGGTCGGCGGAATCGGCGCCGGCTGTGGCACGGCTTGCGGTCGTGCGGCGGGCATCGTGTCCGCTTTCGGCGCCGCCTGCTCGTCCTGCGGATGCAGCAGGCGGCCGGCATTGGCGACCCGTTCGAACAGGCTCGGCGCCCGCTTGGGCTGCGGTATCGGCCGTTGTGGCTGGCGGGCGCCGTTGGCGATCGCCGCGTCGGCGAAAGCATTCGGCGCTGGCGCCGGCCGTACCGGCGCCGGACGGACCATCACCGGCTCGACCGGCTGCCGCTGCGGCATGAAGCTGCCGCGGCTGAGCGCCTGGGCTTCGAAGGCGTCAAGCCGCGGGGCGGCTCGCGCGGCCGAAGCGGCGGCCGGCTCGACAAAATCCGGCTCGGGCTCCGGTTCAGGCGCGAGCACCGGTGCCGCGGCGGCGGCGGGTTGTACCACGTAAGGCATGACCGCCAGCGCCGGCGCGGCCGCGGGTCGTACGACCTGGCTCGCCGCATCGCGCGCCGCCCGTTCTTTCTGCACCACTTCGAGCGGCTTTGGATGCTCCATCTGGTCGGCATCGATGCCGGTCGCGACCACCGAGATTCGCATGCGCCCGGCAAGCTTCTCGTCGAAGGTCGAGCCGAAGATGATGTTGGCTTCGGGATCGACCTCCTCGCGGATCCGGTTGGCTGCCTCGTCGACTTCGTAGAGCGTCATGTCCGGGCCGCCGGTGATGTTGATAAGGACGCCGCGCGCGCCCTTCATCGACACGTCTTCGAGCAACGGATTCGAGATCGCGGCTTCCGCGGCGTCAATCGCGCGACGATCGCCTTCGGCCTCGCCCGTGCCCATCATTGCCTTGCCCATCTCGCTCATCACCGCGCGAATGTCGGCGAAGTCGAGATTGATCAGGCCCGGCATCACCATCAGGTCGGTGACACCGCGCACGCCAGCGTGCAGAACATCGTCCGCCATCTTGAACGCGTCGGCGAAGGTCGTGCGCTCATTGGCCACCCGGAACAGATTCTGGTTCGGGATGATGAGCAGCGTGTCGACGTACTTGGTCATCTCTTCGATGCCCTTTTCGGCCGTCTTCATCCGGTGGGTGCCCTCGAAATGAAAGGGCTTGGTGACGACGCCCACGGTGAGGATGCCGGCCTCGCGCGCGGCGCGGGCGATCACCGGCCCCGCGCCGGTTCCGGTGCCGCCGCCCATGCCGGCGGTGATGAAGACCATGTTGGAGCCCTCGAGAGCCATCATGATCTCGTCGAGCGCCTCCTCGGCGGCGATCTGCCCGACATCGGGCCGCGATCCGGCGCCGAGGCCGCGGGTCACGGTGATGCCGAGCTGGATGCGACGCTCCGCAAGCGACTGCTTCATCGCCTGGGCGTCGGTGTTGCACACGATGAACTCGCAACCGATAAGGTTCGAGCGAATCATGTTGTTGACGGCATTGCCGCCGGCGCCGCCGACGCCAATCACGGTGAGCCGGGGCCTGAGCTCCAGCTCTTCAGTCGGTACCTTCAGGTTCAACGTCATACTGCCCTCCAAAGCGTCGCCAGAAATGGGTCCCCGC
>DATLUT010000101.1:0-3308 GCA_035532975.1 Allostellaceae bacterium
GCCTTCGAGATGATGTAGCTCGAGATCGCCGCACGGCCGTAACGCCGCTGCATCTCCGCTGCGGCACGCAGGATGCCGAGCTCCGCGGCAGTTTCGTCGGAATATGTCACCGATGGCGCGACCAGCGGCCGCACGGTTGCAAGCTCGGCGAGCAAAACGGCGACGCGGGCATCCTCGCCGAGACCGCGATAGTCGGTTCCCGGAGCGGCCATCTCCAGCAACTCGGCGATGACGCGCTCGTGCACGTCGGCATTCTGGCGCAGATCGAGCGCGGCGAGATGGAACCCGAACACGTTGACGGCACGACGCAGGTCGCGGAGCCGGCCGCGCGCGAGCATCGCCGAGCCGTTCGCCACCAGGGAATCATGAATGACCTCGAGATCGGCAGCCAGCGCGGCCGCGTCACGATAGGCCGATGCCTCGCCAACGGGCGTGCGTGAGGCATGCGTGCCGTTGAGTGCGGCGCCGGTCGCGGCGACGCGCGCGTAAATGCCGGAGATCGCGCGCCGATAGGGCTCGCGAGCGCGATGGGGCGAGCGGTCGGGCGAGCGCTCGGCGAGCGAATCGAGCGCCGCCGTCGTGCTCACCAGCAGCGCATGCAGCGACAATTCGCGGCCGAGCTCGTGCAGTTCGTCCAGGTAAAAGTGCAGCGCGCGGTCGCTCTGCATCAGGATCGCTTGGCGCAGGACCTCGGCGGTGACGAACGGATTGCCGTCGCGATCGCCGCCGATCCAACTGCCGACCCGCAGGAACGGCGGCACCGGTGCCGTCAGCGCATCGGCGAGCTGGTCCTCGAGTGCCGCGTATAGCCGTGGCACTTCGCGCAGGAACGTGTAGTCGTAATAGGCGAGACCGTTGACGACTTCGTCGATCACGGCAAGGCGCGTTCGGCGCAGCAGTGCCGTCTGCCACACGGTCAGCACGGCGCGCCGCAGCGCCTCCTCGTTGGCTGCGGCTTCTTCTGGGATCAGCGCCGTCCGGTCCCGTTCCGCGAGCAAACTCGCGATTTCCTGCTCGCGATCGAGCGTGCTCCGGCGCCGCACCTCGGTCGGATGGGCGGTGAGCACCGGGCAAATCAATGCCCGGTCGAAGAACGCCCGTAACGCTGACGGCGATACTTCGGCGGCGCGCACTGCCGCGATCGCGCGCGCCATCGTGCCCTCGCGCGGCGCGGACGCGCGCATGGCATGTGCCCGGGTGCGACGAATGTGATGCTGGTCCTCGGCGAGGTTGGCGAGGTGCGAGAAATAGGTGAACGAGCGGATGACCCGCGTCGTTTCGTCGGGCGCGAGCCGGTTCAGGATGCTTTCGAGCTCCTGGCGCGCAATCTCGTCGGCGTCGCGGTGGAAACGGATCGAGGACCGACGCACGCGCTCGACAATTTCGAACATGGCGTCGCCCGCCTGGCTGCGCAGCGTTTCGCCCAGGATCCGCCCCAAGAGGCGGATGTCGTTGCGCAACGGCAGATCCTTCTCGGGCGTTTCTTCGGTCCCCAACGGATCGGCCGAGTCGAGTGTAATTTTCTCCAGCATCGGTCAGTCCCAGTTTGGTCGGCGGATCGGTCGCGGTCGTGCCGCATTGCCGGTGTCAAGTCGCCATAGGGCGCGGTAGGTTGCCACGCCCAGGTATTTCAGTTGAGCCACCCGTCAGTTCCCGATATTTAGCCGAATGCCCGTGCGGTTGTCTCAGAGTCCATTGCCGCACCGTTGTGCCAGCTAGCTGCGCCTGTGACCGACGCTACTATCCGAGATGCACCCGGTCCCGACGATCCCGCAATGACCATCGACACTCGCATTTCTCACCAAATCGCGGCGGCCGCAATCGGTAATGCGCTCGAGTGGTACGATTTCGCCATCTACGGCTATGTCGCCGTGACGATCTCGAAGCTGTTCTTTCCAGCGGCGGCCGGTTGGGCGCCGCTGCTGGCGACATTTGGGCTTTTTGCCGTTGCCTACGTGATCCGGCCGATTTCAGGGATTATGCTCGGCTATTACGCCGACCGTTTTGGCCGCAAGAGGCTTCTGGTCGTCGCCATCGTGCTGATGGCGACGGGGAGTGCGATGATCGCGGTCGCACCGACCTATCGGACGGCCGGCTTGGCGGCGCCGCTGATCATTCTCGTCGCTAGACTGCTGCAAGGCATTTCGGCCGGCGGCGAGTTTAGTAGCGCCACTGCGTTCTTGGTCGAACACGCTCCCCCGCCGTTGCGTGGCTTCTACGGTGCCTGGCAGTTTTCGGGACAAGGCGCCGCGGTCCTGCTCTCCGGCATCGTCGGTCTGCTCATCACCCGCTATTTTGACGTCGCCCAGCTCGAATCCTGGGGATGGCGCCTGCCGTTCGTTTTCGGTTCCGTCGTCGGACCGATCGGACTTTATCTCCGGCTCAAGCTCTCGGAAACACCGGCGTTCCTCGCCGACCGCGCCCATCGCGAACGTCAGACCTCGATCATCGATATGCTCGCGACGTGCCGATGGGGCGTGCTGATCGGCTTGGGCCTCGTGCTCGGTGGAACGGCCGCGTTTTACGTCCTTTTCGTCTTCATCCCGACTTATGCGCTCACCGTGCTGCACCTGGGCGCGAGCGCCGCTTTCGTCGCGCCGATCGTCGCCGGAGCGACCGTGACGATCTGCTGCCCGTCCATGGGTTATCTTTCTGATTGGATCGGTCGGCGCCGCATGATGGCTGCTTCGGTCGCCGCGTTTGTGATCATCACGTATCCGGCGTTCAAATGGCTTCAGACGGCGCCGCGGATAACGACGCTGGCTTTGCTCGAGCTCGGCTTCGGCGTGCTGTTCTCGGCCTACGCCGGTTCGTTCAGTGCATCGATTGCCGAGCTGTTTCCGATTCATGCCCGGGCGACGGCGATGGCCGCTGCATACAATATCGGCGTTTCGCTGTTCGGCGGCGGCGCACCCTTTATTGTCGCGTGGCTGATCGCGCGGACCGGCGATCCCCTCGCGCCGGCCTATTATGTCATGGTCGCGTTGTGCCTGACGCTGATTGCGATCGCCGCGATGCCGCTTGCGGGCGCGGCGTCGTCACGCGTCGCCCCCGGGCCGTCCCTCGGTGCGCGGCAGGACTGACGCCGGCGGCAGCCCCATCGGCCGTGCGAGATCGGCCGTCTCGAGCCGAAGCCACGACTCCATTGCGGCATCACGCGGGCAAGTCAGCAGATCATATCGGTGGAGATCGCTGCCTTCGCCGGGGCGCGTGCGCCAGATGCCGAGGTCTATTCCGGTCATGCCGTAGATGTCGAAGGCATGGCGACGCGCAAGCGAGCCTTCGATAATCGCGATGAGCCACGACCA
>DATLUT010000102.1:0-2652 GCA_035532975.1 Allostellaceae bacterium
CGATTCTCCAAGCCGCGGTTGCCGCAGCCGATCACGGGCGGATGAAGCCTTGGCGCTTCATCCTCATCGACGGCGCGGCACGCGACAACTTCGGCGTGCTGCTGGCGGACGCGCTTCGGCGCCGCGAGCCGGCGGCGCCGGCCGGCAAGCTCGAGGCCGAGCGCAAGAAGGCGTTGCGCGCGCCCCTCATCGTCGTCGTCGCAGCGGCGGTCCAGCCGGCTGCGAAGGTGCCGGAAGTCGAACAAGTGGTCGCCGTCGGCGCGGCGGCGCAGAACATGCTGGTGGCGGCACATGCGCTCGGCTTTGGCGGATTCTGGCGTACCGGTGCGATCGCCTATGACGCCGCGATGAAACGCGCATTGGGCTTGGCCGAGACCGACGCCATCGTTGGCTTCCTGTACCTCGGTACGACCAAGACGCCCGGCCAACCACGCCAGAGCAACATCGCGTCTGTGACGCGCCGCTGGGCGGGTTGAGAATCGGCGAGGTCCACTACCCGAATCATTCGTGCAGCGGCATCGCGGTCGGACATGGGTGACCTGCGACTCACTCGCAACGCCGACGCGCGCTGATTTGGATCAATGCTCCAGGCGCCGGCGCGGCAGGACACTACTGCATGACGACGTTCGACGATGAACGCGAACGCGGGTTCGAACGAAAGTTCGCGCTCGACCAGGAGCTGGCCTTCAAAGTCGCCGCGCGTCGCAACGTCCTGCTTGGCGGTTGGGCGGCGGCCCAAATGGGGCTCCACGGCCCGGCGGCCGAGGCCTATATCAAGGCGCTGGTCGAGGATGAAGTCGTGCATAGCGATCCGCGATCGGTGGCGACCCGCATCATGGGTGACCTCGTTGCCCGCGGGGCACTTGTGACCCGTCCGGAGCTCGATGCCCTGGTGGCCCGGTTTACGACCCGGGCACGAGCCGAGATCGTCCGCGGCGTCCTGCGCTGAGGGCGGCCCAGCGGGCGCATACGTAGAATCCCTTACGTACATCACCGAATTTCGCCGACGGACGGGTGCAGGTATCTCTCCACCATCGAGGGATCGCGAGATGTGCGGTCCGGTCTCTGGGGAGTTCTCCACATGCCGCTTGCGCTCGCCGCCCGTCATAGCGCCCACGTTGCCGTCGTCACGCCCCTGCCGCGAGTCCATACATGCCAGGTCTGTCCTGGGCGCGACAGCGTGTGCGCCACCGTGCGGTCTAACGAGCTCGACCGCCTCGCGGCGATGCGGACAGCCCAGACGGTTGCTCCGGGAATAACTTTCGTCGACGAAGGCGAACCGGCGCTGCACGTGTTCACAGTCACCAGCGGCATCGTGAAGCTGTTCAAGCTGATGTCGGACGGCCGACGGCAGATTGTCGGCTTCCTAGTCGCGGGCGACATCTTTGGCTTTGCGCCGGGCGAAAAATATACCGTCAGTGCCGAAGCAGTCTCGCCGATCAGTCTGTGTCGATTCCCGCGGCGTCAGCTCGAGCGCGCCTTCACCGAGTTCCCGGGCGTCGAACGACAGCTCCTCAGCGTCATCACCCGCGAGTTGGCCGCGGCTCAGGACCAGATGCTGTTGCTCGGCCGCAAGACCGCGCATGAACGGCTGGCGTCGTTCCTGCTTTCGCTGTCGCGGCGGCAGGACAACGAGGACGGCTCGGTCTATCTGCCGATGACGCGCACCGATATCGCTGATTATCTCGGCCTGACGATGGAAACCGTGAGTCGCGTGTTCACGGTGCTCAAGGGCAGCGGCTGCATTGCCGCCACCGGCTCGGGCACGATTCACATTCTCGATGCCGATGCACTCGCCGAGCTCGCGGATGGAGCGGCTGACGAAGACGCCTGAAGCCGGGCGGCGAACCCGGCCATGAAAGACAAGCGAATGATTTACCTGGTGGATGATGACGACGCCGTGCGCGATTCACTGACGTTCCTGCTCGAATCGCACGGCTTCAACGTGTCGGCCTTCGCTTCGGTGGCTGAATTCGAGCGGGCCTATGAGCCGGACGGCAAGGCCTGCCTGATTCTCGATCACCATCTTCCCGGTGTCAGCGGGCTCGAGTTTCTCGCGTCGCCCGAAGGCGCGGCTCTGCGCATGCCGGTGATCGTCATCACCGGCGGCGCCGATCCGAGCATCAGCGCCCGCGCGCGTTCACTCCGGGTCGCCGCCTTTCTCGAAAAACCCATCGCCGAGGGACCGCTGCTCGCGGCAATCGAAAACGCGCTGACCGCTTGACCTAGGTCAATGCCTGTCCGCGCGATCGGCCCAAATTGACCACAAGCTTTTTTTAAAAAGAGGAGCGGCCAATGTCGACGGGTGAACTCGCCTATCTCGTCCTGGTTGTCGGGTCAGTGCTCGCCTTCATTACGGTGCTGGCCTGGCAATCGGGGCGCAATCCCTGAACGAACCGCAAGAGGAGTATCCGACATGACTACGACCATTCTCGCCGCGGCGAGCGGCGGCACGGCCAGCGCGGGCGCCGTCGAGGTCGCCTGCCGGCTCGCGAAGCGCTTCGACGCCCACATCGAGGGCTTTCATGTCATGCCGGATCCGCGGCAGTTCATAATGGCGGCTGGATTCGACGTGCCGGTGACCGCCGATCTCGTCGATCGCCTGGTCGAGGACGGCAAGCAGACCGCGGCCAAGGCCAAGGCCGAATTCGA
>DATLUT010000103.1:0-4253 GCA_035532975.1 Allostellaceae bacterium
GGACTTCGTCGCCGATCACGGTCTGGAAGTCTCGCACCATCGCGGGGTAGGGATGCGGTCCGGCGACGGTGCCGATCAGGTAATAGGTATCGTCGACGTTCGCGACCCAGTCGCGCAACGCCTCGTTCATCGCGTCCTTCAATGTCGCGGTTCCGGAGGTCACCGGCCGCACCTCGGCGCCCAAAAGCTTCATGCGGAAGACGTTGGGCTTCTGCCGCTCGATATCGGTCGCGCCCATGTAGACGACGCACGGCAGATCGAACAGCGCGCAAACCGTGGCGGTGGCGACGCCGTGTTGGCCGGCGCCGGTCTCGGCGATGATGCGGCGCTTGCCCATGCGCCGCGCCAGCAGGATCTGGCCCAGCGTGTTGTTTATCTTGTGCGCGCCGGTGTGGTTGAGGTCTTCGCGCTTGAGATAGATTTTGGCGCCCTGGCCTTGACGTGTCAGGCGTTCGGCAAAATAGAGCGGTGACGGCCGGCCGACGTAATGCTCGAGGTAGTAGCGCAACTCGGCCGCGAAATTGGGATCGCGCTTGGCCGCTTCGTAGGCGCGCTCGACCTCGAGCACGAGCGGCATCAGCGTCTCGGCGACGAAGCGTCCGCCGTGAATGCCGAACAGACCGCGGTCGTCGGGCCCGCCGCGATAGGTGTTGGGAGCAGCCATTTCGAAAAATGCGCCTGAAGCCGCCTGGGGAGCGGGAGTTTTACCCCTAAACCCTTGAGCCTCAAAGGCTCATTTCGCGGTCTATAGAGTGCCGACCGCGGCCAGGAACGCGCGAATCTTGGCGAGGTCCTTGACGCCCGGCGCACTCTCGACGCCGGAGGAAACGTCGACCACGGTCGCGCGCGAGACACGCGCAGCTTCGCCGACGTTCACCGCCGTCAACCCGCCCGACAGCATCCAGGGCAGCGGCGAGGTGCGCGCGCGCAGCAACTGCCAATCGAAGGCGAGGGCGTTGCCACCCGGCCGGGTTGCGTCTTTCGGTGGCCGGGCATCGAACATCAGCCAGTCGGCGACATCGTAATAGCGCGGCGCAGCGGCGAGATCGCTTTCGCCCGCGATCTTGATCGCCTTCATGGCGGGCTTGCCGAACCGCTGCTTGATCTCGGCAACACGGTCCGGCGTCTCCTCGCCATGCAGCTGGATCAGGTCGAGCGGCGCGGCGGCCAGAACGCGCTTGAGGAGATCGTCATCGGGGTCGACGAAGACTCCGACCCGCGTCACGCCAGCCGGCACGCCGCGGATCAGCGGCGCAGCTTGTGCTAGCGACAGATTGCGCGGGCTCGGCGGAAAGAACACGAACCCGACGAAGCGCGCGCCACCGGCGGTGGCGGCGGCGACGGCTTCGGGCGTCGAGAGACCGCAAATCTTGGCGGCGACGCTCACGGCTTGCGGATTTCGGCGAGCATCGCGCGTGCGGCGGCCGGCGGACTCGGCGAACCGGTAATCGGCCGGCCAATGACGAGATAATCCGCGCCGGCCTGCACTGCATCGCGCGGCCCCATCACCCGCTTCTGGTCGCCATGCCCCAACGACCCGACGCGGATGCCCGGCACCACGAGCAGGAAATCGGGCCCGACGACCTGGCGCAGCTCGGCGACTTCGTGCGGCGAGCAGATGATACCGTCGAGGCCGCTGTCCTTGCCGAGGAGCGCCAAGCGCCTCACCTGCTCGCCAGTCGGCCCCTTCTGACCGACCGCCTCGAGATCGCGCTCGTCGAGGCTGGTGAGGACGGTGACGCCCAAGAGCTTCATGCGCGATTTGCGCGCCACCTGCTTGGCCGCCTCGGCGGCCGCCCGCATCATCGCGCCGCCGCCGGCGCAATGGACGGTGAGGAATGCCGGTTCGAGCGCGGCTGCCGCCTTCACTGCGCCTGCGACCGTATTCGGGATGTCGTGCAGCTTGAGATCGAGGAACAGCGGCAAGCCCTGTGCGACGTCGCGAACGGCGCGCGGTCCGTTGGCGGTGAAGAACTCGAGGCCGAGCTTGATGCCGCCGACCGCGCCCTTCAGCTCACGCACCAACGTCTTCGCCTTGGCCGAATCGGCCAAGTCGATGGCGCAGAGGATCGGGTTTGCCGGTTTCTCGCTCATCGCAGCGCTGGATATACGGGATTTGCGCCTCACGACGCGAGCGCATTCTCCAATCCGTGCTTCGCGGCGGCTAGACCCTCCGGCGCATTCCGCTAGCTGCCTGCGCCTGGCAGGGATCGGGGCGGCGAAACGGCCGGACGGTTCGAGCGCAGGCCCTCGACCTCGCGTTCGAGCGCGGAAATGCGCTTGGCGCGGGCGCGGGATTCGCGCCGCGTTGCTCCGCTGGCCAGCCATGCCAGCAACAGGCCGAGCAGCAAGCCGATCAAAAGCGACAGCAGGATGACGAGGAAAAGGCGGGTCTCGATCTCGAACGGGAACGGCCACAGCGTAACGGTGACGCGGGCCCGGTTCGACACCGCGAAGATCACTAGAATCAGCGCCAGCGGCGCCGTCACCAGCCAATGAAACAGCTTCATCGGTTATTCGTCGGCCGCGCTCGCAGCCGCCCACGGCCTCCGCAGGTGCGGCCGAGAGACAGGGCCGCGTCGGCCGTCAAGGCCGCTCGTTGAGCCGCTCGCGCAGCTCCTTGCCGGTTTTGAAGAACGGAATGTGCTTTTCGCCGACCTGAACGCTCGCGCCGGTGCGCGGGTTGCGGCCCATGCGAGCGCCGCGCCGCTTGACCGAAAAGGCGCCGAAGCCGCGCAATTCGACGCGATCGCCACGCGACAGTGCCGCGGCGATCTCGTCGAATACCGTCGAGACGATGCGTTCGACATCGCGCTGGTAGAGGTGCGGGTTGCGCTCGGCCAGCCGCTGAATGAGTTCGGATTTGGTCATCGCGCAGCCTAAGCCCCCCGCCGCGTTAACGCATTGGAAACCCTGCCAAATCTCACCCGCCGCGTCAAGAAATGCGGGACGGGCCGACGGCCGGCGTTCAGCTGTCCGACTTCTCGTCCTTCTCGTTCTTGCGGTTCAGCGCCGCGCCGAGGATGTCGCCGAGGCTTGCGCCGGAATCGGACGAGCCGTATTCCGCCATCGCCTGCTTGTCCTCCTCGATCTCGCGCGCCTTGATCGACAGCGTGGCTTTGCGCCCGCTGCGATCGAAACCGGTGAGCTTGGCGTCGACCTTTTCGCCAACGGCGAAGCGGTCGGGTCGCTGCTCGGCGCGGTCGCGCGACAGCTCGGCCTTGCGGATGAAGCCCTGCATGTCGCCGGCAAGCGTGACCTCGATGCCGCTGTCGGTGACGGCCGAGACCGTGCAGGTCACGACGTCGCCTTTCTTGATGCCAGCGGTTTCCGCGGCCGACGCAGGCTCGGCCTGAAGCTGCTTGATGCCGAGCGAGATGCGCTCTTTCTCGACGTCGATGTCGAGCACGCGCACCTTCGCCATGTCGCCCTTCTTGTAGTCCTTGATCGCCTCTTCACCCGGCTTCTGCCAGTCGAGGTCGGAGAGGTGCACCATCCCGTCGATGTCGCCGGGCAGGCCGACGAACACGCCGAACTCGGTGATGTTCTTGATCTCGCCTTCGATCTCGGTGCCGACCGGGTACTTCTCCTTGAAGTTCTCCCACGGATTGGCGAGACACTGTTTGAGGCCGAGCGAAATACGGCGCTTCTGCGGGTCGACGTCGAGCACCATCACCTCGACCTCCTGGCTGGTCGAGACGATCTTGCCGGGGTGCACGTTCTTCTTGGTCCAGCTCATTTCCGAAACATGGACCAAGCCTTCGACGCCGGGCTCGAGCTCGACGAAGGCGCCATAGTCGGTGATGTTGGTGACACGACCCTTGAATTTGGCGCTGGCCGGGTATTTGAGCTCGACGCCCTCCCACGGATCGGCCTCGAGCTGCTTCATGCCCAGTGAGATCCGCTGCGTCTCGGGGTTGAAGCGGATGACTTGGACCTTCACTGTCTGGCCAATATGCAGCGCCTCGGACGGATGGTTGATCCGCCGCCAGGCGATATCGGTCACATGCAGCAGGCCGTCGACGCCGCCTAGGTCGACGAAAGCGCCGTAATCGGTGATGTTCTTCACGACACCGGTCAGCACCTGGCCTTCCTTGAGCGAAGCTACGAGCTCGGAGCGCGCCTCGGCGCGGCTTTCCTCGAGCACGGCGCGGCGCGACACGACGATGTTGCCGCGCGCGCGGTCCATCTTGAGGATCTGGAACTGCTGCGGCGAGCCCAGGAGGGGCGTGATGTCGCGCACCGGCCGAATG
>DATLUT010000104.1:0-8346 GCA_035532975.1 Allostellaceae bacterium
GTCCCGCCATTCAGGAGAACATCGCCCTGATTGATAAGGTTGAGCACCGTTCCCACGATTGCGGCGACAATGAATGAGCGCCGTGGCACGCCATCGGACATGCAATGCAGGCAAACACGTGATAACCAATTCATCGGGTCACCTTATTCTTTGGCATTCTTCGCCGATCGCTCGCGTATTTCAATCAGTGGCAAAATCCTGCGATTGGTGCGGCAACGGCCGAAAATGATAACAGCGCATAGCGGCCAACGATCGCCAAGAGGGCTTCGCTCAAGCCTGTGCATGCGTTCGGACCAATATCGACTTCATCGACATCGACCCCGC
This sequence comes from Allostellaceae bacterium, assembly GCA_035532975.1. GTDB lineage: Bacteria > Pseudomonadota > Alphaproteobacteria > ATCC43930 > CGMCC-115725 > REEB95. The sequence continues at coordinate 325 of DATLUT010000104.1, forward strand.
GGATCGGACGCAGCCCATGCTGACGGCCTCTGTGCAGCGTTGCTAAGAGTCGCGGCCGATGCTGTCGACGCTTGAGCGTTATCGGCGTATCGCGCCATTCTACGATTTGCTCGATTGGCCGTTCGAGCATGGCCGCTATCGAGCGCTGCGATCGCAGCTTTTCGTTGGCCTCTCCGGACACATCTTGGACGCCGGTGTCGGTACCGGCCGGAATATGCCGTTTTACCCGCCGGGTGCTGCCGTCGTTGGCATCGACCTCAGCGCGGCGATGCTGGCGCGCGCGGCGTGCCGTCGGACTTTGTCGCGCGCCGCGTCAATTGACCTCCGCGTGATGGATATAACGCGGCTCGAGTTTCCCACTGCGTCGTTCGACGCTGCCGTCGCGTCTTTTCTGTTTTGCGTCCTGGCTGATGAGTTGCAGCCGGCCGCGCTGCGCGAGCTCGTGCGCGTGGTAAAGCCCGACAGGCCGATCCGCTTGCTCGAATATGTGCGGCCACGCGGTGCAGTTCGGCGATTCATCTCGCGGCTGTGGGCGCCATGGATCGCGTGGGCGTATGGCGCAAGCTTTGACCGGCGAACGGAGGCGCATATTCGCGACGCCGGCCTTGCCATCGTCTCGAGCCGCTACGTTGTGCCGGATCTCATCAAGCTCATTGAAGTGCGTGCATCGCCTTAGCGCGCGCGGTCGTTGAGCCGGTCCCACCGCTGATGCCGGGCGAGCGAGGCACCATCGTCAATGTCATGACGCGCGGCCAACAGGACTACGCACTTCCCGTTCAGATTGCGCCGCGTATCGGCGAGGGCATGTGGGCTCGACCAGCGGACGTTGTGAAACGGGTCAACAAATCGCGGCCGCCGCCGCAGGCCGACGAGCCAATAGCCGCCGTCGTGCGCCGGGCCGAACACGGCATCGCAATGCCCGAGCGCCCGAAACGCGCGCGCGATGTCGTCGCCCGCGATATGTGGCACGTCGCTGCCGACGATCACCACCGGCCCCGGCGAGAGTCGGCGCGCGACCGCTGCCATGCGGTCGCCGAGATTGCCGGTTCCTTGTTGCACGATGCGCTGCCGCGCCGCCCACTGCCGCGACCGGTCGGGCGTCGCCGCCAGCCAAGTCAACCAACGGCTGTCGGCCAGGCGGCGCAACGTATGCGCGAGCACGACGCGTTGAACGCGCAAGGCGTTGACCGCGCCGATGTCCCGCGCCAAACGCCGTTTGCCGGTTCCGAGCCGCGGCTGGCGCGCGAAGATCACGAGGTGACGCTTCAAAGCCATGGCCAGCCGTAAAGGCGCCGGATGATGTGCGGCGGCACGCCGGCGAAGTAGAGCGCCAGGCAGCCCACATTGCGCGCGCTCCGCCGGCGCCAGCCATCTTGCCGCCAGCGTTCGGCGGAGGTTCGCGCCGCAGCGCGCAGAACGAGCAGCCGGCGCCGACCGATCCGTCGAACAAAATCGACATCTTCCATCAACGGCCACGGCCGAAAGCCGCCGAGCGCGGCGTAGAAATCGCGGTGGATCAAGAGACCTTGGTCGCCATAGGCCAGTCCAAACCAACGGACGCGCCAGGCGACGACGGCTTCAAGCCGCCGCGCGCTTGGCGAGTCGTCGTCGAGCGCAAAGCGAAACGTTGCCGCCACCTTGGCGTGTTCAGGCAGCGCCATGAATCTTTCGACTTCATCACGCCAGCCCGGCTCGATCACGGTGTCGGCGTGCAGGAACAGCAACCACGCGTTACGGGCTGCCCGTGCGCCAGCGATCAACTGGTGGCCGCGGCCTGGCGCCGTCGCAATTGCACGCGCGCCGGATGCAGCCGCGAGAGCGACGGTGCCGTCGTTCGAGCCGCTGTCGGCGATGATGATTTCGTCCGTGTCGGCAAACGCGGCCAGCGTCGCCGGCAGGCGCGCGGCTGCGTTGAGGGTCGGTATCACCACCGACAGGTTCATTGCATCCGCTTTTTTGCCCATTTGACGATGATCGGCAGCAATGCAATCGCCGCCAAGCCGGCCCGGAGCACCAGCATCTCCGGACTGAACACCTGACCCAGCGGCACGCTGGCGTTGGCGCCAAAGTATGCTCCGAGATCGCTGCCGATCGAGGCGTATGCGAGCGTTCCCGGAACGATGCCGATCACCGTTGCCGCGGCGAAGGTAGGCACTCCGATGCCGGCGAAGGCCGGCACGAGATTGACCGCCCAAAATGGAAAAAGGGGAACCAGCCGCAGGAATAGCAGGTAGGAGAAGGCGTTGCGCGCGAAGCCGTCCGCCATGCGCTTGAGAAGCGGGCCGGCGCGTCGGCGCACGAGATCGCTGATGACGAAGCGGGCCAGGAGAAAGATGATGATGGCGCCGCTCGTTGCACCGATGATTGCGAGCAGCGCGCCAAACCAAAGGCCGAAAAGAAATCCGCCGCTGAGTGTCATGATCGCGCCACCGGGCACTGACAGCGCGATCACCAGGGCGTATGCCACGACGAAGGCCACTGGCGCCAGAATGGGATGACGTCCGACAAAGGCGCGCAACACCATGTCGTGGTCATGAAGCGCCGCCCAGGTCAAATACTGATCGAGGCCCGAGGCGAAGAATGCGATGACGATTCCCGCCAGCACGACCACTGGCAGCAGGCGTTTGACGGTATTGGCTCGGATCAACCGAACCATCCCAACAGGCGCACCAGCGCGCGGGTGCGCCTGCTGAAGAGGGTCGGTGTGTAGAACGCGCCCGCTGCACTCTTGCTGATTTCGCTGAGCGTCGGATAGGCCGCGATTGCCGTCGCCAGCGTGCCGATCCGCAACCTTTGTCCAATCGCCAGTATCCAGGGCAGCGCCAATTCGCCGGCGTTATGGCCGACGAGCGTCACGCCCAGTATGCGGCCGCGCGCGGAGGTCATCACTTTGATGAATCCTCGTGTAGCGCTCTCGGTCTGCGCGCGATCGTTGTCCGCCAACGTGGCGCGCAACACGCGAATCGCATCGCCATGCGCCGCGCGCGCCTGCGTCTCAGTCATACCCACCTGCACCAGCTCGGGGTCGGTATAGGTCACCCACGGGAACGCGCGCAGGTCCACCTTGCTGGGAAGCCGAAACAGGGCGTTGCGCAGCACGATGCCGGCGTGATAGCTGGCGAGATGGGTGAATTGATAGCCGCCCGCGACGTCGCCGATCGCATAGATGTGCGGATTGCTGGTGCGCAGTCGCGCGTCAACCTCGATGCCCTTCGCGCTGAAGCGCACGCCCGCGGCATCGAGGCCGAGATCTTCGACGTTGGGCTTGCGGCCGGCAGCGATGAGCAGATGCGTGCCATCGATCTCACGCTCGGTTCCGGCTTCGACCACGGTTATGCCGATGCCGCTCGCTTTGCGCGCGACGCGCAGAACCGACGCGGACTCAACGACCGCAATGCCTTCCTCGCTGAAGGCGCGGCGTATGATCGCAACGGCCTCGGGATCGTCCTTCGGTAGCATTGTTCCAACGTCGAGCAAGGTCACCTGCGAACCCAGTCGGCGGTGCGCTTGGGCCATTTCGCAGCCGATCGCCCCAGCGCCTATGATCACGAGGTGGTCCGGCGCCGTCGCGTTGTCGAACAGAGTCTCGTTGGTGAAATACGGCACGCCGTCGAGCCCGGGAATCGGCGGCACCGCGGCGCGGCTACCCGTCGCGATCACGAAGCGGCGGGCGCGGACACGCTTTCCGCCCGCTTCGACGGTGCGTCCGTCGACGAATTTGGCGCGCGCTTGCAACACGGTGCAGCCCAGTCCGACGAAGCGTTCCACAGAGTCGTGCGGGGCGATGGTCGCGATGACGCCGCGCACGTAGTCGTGGACGGCGGCGAAATCGATCCGCAGCGCGTCCGCGTGGATCCCGAACCTGGTCGCCTCCTTGATGGCGTGCGCCGCTTTGGCGGCGGCCAGAAGGGATTTCGACGGAACGCAACCGGTGTTGAGGCAGTCGCCGCCCATGCGAGCAGGCTCGATCAGGACGGTGCGTGCACCGAGCTGCGCGGCACCGGCGGCGACCGACAGGCCCGCCGATCCGCCACCGATGACGCAGATATCGGCCTTGATCGGAGAACCCGCCATGTTAGCGGACCGCTCGCGCGCTACAGGACGCGCCTCCGAGGACGCAAAACTGTGCGCAATGACGGTGGTTGAGCTTCACCGGCCGCGTCGCCTCGGTCAGGGTCGCGCCAAGCTCGAACCCGCGGTCGTAGGGCAGCAGCGTGCAGGCGACGACAGTCGGCTGCTCCGCGCCCTTGCGCTTGACCACCATGCGTGCGCTTGAGCACATCACAGAATCCGGGCTTTTGCCCAGGATGTCCCAACACCGTTCGGTGATCTCCGGCACATCGGCGTTCGAATCCATTTCCGGGAACAGCACGAGCTGCGCCGGATCGTCGGCATCGATCGCCGCGCCCAATTCGGCGAAGAGCGCACCATAACCCGCGCGTAACGCTGTTTCGCTTTCATCCCACACCGTGCGTCCCGCCACCGCGACGTCGAAGCCATTGCGCGCAAGCCAGAGCAGGCCGTCGAGCGTCGGTTGCCAACTTCGCGGGCCACGCAGCCGCTCGTGGCGCTCGCGGGCATAATGGTCAAGCGACACGCGGACGGTGAGGCGCCCGGCAAAACGTCGGTTGATCGCCGCGAGTCGCGCCCGCGCCCGCTGCATCGGCTTCATCGCATTGGTCAAGACCAGGACCCGAAATCCGGCGGTCAGGCTGTCCTCCAGCATGCCAAGAAATTCGGGATTCATGAACGGCTCGCCGCCCGTGAAGCCGATTTCCATGGGACGCGGGTCGCGCGCACCTGCTTCGTCGAGGAAACGGCGCACTTCCGTTCGACTCAGGTAAACGAGCCGATCGTTGCGCGGGCTCGATTCGATGTAGCAATTATCACAGGTAATGTTGCACAGCGTGCCGGTGTTGAACCACACCGTCTCGAGTGTCTTGAGACCTACACCGGCGCGGCGCTCGCCATTCGCGGTGCGATCGGGATCGCTGAATTTTGCGCGCGCCGGCGGTGGTGCATACGAGATCACGGCGCCGACATCGGACGCACTGTTCCAGAGGCAGTGATGGGACTGCAGGGCTTGTCCGGTCGCCGCCCGCTCCTCGTTTGGCAGGATATCGCAGCTCGGCCACAACCCCGTCTCAAGGGCCGCGGCATAGCCCTCGGGCAATCCGGCTGCGCGCATTTTTTGCGCTGCTGCAGCGGCGTCGTAGTCGAACGGTATCGTGCGGATTTCAACGCCGGCCGCGGTCGGCGTGAGGAGGCTGTACCAAGCGCGCCGCGTTCCGTCGTTTGCCGGCATGCCGATCGATCCCGCGTTATGCCAGAGCTTTGCGTCGCGTAATTCGGTAAACGGAACACCCGCGTGGCCACCAATAACGCCGTCGCAGGCGGCGAGGACGATCTGACGCGTTTTTTCGGTCCAGGGTGTTGACGGGAAAATGAATCCGTTGATGCGTTCGACCGAGCCATGGACGATTGCGAGACGCCGGCTGCCGAGCCGCACATAGACGCACCGCGGTCGCGCACGCATCCACGCGCGATCGGCTTCGCCGAGCCGCTGGTCGGCATAGGCGTACCAGGCGACAGACAGGTCGGCGCAGGCGCTGCCCTCGGTAAAACCGCAGCCGCAATCGGCCTGGCGCCACCCCAGCGATTCCTCGCAGTTGCCCATGACCGCGTGGATGTTCCAGTCGCGAACGAGGGCGACGGTTTCAACCGGATCTGCGCCGTAGGCGACGATGTCACCTGTGCAAATTGTGCGTTCAGGCGGGATCCCGAGTCGCTCGGCCTCGGCGCGTAGCGCCAACGTGGCTTCGAGGTTGCTGTAACAGCCGCCGAAAACGAGCAGCGGCCCGTCGATCTCGAGAACAGGCGCGGGCTCGTCCGAAAGACCTCTGGCGGTCCGGCTTACCGTGTCATCGCCATCCATGAGCATCCAAACCACGAATATTGGAGCGCCGCCACGATCTTATTCGCTCGGTTCCTTCGAATGGTTTCAGATTTCGCCACAACCAGTTCTTCACGTAACTTCTTGCGGTGCCGCGACGAATATTCATAAAACGTGACGGGATAATAATGTGACGGGTAGGCAATCACCGTGACCGCCGAAAATTGGGGGCCTTCCGCTTCTGCGGATCGAGACGGCGGGTCCATTCTGGACGCTTTGGCTTGGCGCCCCATCCATACCCGCATCACGCTTGTGCTTGGGCTTGGTTGGATGCTGGACGCCTTCGAGGTGAACATCGTCGGCGGCGTTCTCGGCGTACTGCAGAAGCTGTGGCAGCTAACCGCCGAGCAGGCTTCGCTCATGGTTTCGGCCTGGCTGGTCGGCATCATGGTCGGAGCGTTGCTCTTTGGCTACTTAGCCGATCGTTTTGGCCGACGGCGGCTATTTATCGTAACCCTTCTGATTTATTCGACCTTTACGGTCGTCTCCGCGCTTTCGCCCGGCTATGGCGCCTTTCTTATCTTCCGCTTTTTGACCGCGGTCGGCGTGGGCGCGGAATATTCGGCCGTGAACGCCGCGATCAGCGAATTGATTCCCGCGCGCTATCGCGGCCGGGCAGCGGCGGCGGTCATGAACTTTTGGCCTCTGGGCTCGATCGTTGCGGGCCTGCTCACGCTCTATTTCGTCAACGCGCTGCCGGCGGCGGTTGGATGGCGGTTTGCCTTCGCGCTGGGGGCGATCATTGCCTTGTTCAGCATCTGGGCGCGCAGGGCGCTCCCGGAATCGCCGCGCTGGCTCGCCGGACGCGGACAGCGCGACGCGGCTGCCGCGATCGCTCGTGAAATCGCCGGCGGGACTTCCGATTTCAGCGGAAGGACGGGGGTAAATCCGTCGCTGTCGCGTGGCACGAGCTTCCTCGCCGAGCTGACCCTATTGGTTCGCCACGATTTTGGACGACTTGCGCTCGGGTGCCTGCTCGATTTCTCGGAGGCGGCTGGCTATTACGGCTTATTCACGCTCCTGCCGCTGGTCGTGTTGCCGCACCTTCATGTTGCCGACGAAGCGGTCCCTTGGTTCTTCGTCATTGGCAATGTCGGCGCAGCCGCCGGCGGTGCAATCGCTGCCCTGATGCTCGACAAAGTTGGCCGCAAGGCAACCGTCACCGGTTTCTATCTCCTCGCGGCGATGTCGATGCTCGCTATGGCCCAGGCGACCGTGACGGGAAGTGCGGCGGTCGTGATGGTTGTCTTCACCCTCGCTAATTTTTGTGCGACCGGGAGCTGGATCGCGGCATACCCCACCTTCTCGGAATTATTCCCCACGCACCGGCGCGCCACGGGGATCGGATTTTCGGTTGCCTTCGGCCGGATCGGAGCCGTGATCGCGCCGCCGCTGCTGGTTGCATTGGCCCAGCATTTCTCGATCCTTGCGGCGTTCGGAGTCCTCGGCGGTTTCTGGCTGCTTGGCGCGGTGGCAATGATCCCGTGGTCGATCTGGGGCATCGAGGGCAGAGGTCAGCCGCTCGAGGTCATCGCCGGCCAGTAGCCGGTTCGGTTTGACAACGACAATCCGCAGTCGAAATGCACGAGCGGCTGCCGCAACCAAAATCGATCGGACGGCACATGCCGGGATCAGGCCATACGATTGAGGTTCCGAACCGCACCGGTCGTGAAAAAATCAAAGACGGTAAACGGATTCTGAATCTGCGGGTCTCGGTTCGAATCCCGTTCCCCCAGCCATCTCTGCGCCGCCGCCGCGCTTTTATAAAAATTGCAGATAATCTTGGATCGCCGCTTTTAGGGAGCAGTTAAGGCGGCGCCGGTAGGTTGTCGTGCCGGCAGCGCGCGCCGGCGCGCTTGACCGCTGCGGGCATGAATTCTGTCCTGATCAAATCGCATCTGCTTCGCACCAGCCGTCGCCTGTCAGCAATGGGGGCGGCCGTGATCGTGGCGACCGTCGTGGCGGCCGGGCTGACAATTTGGGATTTGCATGGCGATGCCATCGCGGATTACCAGCGCGACATGACGAACATGGGCGTGCTCATCGCCCAGCAGACCTCCCGCTCGTTT
>DATLUT010000105.1:0-4692 GCA_035532975.1 Allostellaceae bacterium
AAGGCGCACGGCGTCTCGCCCCACTTCTCGTCGGGCCGCGCCACCACCGCGGCCTCCATCACGGCTGGATGCTTATAGAGCGCCTCTTCGACCTCGAGCGACGAAATGTTTTCACCTCCGGAGATGATGATGTCCTTGGCGCGGTCCTTGACTTCTATATAGCCGTCGGGATGGCGGACCGCGAGATCGCCGGTATGGAACCAGCCGCCTGCAAAGGCCGCTGCGGTTGCCTTCGCGTTCTTGAGATAGCCCTTCATCACAGTGTTGGCGCGCAGCACGATCTCGCCGATGGCGGCGCCATCGGCGGGCACATCATGCAAGTTCGGATCGACCACGCGTGCACCGGCGAGCGTCGCGACTTCCATGCCCTGTCGTGCCATGCGAGCGGTGCGCTCCGCCAACGGAAGAGCCGTCCAATCGTCCTGCGCGAAACAGATTGTCGCCGGCCCGTAGGATTCCGTCAGGCCGTAACCATGCGTCACGGTGAAGCCAAGTCGCTCCATGTTCGCGATGATGGTCGAAGGCGGCGCCGCACCGCCGGTCATTACCTTGACCGGATGGTCGAGGCGACGTTTGACGCCGTCCGGCGCATAGGCGAGCAGGTTGAGCACGATTGGCGCACCGCAAAGGTGCGTGACGCGATGGTTCTCGATCAGTGCGAAGATCGACGCCGGATCGGTGCGCCGGAGGCAGACATGCGTGCCACACGCCGCTGTCACCGCCCAGGTGTAGCACCAGCCGTTGCAGTGAAACATCGGCAGCGTCCATAGATAGACGGTCTGCGGCGACAGGCCGAAATACATCACGTCGCCAACCGCGTTCAGGAACGCACCGCGGTGGTGATAGACGACGCCCTTGGGATTGCCGGTGGTGCCCGACGTGTAATTGAGCGAATAAGCCTGCCACTCGTCTTCAGGCATCGCCCATTCGTCGTCGGGATCGCCGGACGCGAGGAATGCCTCGTAATCGGTCTCGCCGAGCGCCTCGCCGCCGGCGAACGACGGGTCGTTGATGTCGACGACGATCGGCTTGCGCGCCGCTAGCGCCAGCGCCTCCTTGATCGTCGGCGAGAATTCGCGGTCGGTGATCAGCAGTTTGGTTTCGGCGTGGCCGAAGATGAAGGCGATGGTCTTGGCGTCGAGCCGGTAGTTGAGCGCATTCAGAACGGCGCCCGCCATGGCGATGCCGTAATGCGCCTCGAGCATTGCCGGCACGTTGGGCGCCATCACCGAGACGGTGGCGCCCTTGCCGATGCCCCGCCTGCGCAACGCGCTGGCCAGGCGGCGGCAGCGCTGGAACAGCGCGGCGTAGGTGAATACCTGATCGCCGTGGATCACCGCCGGCTTGTCGGGATAGACGGCAGCGGCGCGGACGAGGAACGACAGTGGCGTCAGCGGTGCATGATTCGCCGGTCCGCGCTGCAGATGCGGCTCGTCGTAGATGCCCATTCTTCCTCCCCGCCTAACCATAAGCGTGCGGTCGGCGCATGCGTCAAGCGCCGTGGCCAGGAGCGTTCGCGCCTGAGATAGGGGCTCGCGCCCTAGGACGCGTGCGGCATGCCCCAAGTCCAGGCATCGTGGCCCGGCGCATAATTCAGGTTGGTCTGAGTCGGATTGCGGTTGACAAGCGGGCGGGCATAGAGCGGATGACGCATGCTCCGCACCTCGTGCTCGATCGTGAACAGGACACCGCCGGTCTCGGGATCGACGATGTCCTTGAAGCGGTATTGGTGCTGGTCGCTTTCCTCGGTGACCAGGCCGCGCTCCAAGAGTCGCCGGTGCGGACCCGAGAAATCGGCAATGTAGATTTGCACGTGGTGCCCGTCGTAGGGCGGGCTCGGCTCGTCGGTCTCGCGGAAGACGAAATCCTGGTCGATGCCAACGCCGACGCGCGCGACGCGCCCCGATCCGTTGTCCTCGACTGCGGCCGGCGCCACGACAATCTGCTGATAGAAGCGGACGATGCCATCAGCAGTGCCGCGCGGAACCTCGAACTCGACATAGGGCATGCCGAGCGTGATGCGACCAAAGCGCGGCGCATCGGGCTCGTAGCAGCGGAGCCGATTGCCCCACGGCGAAATCACTTCGACATAATCGTTGAACTCGCGAAAGCCGAAATTCGTGCCGTCGAGGTGCTTCTCAACCTTCGCCAGCCGACCGAGCAGCGCCGCGCGATCCGGCATGACGATGCCGACGTGGCCGCGCAGCACCTGCGGCTTGCCGGTCGGCAGGTGGAACTGGCTGCGGCCGACGTTGATCCACATGTTCTCGACGCTGGCCATGATGTAGGGATCGCGCGTCAAGCCGAGCCCTGCGACGTAGAACAAGGTCGAGACAACCTGATCCGGGATCTGCACGTTGACGTGCTCGAGCGAGACGATATTGCCGAGATCCTCGACCGTCCGATCGTAACGCTGAGCCATGCACGCCTCCTTGGTGCCGCGCCAACTGCGCGGGCGCGGCCGATTATATCAACCCTCCGCCCCCGACGCAGTTTCCGGTCGCATCTAGGGCAATGCGCCCTCGGGCTGTCGGCCGGCCACCGCGTCCCGCACCGGCGGGCTGTACTTGAGCGGAATGATCATGAGACCGGCGACGATCGCCATGATGCCGGCGACGCTGATGGCGAAGGTGAATCCGTGCTGGAGGATAAGCACCGTCGACAGGATGCCGCCATAGATCCCACCCGAGCCTTTGGCGACCGCATAGAGGAATCCGTAATTCCCGCCGGCGGCCGCCTCGCCGAAATAGTGGCCGATGGTGATCGGAAAGAGCGAGAAGAGCGATGCCCAGAAAAAGATCGCCAGGATCGCCGCGACGACGAACAGAGTCTGCGCTCCCATCGTGCCGGCGACGATCGTGCCGAAGAGCAGCAGGCCGCATGCCGTATAGCTGAAGATCATCATGTTCTCGCGACCGAAGCGTTCCGAGAGCGCGCCGAGACCGAGCTTGCCGAAGCCGTTGGCGATGGCGATGCCGCCGGCGGCGGCCGTCGCCGCGGCGGCGGTGAAGTGGAAGCTCTTCGAGTACGCGACCATCTTGCCGATGCCGGCAAGGCCTGCGCTTGAAATCAGGACGAAGGACACGATGAGCACCCACATCTGCCAGGTGCGCAGCGCTTCGCCGACAGTGTATTGATGGTCGCATGGCCGCTTGATCGCCGTCTGCTTCGGGATCCAGCCGCGCGGCTTCCATCCGGCCGGCGGGTCCTTCATGAACAGCGCCGCGACAATCGAGACGCCGCCGATGACCGCCGCCATTACGTAGATCACCTCGAAAAAGACGCTCGGCGGTGAATCGTGCGGTATGCCGCGAATGCGGAAGATGAACGGCAGCGAGCCCCATGAGAACGCACCCGCGATGAGGCCCGTCATGACTCCGCGCCGATCGCAGAACCACTTGTTACCGGTGGTGACGGCGTTGTTGTAAATGAACCCGGTGAAAAAGCTGCCGATGCACCAAAGAACGACCACGAGCGGGTATGAAGGGCCGAGCGCCAGCGCGTAGAGTCCCAGTCCGGCGAGCACGCCGCTGATCGCAGTTGTCCAGCGCGGCCCGAATCTGTCGCGCAGCATGCCGCCCGGCAGCATGCCGATGGACTGGAAGATGATGAACAGTGTGAACAACCACGCGACTTGCTGATGCGACCAGCCATAGATCGCGCCGAGATGGCCTGACATCGAGCTCCACGCGTATTCGAACGGACTGATGATGAACATCGCGAAGAAAGCCGCGACGAGAACCACATAGCGGCTGTAGCCGAGGATTTCGTGATCCGTTTGATGTCCCGACGTCATTTCTAGCCTCCCTCGATCTGTCTCCAGGTTCGTTCGGCCGTCATGCGCGGCCGTTTTTATTGGTTCGATGGCTCCGTCCTGCAACTGGCCTAGTTCGCACGCATCTTGACGACCACCTTGATCGCGTCGTCGATCCGCTCACGTGCGTATTTGATCGCGGTCGGCACGTCGTCGAGCGGGAACGTATGCGTGTGGATGACCTTGGCATCGAAGCGCTTCTGGGCCATGAACGCCGCCGCGCGGTGCGTCGCGCTCTTGCCTTCGCCGCGGATGCCGAACACGTAGATGTTGTTGCGCACGAGATGGGCGAGATCGACCGGCACCGGGTCCGCCGGAAATGCGGCAAGACAGATGCGGCCGCCGCGATTGACCATCTTGGCGCTCTCGTTGAGCGCGTTGGGCGCACCCGAGCATTCGAGGACGTATTGGACGCCCTTGCCCTTGGTGATGCGCTTCACTGCCGCGACCGCATCCTCGTTGCGCACGTTGACGACCTCGTCCGCGCCGAGCTTGCGGCCCATCTCGAGGCGACGGTCGCGCGTGCCGGTGAGGATCACCGGCGATGCGCCGAGCGCTTTCGCGACCGCAACCCCCATCAGGCCGATCGGCCCCGGACCTGTGACGACGACGCCCTCGCCGGCGATGAGCCCGCCCATAACATCGAGTCCGTACATCGCAGTGCCGGCGGTGACGATGAGCGTCGCCTCCTCGTCAGACATCTCGTCCGGTATGTGCACCATGGTGTTGACGTTGTTCACGGCGTATTCGGCGAAGCCGCCATCGGTCGTGAAGCCGTTGGCGCGATGGCCCTTCGACGGGAAGCCGTAATTGAGGCAGGAGGTGTACATGCCCTCGCGGCAGCGCGGACAACGGCCGCAGCCGGCGTGCACCTCGAC
>DATLUT010000106.1:0-4716 GCA_035532975.1 Allostellaceae bacterium
CGGGCGAAAAAGACTATGGTATCAGGGCCCAAGCCTGCTATACCGCGCCGCGCCGGAGTGTAGCTCAGCCTGGTAGAGCACTAGCTTCGGGAGCTAGGGGCCGGAGGTTCGAATCCTCTCACTCCGACCATTCCCGCCGGCCGGTTAAAGTCTTGAAAGGCTACCCAAACGGCCGCTTTCAACGAGCGGCCGTTTCTGCTATTCGAATGCTGTGGCGGGAGTGTCGGGTTACGGCTTGCGCGCCGAGCGCGGCCGAGAGGCGTTACGACCATGGTCATGATGCGGGGCCGCGACAGCGAGCCCATCGAGCTCCGGCCGGGCTCCGGCGTGCGCGAGGCGGCGCATGCGGCGGAAGTCGAGCAATGGGCCTGGCGCCGGGTCCGCGCCCTTCGCCTCTTCTATAGCCACCTGACGGTCTACGTCGTCGTCAACTTCGTCCTCTTCATGATCGATTCCACGACGCCGGGACCGATGTGGTTCTATGCGCCGCTGGTGGGCTGGGGATTGCTGCTCTGCCTGCACGCGTTGCACGCCTACGAGATGCTGCCGTGGACGACGCAAGACTGGGAGCAGCGCAAGGTCCGCGAGCTCGTCGAAAAGCGCCGTCGCCATTGAAACGCCTTTGAGTCAAATCTGCGTGAAACCATGATCCGAAATCCCTTGCTCCGCGGTCTCGCCCGGCCGGCGGTCGTTGTCATCCTTGCGCTCGGCCTTGCCGCGTGCAGCCACGATCCGGAAGCCGCGCAAGGCAATGGCGCCGCCAGCACCGCAACGGCCGTCGCGCCGTCGCACGATACCGACATGGCGCTCTATACCCACGTGCTCGACCGCGTGCGCGCGAGCTACGTCCACCCGGTGAGCGAAGACAAGCTGGTCACCAACTCGCTCAAGGGCATGCTGTCGTCGCTCGATCCGCATTCCGACTACCTGGACGAAAGCGAGTACCAGGACCTGGTCGACGAAAGCGAGGGCGAGTTCGCCGGCATCGGCGCCGAAATTACCCGCGACGAAAGCCACCCCAAGGTGATTTCGCCCATCGACAATACGCCCGCGGCGAAAGCCGGACTCAAGCCGGGCGACGTCATCCTCAAGATCGACGGCAAGCTGACCGAGGGCATGGACCTCAAGGACGTCGTCGATCGCCTGCGCGGGCCGGTCGGGACGCCGGTCAGCATGACGATCGCGCGCATGGGCGTGCGGCCCTTCAACGTCGTCCTCACCCGCGCGGTCATTCACGTCGCGTCGGTCAAGTCGCGGCTCGAGCCGGGCAAGATCGGCTATATCCGCGTCTCGCTCTTTGCCGAGAAGACCAACGACGAGCTGGTGAAAGCGATCGATACGCTGACGCGCAAGGCCGGCGGTCGGCTCAATGGCATGGTGCTCGATCTGCGCAACGATCCGGGCGGACTGCTGGATCAGGCAGTCGCCGTCGCCGGCGATTTCCTCGACGGCGGCGTGGTCGTCTCGACCCGCGGCCGCGATCCCGACGACAACCGTGTGTTCGACGCGCCCAACTCCGGCGATCGCCTCGCCGGCGTGCCGATGGTCGTGTTGATCAACGGCGCATCCGCATCGGCATCGGAGATCGTCGCGGGCGCGCTCAAGGAACGGCATCGCGCCCAAATCCTGGGCACGCGCAGCTTCGGCAAGGGCTCGGTTCAGACCATCATTCCGCTCGAAGGCCGCGGCGCGATCCGACTGACGACGGCGCTCTATTACACGCCGTCCGGCAATTCGATCCAGGATCGCGGCATCACGCCCGACTTCGTCGTTCTACCGCCGAAAGGCGAGCGCACGCCGCAGGTCGACATCATCCACGAAGCCGACCTCAAGGGTGCGATCAGCAATCCGGGCGGTCCGGTCAAAGCGGCGGTCAACGATAACTCGCCCGAAGCCAATATCGACCCGCTGCTAATCGGCACGCCGAAGGACTATCAGCTGACGGTCGCCGTCGACCGCCTCAAGACCGCGCAGCCAAAGACCGCGGCGACGACGGCCCGCTAGCGCGGACCGTGACCGGCACGCAAACGTGAACGACGGCGCCGCCGTCGTTTTCCCGTATTGGCGCCTATAATAATCTGCGGGCACGGGCCCGGACGGAGGCATCGATGCGTATGACGCGGCGACTGTTTCTTACTCTCCCCCTGGTTCTGATGGCCTGCGCCACCCAGAATCCCGATCTGCCGACCTACGCCTCGGCCGAGCGCAGCCTAGCGCCGCCGGCGCCCGGCACGGCGCGGCTCTATTTCTATCGCCTGCTCGATCCCAACGACCCGCAGCTTGGCACCACCGTCATGCTCAACGAGAAGCCAGTCGGGTTCTCGCGCACCGGCACGGTGTTCTACCGCGACGTGCCGCCGGGAAGCTATTTCATCTCGGTCTTGAGCCCTGGACCGTATCCGTTCCAATTCAAGACCGTCGACGTGCAAGCCGGCCAGACTTGGTATTTCCGGATCGAATCGCTACCGAGTTGGGCGTTCAGCGGCAGTCGGGGCGGCAACCGCGGCGACACCTTTGTCGTCGCCATCGTCGATCCACTGCAGGCGCGGATCGAGATCGCGCCGCTTGGCTTGCTGAACGGCTGATAGCGGGCATCGCGGCGGCGGCCTTGCCGCACGGCCACGTCGGGACTAAGTCATTGCCATGGACGCCACGGATCCCTCGCGCGAAAGCGCAAATCTTCATGTCAGCACGCTCCTGGTCGCGCCGGAGCGGGCGCTCAGCAACGCCCTCGACCAACTCGGCTTCGCCGAGAACGACGATCGCGTGATCGAGCACGAAGGCAAGCTCGCCTTCATCACCTGCAGCCACGATGCGGATTGCGACGACATGTTCGCGCTGATTGCCGAGCTTGCCGCGCGCGGCGAGAGCTGGGAACTACAGTTCCGCATCGACACCGGCGAGGGTCGCGCCATCTTCCAGCGACTGTCGCGGCATCAGCGCGTCGAGGCCGTTGATTCCACGGTGCCGATCGATACCGACGAGACCGCCGCCGATCTGCCGACGCACGATCTAGACAGCGACGCCGGCCGGACCGAGCTCGCGCGCGCCGTCGACCGGATCGACTCCGCGGAGGTGTTCGTCGCCATCGGCTCGCATCCGAAGGGACACGCGACTGCGGTCATCATGCGCCGCAATCCGCGCCGCGCGCTCTTCGTCGCGGCGGGCGCCGACGAGGCGAGCCTGCGGGCGGCGATCCGCGAAAAACTGCCAACGGTCATGTTTGCGGTGACGATGAAGCCGACCGACGGCGCATGAGCGCGCCGCCGGCGGCCTCGCGTGACAACAATTTCGACGCGCTGCGTCTGATCGCGGCGATCTCGGTCATCTTCTCGCATTCCTTCCTGATCGCACAGGGAACGCAGGATCACGAGCCGCTCATCTGGCTCACCGACCGCCAGTCGATCCTCGGCCTCGCCGGCGTCTTCGTCTTCTTCACCATCAGCGGCTATCTCGTCACCCAAAGCTGGGAGCGCACGGAATCCGCGTCGCGCTATCTCCTGAAGCGCTGCCTGCGCATCTTCCCCGGCATCGTCGTCGCGCTCGTCCTGTCGGCATTCGTGCTAGCGCCGATCGTGACCACGCTGCCGCTCGCGGAGTATTTCGCCCGGCCCGAGCCTTATCGCTATGTCGCGAGCAACGCGATGCTGTCGGTCAAGGTCCACGAGCTGCCCGGCGTGCTGTTCGTCGACAATCCGGTCGGCCTCGAGATCAACGGCTCGCTGTGGACGCTGCGCTACGAGTTCATGATGTACCTGATGGTGCTCGCGCTCGGCCTGACGCGGCTGCTAAACATCTGGACGTGCCTCGCGCTGCTCGCGCTCGGCATGGCGTGCGTGCATTTTACCGCGTTCGACGCGCTCAGCGGCTGGGGCTGGATGCTGTCGTTCTTCGCCGTCGGCATGGTGCTGTACAAGCTGCGCCATACACGCATCTTCGACGGCCGCGTCGCGCTGGCCGCGCTCGCGCTGCTGGCCGCGAGCATTCCCCTGCGGCAGTTCATCCTGCTGTTTCCGCTGACCGGCTGTTATCTTGCGCTTTGGCTGGCGCTCAATCCGCGCATTCCGCCACTGCGCGCGGCGCGCTGGGGCGATCTGTCCTACGGCCTCTACATCTACGGGTGGCCGTCCGAGCAGCTCGTCATCTGGCTCAAGCGCGGCCATGCCGAATGGTGGCAGGTGTTCGGCGGCGGCCTGCTCCTGGCGGGCGTTCTCGCCTTCGTTTCCTGGCATCTGGTCGAGGCGCCTGCCCTGCGCCTGAAGCCACGGCCACGGCCGGCGGCGGCGCTGGCGACGAGCGAGACGAGCGCCGGCTGAGATGACGACCGAGATTCCGTTCCGCCGCGATTTCGCCTTCCGCTACGGCGAGGTCGAGACGCTGTCGCCGCTGATCCGCCGCGTCGTCGCGCACAATCCGAGCCCCTTCACCTTCAAGGGCACCGGCACCTACATTGTTGGCCGCGGCAAGGTGGCGGTCATCGATCCGGGTCCAGTGCTGGAGGAGCACGTCGGCGCGCTGCTCGGCGCGGTGGCGCACGAGACGGTGACGCATATCGTGGTAACGCATACCCACCTCGACCACTCGCCGGCATCCGCCGCGGTCAAGCAGGCAACCGGTGCACGTACATTCGGATTCGGACCGCACGGCTCCGGCCGCGCCGAGGATCGCGCCGGCGTCGAGCTGGGCGTCGTCGAGGAAGGCGGCGACCACGATTTC
>DATLUT010000107.1:0-3041 GCA_035532975.1 Allostellaceae bacterium
CCGTCAGGGCCCGTGACGGTGATGGCGAGCGGAATGCCGGCCTGAACGCTTTGCGAGACGGTGCAGAAATCCTCGAACTGCGCCAGGGCACGATCGAGATAGGCAAATGACGCGGGCGCTGCGCCCAGCGCGATCTTCACCTTGATGCCGGTGACGCGCAGACGGTTGCGTTCGTTGCGCCCGATCTCGCACGTTGCGGTCGCGGTCAACGCGCCCGGCTCCTCCTTGAACTTGGCGTTGGCGAAAATCAGGCTCGCGGAGAGGCAGTTGGCTACCGCGGCGGCCAGCAGTTGGGTTGGCGACGGCCCCGAACCGCCGCCGAGAGGAGGCGGCTCGTCCGCGGTCGCCGGTGGCAAGCCGGCCCCGAAATCGACCAAGAAGCGATAGCGGTCCTGACGCGTGACGGATACGGAGACTTCGTTGTTCATTCGCTTTCACCCCGATCGTCGGATTTCAGGAAAACGTCGACAGCAGAAAGGATCGTCGACGCGGCCTAGAAGACCAGAGCTTTATCGGCGGCGATGGTGGCGGTCGCAAGCTCGTCCATCGAGCTGCGTTTGGCGCCGTCGACGAACTCGACCTCGCTCAGGCCGCGCGCATCCATGCAGGTGCCGCACAGCAGCAGCTTATGATTGCCGGTGGCGAATCGTTTCACCATGCGCTCGACGTTATAATAGCCGTCCGGCGTCTTCTGGCCGTTTTTCGCGCACATGACGGCGTCGGCCAACAGGAAGATCGTGATCTCGGTCGCCGGATCTTTCTTCGCCAGCGCCGTCGCCAACCGCAACGCGTTGTAGCAGCGCTCGGTGCCGTAAGGCGGGTCGTTCAGGATCAGCAAGGCTTTCACGGATGCGCGCTTCGATCGCTTACGACTGAAGCAGCTTACGCTTGTCCTCGAACTCGGCCTTGTCAATGTCGCCGCGCGCGAAGCGCTGTTCGAGAATGTCGAGCGCGGCGCGGCTGTGGCCGTGTGACGCGACGTGACCGGCGCCGCGGAGCAGCCAGACGACGAGGGCGACCGTGCCGCCGACAACGATCAGCATCATCAACGGGCCAAGCATCATGCCAGGGAACCAGCCCCAACCGCCCCAGCCCCAGCCACCCCACATGGGGCCATAGCCATAGTGTGGACCGAAGTCCGATGCGGGCTGCGCCAGGGCAGGAAACGTCACCAGCATCATCGCGCCGGCAATGGCAAGCAATCGAGCGCGCGTGATCATGCGAACTCTCCCTAATGGATGGCAGTATCAGAGCCTAGATGCTCGGGCGCCGCCGGAGCATTGATTTGGATCAACCGCCCGAAGCGGCCGACGTCAGCCGATCTGGCGGGCGACGATCGGACCGAGGCGGTTGGCGACCACCAGCGGCAGACGCCGCCATGTGCCGACCATCAGCCGGTATTTCGGATTGAGCGGATTGATCTCGGGCAGGTCGGTGCGCTTGATCACGCGGTACTGGTAACTCAGCGGCTCGGGCGTAAAGCCCCAATAGGTTTTGTAGTCGAACGAGCCCGTGCCGCGCTTGCTGCGGCCGAAATCGAAGACGCGGACGCCGCGCGAAGTCGCGCGCTGCATTTGCGACCAATACAACAGGTCGTAGGCGTGCAGACGCCGCGCCGCCGGCACGGCGCCACCGTAATAGGGCAGCACGCGATCCTTGAAGAAAAAGCTCATCAGCGCGGCCGCCGGTCCGTCAGGCCCGCTCACGCTCGAAATCTCCACGGCGTCGCCGAAGGTCGCTTTGATGGCGGCATAGAAGCGCAGCGGCAGCACCGGCGTCCCTAGATTGCGCAAGCTTTCGGCGTAGATCCGGAAGAACGTGTCGACCGGTGCGGCGGCATCCGTGACGAGCCACTTGTCGTCGATCGCCTTGCGCAGATCGGCGCGCTTCTTGCGCGGGATCGCCTTGAGATTGTCGGCATCTGTTGCGGCGATGGTCCGCTCGAAGCCGAAATAGAGCTCGGTCTTCGCGAGCCAGGCGTCAGCGAGCGGCGTCGCCGCCGCTTGGCGAAGTTCGACGAATTCGACGCCAAGCCGCTCACCGAGCCGCACCGCTTCTTCGGCAAGCGCTTGCGCCGTGTGGTCGTCGTCTGCGGCGATGCCGCCACCGGTCGTGAATGCGGTTGAAATCAAGGCGTCGCCGAACAGCCGCGAGCGGACGTGGATCAGCGGCAGGACACCGACGATGCGGCCATTGCGCCAGGCGCAGCGGTAATGCGCGGCGTGACCGAGCGCGTCTGCGACGATCCGGCGCCAACCGACGCGGTGAAAGAACGTCGTTTGCGACGAGCGGTCGACGTAATCCTCCCACGCCGCTTCATCGCCGTCGCGGACGGCGCGGATTTGCAGCGGCGATGCGTAACCAGCCAACGGATCGGCGTGAAGCTCGCGCGCGGCGGTATCGGGGCTCATCGCCGGCCCTCGAAAAGCCGAGCATAGCCCTCCAGCATGCGCGCGAACGGGTACTTGGCGCCGACCTGCGCGTGGTTCAAACGGCCGATCGCATGGCGGCGGCCGGTGTCGGCGATGAGGGCGGCGAGCGCGCTCGCGAGCATGACTTCGCCGCGCGGCACGATGAAGGTGCGGTTGGCCGGGGCCACCATGTGCTTGATGTCGCCGACGTCGACCGCGGCAACGGGCAGACTCGCCGCCATCGCCTCGAGCACGGTCATCGGCATCTGCTCGGTATCGGATGACAGCGTAAAGATGTCGAAGAGGGCGAGGGCGCGTTGCGGCTCGGCGACCGCGCCGAGGAAGAGCACGCGGTCGGCGATGCCGAGGGCATCGGCGAAAACTTCAAGCGCGGCGCGCTCGCTCCCGTCGCCGGCGATGACCAGCCGCGTGGACTGGTCGTCGAGCCGGGCGAAAGCGGCGAGCAGCCGGCCGAGATTCTTCTCGGGGCGGAGCGGTGCAACCGTGCCGATGATGATCTCGTCGTCGCGTCGCGCGAACAACGGTGCATCCGCGGCCGAGCCGTTGACGTTGCCGAGCTCGACGCCGTTGGGCAGATAGACCACGCGCGACGCCGGCAGGTGCCAGCGG
>DATLUT010000108.1:0-9572 GCA_035532975.1 Allostellaceae bacterium
GTGCGCAGGCGATCGGAATCGAAGATGTGGTTGCCGACGAAACTGATGCTGCGCACACCGGTGAATTCGCCCTCGTTGATCTCGAACACCAGATCGACACGATTCTGGCTGAGCTTGATGATCTTCGGATCGACCGTGGCGGCGAAGCGGCCGTTGCGGCGATAGAGCTCGAGAATGCGCGCGACGTCGGCCTGCACCTTCTGCCGCGTGTAGACGCTGCGCGGCTTGACCTGAACCTCGTTGGTCAGCGTGTCGTCGCTGAGCTTGCTATTGCCCTCGAAGGCAACGCGATTGATGACCGGGTTCTCAACGACATGGACGATGAGCGTGTCGCCTTCGCGCCGCAGCGTCACGTCACTGAACAGGCCGGTGGCGAACAAGCTCTTGAGCGACTGATCGAGACGCTGCGGATCGAACTTGTCGCCGGGACCGATCTGCATGTAGGAGCGCACGGTTTCGGGCTCGACGCGTTGCGTGCCTTCGATGCGGATTTCCTGGATCGTGCCGCCGGACGAAATTCCGGTTGGAGCGGGCTGCGCCTGGGGCACCGGCTGCGCTTGCGCAAACGCCGGGCGCGGCATCACGACGACAAGCGACGCCAGCGCGAGCGCGACAACGATCGTTGCGCCGGCCAGAATCCGCAAAGCTCCCCCCTCCCCGCCCAAGCTCTACCTGCCGGCCTTCAAGTCCCGAAGCCCTTAAAGAACTTGAGGATGCCGATATGGACCAGGTCGTTCCACGTGGCGAAGACCATCAGCGTCAGCACGAGCGCAAGCCCCAGCCGGAAGCCGTATTCCTGCGCGCGCGCACCGAGCGGCCGGCCGCGGATCGCCTCGGCGGCGTAGAACAGCAGATGGCCGCCATCGAGCACCGGGACCGGAAACAGATTGATGAGCCCGAGATTGACCGACAGCACAGCCATGAACCAGATCAGCGCAACCGCACCGCCCTGCGCCACTTCGCCCGACATCTGCGCGATGCGCAGCGGACCGCCGATCTCGTCGGCCGGCCGCGCGCCGATGATCATCTGCCACACGGCGGTCAGCGTGCCGCTGACGAGGTTGCCGGTCTCCTGGCCGGCGCGCCACACGGCGTCCACCGGATTGCGGCGGACGTAGTCGACGCCCTGCCGCTCGATGCCGAGCAGCGGGAAGCGATGCGGGTTGCCGAAGTGGTCGGTGACGGTCGTGACGCGCGGCGTGATCGACAGCGTCAGATCCTTGCCGTCGCGCTGCACGGTAATCGCGAGCGCATTACCGTCGTCGAGCCGGACCGCCTGCTGGATGTCCTCGAAGCGATGGATCGCCGCGCCGTCGATGCGCACGATCGTGTCGCCGGCCTTGAGCCCGCCCGCGGCGGCGGCGCTGCCGGCCTCGATCTTGCCGATCTGCGGCGGCGTGAACGGCTGGCCGACCGTGGCGAAGAGCGCCGCGAGCGCGACAATCGTGAACGCGAAATTCGCGACCGGACCGGCGGCGACGACGGCGACGCGCTGCATCAGCCGCTTATGGTGGAACGACACCGCCTTCTCGGCCTCGGTCATCGCCGCGAGCTGCTCGGGCGCCGCCATCGACGCGGGATCCGCGTCGCCGAACATCTTGACGTAGCCGCCGAGCGGAATGGCGCTGACCTTCCAGCGCGTGCCCACGCGGTCCGTCCAGCCAAAGAGCTCCGGGCCGAAGCCGATCGAGAAGGTCTCGATGCGAACCTTGTTCCAGCGCGCGACCAGGTAATGGCCCAGCTCGTGAACGAAGACGAGGACCGTCAGAACGACGAGGAAAGGCACCACATAGCCGAGGCCACCAGTCAGAAAACCCATGAAAACCGTGCTCCCGCGGACCCGAACGGCGGCTAGATTAGCAAAAAACCGCCAAATACAGCGCTTAAAAGCGCGTCATCACCGGCTCACGGCCGAATCGTCACAGCGACCCCCATTGCAGCGGCGCGCACCGGCCCGCGGGTCAGCGGACCAGACACACCGGTACCGGCCGCAAGCCGTCGAGCATCACCAGAGTCGTATCGAGTCGGCACGATTACGGCCGGTTCCGGCTTCGCCAAAGGGGGGCCATGTATCGCTGCTGGATCTGAGACGGCGATGGCCGGCGCTCGCTCGGCCCGCGCCGGTTGGCACCCCGCGATGGCGATGGTCTGGGTTGCGCCCCCATGATGCGAACCTTCTCCGGCCAAGCCGTACCCAGTGTGAAATTCCTCTTTCACGCCGAGCCGACGTTTCCCCCGATCCCAAACGGGCCGTCTCTAAAGACGACTCAGTATGAAATGCGTCATTCCTCAAGGCTGACGTTTTTCCTACCGGGTGTCACAGGCGTTGAGTCGACGTGAATGAGGATATCCTTTAATCCCCCGCTCGAACCCCGCCGCGCCGAACGTGCGGCGCTATCTACTTCCTGCTCGTCAGCTCGCTGTTGCGATCGAGGCAGGTGAATCGCCGCGCAGAACCCCAATGGCGTATTGGCCTCCAAGACAACGTCGCCCCCATGTGCGCGAGCGATGGTGCGGGCGATGCTCAGGCCAAGTCCGGTCCCGCCCAGATCCCGGGCCTCCGCGCATTCGATACGGTAAAATGGTTCGAACACCCGTTCCCACTCGGCGCGCGGTATACCGGGACCCGGATCGCACACCCGGATCGTCAGATCATTGGTGTCGTCTTCGAGTTGTATCGTGGCGCGGCCGCCGTACTTGACCGCGTTGTCGACTAGGTTCATCAGGCACCGGCGCAAATCCTGGGCGTTGCCGTAAAACGGCTTCTTCGTCGTTCCGGAAACCGCAACCGTCCAGCCCATATCCTCGGCATCGGTGCGGACGCTTTCGGCCAAGGCCATCGCGTCGAATTGTCTGCGGTCTTGCTCCGGGCTGATGCCGTGCAGATAGTCGAGCGTCGTGTCGACCATCGTGGCCATATCGCCGATATCGCCGATCAGCCGGCTGCGATGCTGACTGTCCGGCAGCAATTCGCTGCGCAGCCGCAACCGGGTGATGAAGGTCTTGAGGTCGTGGGACAGCGCTGCCAGCATAGCCGCGCGATCGCGCACGTACTCCTGTAGCCGCAGCTGCATCACGTTGAGCGCCCTCGCCGTAGTCCGGATTTCCTCTGGCCCGCTTTCCTCAATGGGCACGCGATCGAGGTTCTGGCCGAGGGCCAGCGCCGCCTGTGCCATAGTCTTCATCGGACGGGTGACCCAGCGAACCGCAATCAACAGCACGGCGACGACGATTGTCAGCATCAGGGCGAGTTTGGGCAGCAGCACGTAGAAGCGGGTAATCGTTTCATAGGGCAGTGGAGCGGAAAACGTCACCCAGCTGCCGTCGCTCAACTGGACGTGCGTCACGAACGCGAACCCGCGCGGCATAGGATAAAACTGCCGCAGCGTGAGGTGGCGGTCGAGAAAATTGGCGGGCGCATCGGAAAGAAACGCCGCTGGGCGATTGGCCGGCAACGCGATGCGGTGAAGCTGAACGTTGACACGCCAGCCGGGCCCGAGATCGTGGCTCACCATGGCACGAAAGGCGCGCGCGTAGGACCGCTCGGCGACGCTATCGGTAATCTGCGGACCGGACGACAGCGTGATGACGAACGCGCGATCGCTCAGCTTTCGGACGATTTCCGCCCGCTCGTCGGAGCGGACCGCATCGAGCGTCAGGGCGATGTCGGCGATGCGCTCCGCTACCTGCAAGGTCGTGCTGCGGTAAAACGCTTTGCCACGATCGAGCGTATCGATTGCCGTGCTCAACAGCTGCGCCAAGACGAGACCGAGTAGCAACAAGGCGAAAGTCCGCGCCGCCAGAGTTTGGGGCATGAGCCGCATTCAAGGGTACCGCGCGACGTCCGTCGCCAGAACATAGCCTGCACTACGGACCGTCTTGATCAGGTGCGGCTCGCGACCGCTATCGCCGAGCCGCTGCCGCAGTTGACTGACCCGCACGTCGATGCTGCGGTCGTACGGGCCCGCCTCGCGGCCGTGACAGAGTTCTATGAGCTGATCGCGGCTCAGCACGCGCTGCGGATTCTCCAAGAAAATCACCAACAGCTGAAACTCTGACCCCGCCAAGGGCACCAGCACGCGCTCTGGCGATAGCAGCTGTCGCTGCGGCAGGCTCAGCTCCCAGCCAGCGAAACCAAAGGCGCGCACCGTTTTGGCGCGCTGGTCGGCGGTCGAGCTGCGGCGCAGCACGCCGCGAATTCGCGCCACCAGCTCGCGCGGCTCGAACGGCTTAGCGACATAGTCGTCGGCGCCCAATTCCAACCCTTGCACGCGGTCGTCGCTCCGATTTCTGGCGGTGAGCATAATGACCGGCGTGTTGCGCGTCGCGCGTATCCAGCGGCACAGGGCAAAACCATCCTCGCCCGGCAGCATCAGATCCAAGACGATCAAATCGATCGGCGCCCGGCGTAGCTGTTCTTTCAGCGCGCAACCGTCCGATGCGGTCGATATCCGAAAGCCGTTCTGCTCGAGGTATTCCTTGAGCAGGACGCGCACGCTGACATCATCGTCGACGATGAGAACGTGGGCGGGCGTACTCATGTTGGTAGCTCGATGGTGATTCTCATGCACGCTGGCTTGCGGCCTTCGGCGCCTCGGCGGGATAGCTGATGCCGTGATGCCGCTAGGGCCAGCACGACAAAATACCGCAATTCTTGACGCGACAACATGTGGCGATCACCAACGCATGGTTCGCCGGACGTGAGCCCCACGCGTGGACTGGTGAACCCGAGTTGCGGCGAAGGTTCGGACGTTGCCAGCCGCTTACACTTGCTTACAATTTTCGGTGCGGCACTCATATCCTCCTTACGATCGTCCGCGTAAATGGCGCCCTCGGTGCTGCGGCACGTTCGCCGCTGCGCCTTAACTCGAAGGAGGATTTTGATGAACAAGATGCCATTGATCGCGGCGGCCGTCGCTGCCGTAGCCTTTTCAGCGCTTCCGGCGCTGGCATCTCCCGTCCCCGCGCCAGCCAATAGCCAGACCACGCTCACATCCGGTCTGCCGACTGGAACAGTCGTCGCACAGAATTCGGATTCGGATAGCGACAAATCCGACAACGCCACTCCAATGGCGCAGCCGCAGACTCCCGCGCCGTCACAGAGCGACGACAACGACAAGTAAGCTGGCATAACGGGGCGGGCGACGATATCTCCGCGGGGTCGCCCGTTTCCGCCAGTTCAGATCGCAAATCGAACCTACGTCGTCGCCGTTCTCTCCGAATGGCTGAGGGCGGGCCATTGTTCGCAGTGCGGACCCAAGAGCCCCTATCGGCGCGAGACGCTCGATACAGCACTGTGGCTCAGCTTTCTGTTGCGGCCCTTTGGCGCTTTATTGGAGACTCGCGGCTGCTATGGTCGCGCTTCACGGCTTCCAGCCGCTCTACGCAGAGTCGGGCTTCATCGTCGGTGCACTCGTCGGGATGACTGGCATCGGCGGTGGCGCGTTAATGACGCCAATCCTGATCCTGTTGTTCGGCATCCACCCAGCTACGGCTGTTGGTACAGATCTGCTCTACGCTGGAGCAACCAAAATTGGTGGCACGCTCGTGCATGGCCTGGCCCATACCATCGACTGGCGGATCGTAGGCCGTCTATCAATGGGCAGCATACCGCTCACGGCGCTAACCCTGTTCGTCCTGTCGAAGACTGATTTCACTGGCGGCGGGGCACGCGTGCTTATCAACATTGTGCTCGGTTTTGCGCTGCTCGCAACGGCCCTGGTTCTGATCTTCCGCCGTCGCATCCTGAAGCTCTATGCCGGGGTAATCGGCGATCTCGATCCGCGGCAAATGTGGTGTGCCACGGTTGCGATTGGGGCAACGCTCGGCGTGCTGGTCTCAATTTCGTCGGTTGGAACTGGCGCATTGGGCACCACGGCGCTGGTCATGCTTTATCCGCGCCATCCCATCGTACGCATCGTCGGCTCGGACATCGCGCACGCGGTACCGTTGACGCTTCTTGCCGGCTTCGGACACTGGCTGATGGGATCAGTCAATGTCCTACTTCTCGGCTCGCTCCTGGTCGGTTCTATTCCCGGCATCCTGCTCGGCAGTTGGGCGGCTGCGCGTGTCCCCGACGCAGCGCTGCGTTATGTTTTGGCTGCTACGCTGTTAGTCGCTGGAGCTAAGTTGATCTTCTAGGATGACAGCGACGCGCCGATGATGGATGCGCGCCGAAAAGAGGCCGAAATAACGCTGGTTGCGTTCCGGCAAATCGACCTAACGTCCGTACCGAAGGACAATTCGGTAAAGGGGGTTGCGCGCCTACGTACCGTGCAGCCTGCGAACGTCGTCGCTGCATGGACGAGCAGGATCAGAGAATCTGCGACAGGAATTCGCGCGTGCGCGTCTCGCGAGGATTGGCGAAGAACTCCGCCGGCGGGCCGTGTTCGACGATGACGCCCTGGTCCGTGAAGTACATATGGTCGGCGAGCTCGCGGGCAAAACCCATCTCGTGGGTCACCAGGATGCAAGTCATGCCCTCCTCCGCGACCTCGCGGATGGTGACCAGCACCTCCTTGACCGTCTCCGGATCGAGCGCCGCAGTGACCTCGTCGAACAGCATCACTTGCGGGCGCATGGCAAGGCCGCGCGCGATCGCGACCCGCTGCTGCTGACCGCCGGAAAGCTCGCCGGGATAGGCATCGGCTTTCTGCTCGAGCCTGACCTTCGCGAGCAGCCGGCGCGCCCGCGCTTCGACCTCCGCCTTGTCCTCCTTGAGCACGTGGATCGGCGCCATCATGACGTTCTCGATCGCCGTTTTGTGCGGAAAGAGATTGTATTGCTGGAACACCATGGCGACGTCGCGGCGCAACGCGATCAGCTCCCTATCGGTTTTGAGCTTGTGCACGTCGTGATCGGCGACGCGGATTTCGCCGCGATCGATCGGCACGAGCGCATTGATGCAACGCAAGAGCGTCGACTTGCCCGAACCCGACGGCCCGATAATGCAGACGACCTCGCCCTTGCCGACGTCGAGAGAGACCCCCTTCAGGACCTCGATCGCGCCGAACGACTTGTGCACGTCGTGGATGCTGACGATCGGCCGGTCGGTGGATTTCGACATGGCGCGCCGCTCAGCGATCGACGGCAAAGCGACGCTCCAGACGTGTCGTCCAGAGCGCGATCGGATAGCAGTAGAGGAAGAACCAAATGAGAATGTAGCTGTAAAACGGCAGAAGCAATTCGGGCCGGCTCTCGGCGCCGAGCGCATCGCCAGTGAGCGTCATCACCTCGTTCACCCCCACGATCGAAGCGAGCACTGTGTCCATGGCGAGAATGGCATAAAGGTTCATCCACGGCGGCAGCATCCGCTTCATGCCTTGCGGCAGGATGATCATCCAGATGATCTGGCGCCGCGTGAAGGCGAGCGCGGCAGCCGACTCCCACTGGGCGGAAGGAATCGACTGAACGGCGCCGCGAACGATCTCGGCGACGTTGGCCATCACCGGCAGCGCCAGGCCGAAGGTCGCCTTGACCCAATCGGGTAACGGCACCGTCGTGCCGAACACGGTGACCTGGAACGGCAACAGGTACATGCAGAAGAACAGCAGCACGAGCCACGGCGCATTGCGGAAAAAATGCGTGACGAGCCAGGCGACGCCGCGCACCGGCGCGCGCCGCGCGATCTGGCCGAGGCCGAGGAAGATGCCGACCGCGGTGCCGCCAGCCATGGCGAGCACGCTGATCGCTATGTTGAACAGGAAACCGCTGAAGAGCAGCGGCGTCCACTTGATGAGCGTCGCCACGACCGACGGACGGCCGGCACCGGTCTGGGCCTCGGCGAAGCCGGCACTGAGCGTGAAAACCAGTCCAAGCGCGAGGCCGTGCCAGGCGCGCAGCCGAATCCGCGGCAGGCCACTCCAGAGCTCGGCGGGCGACCGTGGCGCCCGCCGCTCGGCCGTCGGCAGCAGGACTGGCAGATCGGTCGCCTGCGGCAGCGGCTCGAACCAGCCGAGCCGGCGATTCATCGCGTCCTCGCCGCCGAGCCAAGGCCCGGCACGTGCATCGCCTTCTCCCAGCGGTGCATGACGAAGACGAGCACCCCGACCAGCCCGACATAGCAGATCAGCAGCACGCTCATCATCTCGGGCACGTTGAGCTCGTCCGACCAAATCTGGCTCGACACCCAGAGCATCTCCGGCACCGAGATGGCGTAGGCGAGCGTCGTCGCCTTGACCAGATTGACCAAGTTGTTGTTGAGGGCGGGCAGACAGATGCGGAAGGCGAGCGGCAGAACAATATGGCCGTACGCGCCGAACCGGCTGTAGCCGAGTGCCTCGGCGGCCTCGACCGTCGCGCGCGGCACCGCCTCGATGCCGGACCGGAATATCTCGACGTTGAACGCGCCGGCATAGAAGGACAGCGAAAGGATCGCCCAGGCGACGTTGCTCACAACCGGGTGGGCAAAACCTCCGGGACCGGACGTCCTGAGGACGGCGCCGACGCCGAAGTAGAAGAAATAAAGCTGCACGAGCGGCGGCGTATTGCGAAAGAACTGGATGTACCAGTAGACGATCGCCCGCAGCAGCCTGAGCTTCGAGCCCTGCAGCCAAGCCCCGATCACGCCGATGGCGACGCTGAGCACCATGCAAACCACCGCCAGCTTCACGGTGGTGAGGAAGCCTTCGGCAAAACGATGCCGGTCGAAGGCATCGTAGAAGATCGTCAGGTTGATTCCCGTCCGGTCGTGCAGCCCGGCGAACCAGTTCCACAGTGCCTGCAAGGACTGACCTCCCTGAACGCCGCGGCGGTGGTCTGGCTCGGGCTGGCCGCTTCGACGAGAACGGCGCGGGCGCGCCGTCCTCCGCCGTCAAATGTCGTTCAGATCACTTGTACTTGTCGTGCATCTCCTTGGCGTAGGCGCTGTTGGGGATGCCGTATTTTTTCTCGAGGGCAAGGATCAGCCCGCTCTTGTGCCAAGCGATCACGGTGTTGTGCATGAAATCGGCGAACTTCGTCTCGCCGTTCCTGACCGAGAGCCCCCAGGGCTCGACCAGGATCGACTTGAGCGGCACCGCGTAGTCCTTCCACTCGGGATCGAGCAGCTGGCCCCAGAGCGCCGTGTCGTCATAGGCAACGCCCACGCAGTTGCCCGATTTGAGCGCGGAATAGGCTTCGGCCGTGCCCTTGAAGGCCACCGGCTGCACGCCGTACTTCTCCTGGAGCTCCTTGTTGTAGAAGGAGCCCTGGATGAGACAGACCGGCTTGCCGCGAAGCTGGGACCAATCGGTCAAGTGCTGCGACTTGCGCGCCAGGATGTTGGTGCCGGAGGCGTAGTAGTCGGGATCGACGATGCGCACGACTTTTCGCCGCTCGGGCGTGTCGTTCATGGTCGCGATCATCAGGTCGATCTTGCCCTGCTCGAGGAACTCGATGCGGTTGGACGCGACCACAGGCACGAGCTCGAGCTTGACATGGAGCCGCTTCGCCACATCGGCGGCGAGTTCGGGTTCGATGCCGATGATCCGACCCGACGGGTCCCGGAAACCATAAGGCTTGTAGTCGGCCTTGACGCCGACGATGAGGGTTCCCCGTTTTTTGATGTCGGCGAGAACGTCCGCCCTGGCCGC
>DATLUT010000109.1:0-22311 GCA_035532975.1 Allostellaceae bacterium
CTCGGCTGGGGCTTGAACGTCGTCGTCGGTCTCGCCGGGCTGCTCGATCTCGGCTACGTCGCGTTCTATGCCGTTGGCGCTTACTCCTTCGCGCTCGCGGCCCAATGGTACCACCTGTCGTTCTGGGAAATGCTGCCGCTCTCCGGCATGACCGCGGCCATGGCCGGAATTCTTCTGGGCATTCCGGTGCTGCGTCTGCGCGGCGATTACCTTGCGATCGTCACGCTCGGCTTCGGCGAGATCGTCCGCATCGTGCTCAACAATTGGACCGCCGTCACCGGGGGCCCGAACGGTGTCGGCGACATTCCGCGCCCAACGGTGTTCGGCATGCCGATCGCGTCCGGCGCGCCGGTTGGCGTGACGACGTTCAACCAATTCGTCGGCATCGCCTACGATCCGATGCAGCGGCTGATCTGGCTCTACTACGTCGCTTTGGCCGTGGCGCTGGCCATCAATTGGTACAGCTTGCACATTCGCCGGTTGCCGGTCGGCCGGGCGTGGGAAGCCATGCGCGAGGACGAGATCGCCTGCCGCGCCCTCGGCCTCAATCCAACGACGATCAAGCTCTCGGCCTTCGCGACCGGCGCGATGACCGGCGGCTTCGCCGGCGTGCTCTTTGCGGCGCGTGCCGGCTTCGTCAGTCCCGAGAGCTTCAATTTCCAGGAATCCGCGACGGTCCTTTCGATCGTGGTGCTCGGCGGGATGGGCAGCCAATTAGGCGTCGCCTTGGCAGCGGTGATTCTGGCGACGCTGCCGGAATTCGGCCGCGAGTTCGCGCAATACCGCATGCTCATTTTCGGCGCGGCGATGGTGGCGATCATGATCTGGCGGCCGCGCGGCATCTTCACCGTGCGCGCGCCTTCGGTGCGGCTCGATCGGCCATGACTCGACAGCCGCTGCTCGCCGTCGAGAACCTGTCGATGCGCTTCGGCGGCGTGATCGCGGTGGACGATCTCTCGTTCACCGCCTACCAGCACGAGATCACCGCCATCATCGGACCCAACGGCGCCGGTAAGACCACCGTCTTCAACTGCCTCACCGGCTTTTATCGGCCGACCGAAGGCAGCCTGGTGTTGATGAGTGACGGCAGGGATTTCCGCCTCGAACGCCTGCAGGGCTATCGCATCGCACGGCACGCCGGCGTGGCGCGCACGTTCCAGAACGTGCGTCTCTTTGCCGGCATGACCGTGCTCGAGAACCTCGTGGTGGCCCAGCACGTCGTGCTGACCCGCGCCAGCGGCTACAACATCGGCGGCTTGCTCGGATTGAAGCGTCACCGCGATGCCGAACGCGCGGCGATCGCGCGCGCACGCGAGTGGCTCGACCTGATCGATCTCACCGAGCGCGCCGACGAAGTTGCAGGCAATCTGCCGTATGGCGCCCAGCGCCGGCTCGAGATCGTCCGCGCGATGTGCACCGGGCCGCGGCTGCTCTGCGTCGACGAGCCGGCCGCCGGCCTCAATCCGCACGAGAGCGCCGATCTCGCGCAGTTCCTGGTCTCTATCCGGGATCGCTATGGTATCGGCATCCTGCTCATCGAGCACGACATGAGCGTGGTGATGGGAATCTCCGATCATGTCGTCGTGCTCAATTACGGCCGGAAGGTCGCCGATGCCTCGCCGGCGGAAGTGCGCCGCGATCCGGCAGTAATCAAGGCCTATCTCGGCGAGGAGGACGATTGAGTGCGCTCCTCGAGATCGCCGGCCTGCGCGCGGCTTACGGCCGGATCGAGGCGCTGAAGGGCGTCGATCTGACCGTCGCCACCGGCGAGATCGTCGCGCTGATCGGCGCCAACGGCGCCGGCAAGTCGACCCTGCTGATGACGATCTGCGGCC
Organism: Allostellaceae bacterium; assembly: GCA_035532975.1. Taxonomy (GTDB): domain Bacteria; phylum Pseudomonadota; class Alphaproteobacteria; order ATCC43930; family CGMCC-115725; genus REEB95. The sequence goes on from DATLUT010000109.1 coordinate 1,836, forward strand.
GGCCGCGCGCCACAGCCGGCACCGTCGTGTTCGACGGCCGCGACATCACGCACCTGCCGACCTTCGCCATTGTGCGACTGGGCATTTCGCAGGCGCCCGAGGGACGACGCATCTTTCCACGCATGACAGTGCTCGAGAACCTTCAGGTCGGCGCGACCACCGCGGCGCCCGAGCGCTTCGATAGCGACCTCGCGCGCGTCTTCGCGCTGTTTCCGATCCTGGGCGAACGCCGCCACCAGCCCGGCGGGACGCTCTCCGGCGGCGAGCAGCAAATGCTGGCGATCGGCCGGGCGCTGATGAGCCGGCCCCGGCTGCTGCTGCTGGACGAACCGTCGCTTGGGCTCGCGCCCTTGGTGGCGAAGCAGATCTTTAGCGTCATTCGCGCGATCAACGCCGAAGAGAAGATCACGGTGCTGCTGGTCGAGCAGAACGCGCATCACGCGTTACGGCTGGCGCACCGCGCCTACGTGCTACAGACTGGGAGCATTGTGTTGTTCGGCACAGGCGCCGAGCTCTTGGCGAATGAGGAGGTGCGGGCGGCCTATCTCGAAGGCGGCGCCCGCGGTGCCGCTTAACCAGCCGGCCGGTGTTTGCTAAGCTGTCATGAACACGGGAGGGATCTCATGCGTTGGACAATCCGGTTTTTGCTCGCGGCGGCGTTTGCCGCGCTATCGGCGGGCGCTTATGCCCAGGATATCAAGATCGCGACCGTTGGACCGATGACCGGCAGCGAGGCCGCGGTCGGCGAACAGATGCGCCGCGGCGCCGAAATGGCGGTCAAAGACATCAACGCTCACGGTGGCGTGCTCGGCCGCAAACTGGCGCTGACCGTCGGCGACGACGCCTGCGACCCGAAGCAGGCGGTTAGCGTCGCGAATCAGCTCGCCAACGCGGGCGTCGTTTTCGTCGCTGGCCACTACTGCTCCAGCACTTCAATCCCGGCCTCGGCAGTCTACGCTGACAGCAACATCCTCCAGATTACGCCGGCCTCGACCAATCCCGCGCTCACCGACGACGCGGCTACCAAGGGCTGGATCAACGTCTTCCGCGTCTGCGGCCGCGACGACAGCCAAGGCCGCATCGCCGGCAATTACATCGCCGCGCGCTTCAAGGGTAAGCCGGTCGCGGTGATCGACGACAAGTCGACCTACGGCAATGGCCTCGCCGACGAGACGATCAAGGCAATGGCGGTGCATGGCATGAAGCCCGCGGTGCATGATTCCATCAACGCGGGCGACAGCGACTTCTCGGCCCTGATCTCGAAAATGAAGGCGGCCAACGTCAAGGCGATCTACTTCGGCGGCTATTTCCGCGAAGCCGGTCTGATCGTGCGCCAGGCGAAGGAGCAGGGACTGAATGCAGTCCTCATGGGTGGCGACGCCTTGGTGACGACCGACCTGTGGAAGATCACCGGCGAGGCCGGCACCGGCACGCTGATGACCTTTCCGCCGGATCCGCGCAACCTCGCGGTAGCGCAGCCGGTGGTGAAGGAGTTCAAGGCCGGTGGCTACGATCCCGAGGGTTATACGCTCTACACCTATGCCGCAATCCAGGTCTTCGCCAATGCGGCGGCGAAGGTCCACTCGATCAAAGTCGTTGACCTGTCGAAAACGATGAAAGCCAACAGGTTCAATACCGTGATCGGCACTATCGGCTTCAACGCCAAGGGCGACGTGATCGGACCCGATTACGTGGTCTACGACTGGAAGAAGGACGGCGCTTACGCCGAGTTGAACAAGAAATAGGTGAAGCAGGCGAGGTGACGCCGGGTAATTAGGCGCGGATTATTTCGCCTTCTTGCCGGCGCCCTTGCCGAGGCCGATTTCTTTGGCGAAGGCCGAACGTTGCTTCGCGTAGTTCGGCGCGACCATCGGATAGTCGGCCGCCAGGCCCCATTTCTGGCGGTACTGCTCCGGCGTCATGTTGTATTCGGTGCGCAAGTGCCGCTTGAGCATCTTGAACTTGCGTCCATCGTCGAGGCAGATGATGTATTCCGGCGTCACCGATTTCTTGATCGGCACGGCCGGCTTGATCTCCGCCGCGGCGGGCGCGTTGGCGCGGCCGTCGATCGCCCGCAGCGAGCCATAGACCGAGTTGATCACCTCGGTGATCTGCGTCGCCGGCACGCTGTTCTTGCGCAGGTAGGCAGCAACCATTTGCGCCGTCATGCGCAGGAAGTCGTCGCTGTTCGGCTTAGGCGCGTCCTCGGCCATGACCTGTGCCTCTATTGGGAAAGTGTCGGGCTGGTATAGGCAGAAGCCCGGTTTGTGTCAAACGAACGCAGTAATTCCCGCCACCATTACAGCATTGATCGCCGCCGTCGATGTCACGAATGCCCCGCAGTCCGGCGTTGCGTGCACAGTCTGTGAGTCATGGGGATAAAGCGACGAATGGTATGCGGCTGACTTTCCAGGCCGATATCTGGTAGATTCGTCGTGAACTTCGAGACCGTTTCCGGGGGCCATGGTCGACACCGTTGCCGTTGCCGCAGATCACGGCGGATATGAGCTGAAATGCGCGCTGCTGCCTGAGTTGCGCGCGCTCGGTCTTGGTGTGCTCGACCTGGGCACCGACAGCCGCGACTCCGTCGACTATCCCGACTTCGCGGATGCGGTGGCCCGCGCGGTCGAAGAGGGACGCGCGCGCTGGGGGTTGCTCGCCTGCGGCACCGGCATCGGCATGTCGATGGCGGCCAACCGTTATCGCGGCGTACGCGCGGCGCTCGTCCATGACAGCCTGACCGCCCGGCTTGCGCGCCAGCACAACGACGCCAACGTGCTGGTGCTTGGCGGCCGCATCCTGGGATTCGAGCTCGCCCTGGACTGCCTCAAGGTTTTCTTTTCGACGCCGTTCGAGGGCGGCCGTCATGCGCGTCGCGTCGCGAAGTTTTCGCCCGTGAAAGCCGACGTATGACCGCGTCCAGGCACGCTCCGGCCGCCGACCGTTTCTTTGCGGCGACGCTGGCCGAGGCCGATCCTGACGTCGCCGCTGCGATTGGCCGCGAGCTCAAGCGGCAGCAGGACGAGATCGAGCTCATCGCCTCCGAGAACATCGTGTCGCGCGCCGTGCTCGAGGCGCAGGGCTCGGTGCTGACGAACAAATACGCCGAAGGCTATCCCGGCCGCCGTTATTACGGCGGCTGCGAATTCGTCGACCAGGCCGAGCAGCTCGCTATCGATCGCGCGAAGAAGCTCTTCGCCTGCGGCTTCGCGAACGTGCAGCCGCATTCCGGCTCGCAGGCGAACCAGGCTGTGTTCATGGCATTGCTCCAGCCCGGCGACGTCTTCATGGGCATGTCGCTCGCCGCCGGCGGCCACCTGACCCACGGTTCGCCGGTGAATCAATCGGGCAAATGGTTCCGGCCGATCCATTACGGAGTCAGGCGCGAGGACGCGCATATCGACATGGACGAGGTCGAGCGCCTGGCGCGGGAGCAGCAGCCGAAGCTGATCATCGCCGGCGGCTCGGCTTATCCGCGCGTCATCGATTTCGCGCGTTTCCGCCAGATTGCCGACAGCGTCGGCGCGTATCTCATGGTCGACATGGCGCATTTCGCCGGCCTGGTCGCCGGCGGCGCGCATCCGTCACCGCTGCCCCATGCGCACGTCGTGACGACGACCACGCACAAGACCCTGCGCGGGCCGCGCGGCGGCATGATCCTCGCGAACGACGAGGAGATCGGCCGGAAGATCAATTCGGCGATCTTTCCAGGACTGCAGGGCGGTCCGCTCATGCATGTCATCGCGGCCAAAGCGGTGATGCTCGGCGAGTGCCTGCGGCCCGACTTCAAGGCCTATGCCCGCGCCGTCGTCGACAACGCGCGCATCCTGGCGGCGACGCTGGCCGAGCGACAGCTCGCGATCGTCTCGGGCGGCACCGACACCCATCTGATGCTGGTCGATCTGCGGCCAAAGAAATTGACCGGTCGCGCCGCCGAGATTGCGCTCGAGCGTGCCGGAATCACCTGCAATAAGAACGGCATTCCGTTCGATCCGGAAAAGCCGACGGTCACGTCGGGCATTCGCCTCGGCAGTCCGGCGGGCACGACGCGCGGCTTCGGCCAGGCGGAATTCCGGCTCATCGGCGAGCTCATCGTGGAAGTCCTCGATGGGCTTGCCGCTAACGGCGATGTCGGTAACGGCGCAGTAGAGGCCGCGGTCAAGCAGCGGGTGCAAGCGCTGTGCGCGCGCTTCCCGGTCTACCCCTAGGAGAGAAAAACGATGCGCTGTCCGTTCTGCGGATGCGAAGACACCCAGGTGAAGGATTCGCGGCCGACCGACGATCGTGCATCGATCCGGCGGCGGCGGCTCTGTCCCAATTGTGCGGCGCGCTTCACCACCTTCGAGCGGGTGCAGCTTCGCGAACTCACCGTAATCAAGAAGAACAATCAGCGCGAGCCGTTCGAGCGCGACAAGCTGGCACGGTCGATCCAGATCTCGCTGCGCAAGCGCCCCGTCGAGGGCGAGCGAGTCGAGCGTGCGATCAACTCGATCGTCCGCCAGCTCGAGAGCTCCGGCGAGACCGAAATCAAAAGCGACATGATCGGCGAGTTGGTGATGGAGATGCTGGCGACGCTTGATCCCGTCGCCTATGTCCGCTTCGCCTCGGTCTATCGCAACTTCCGCGAAGCGAAGGATTTCGGCGACTTCATCGACCGCCTGACCGCCGACCGCGACTGAAGACCCGGCGATGAGCGATTCCCGCATGATGCACGCGGCGTTGGCGCTGGCGCGGCGCGGGCTCGGTCGAGTGTGGCCCAACCCCAGCGTTGGCTGCATCATCGTCAAGGACGGCGTCATCGTCGGGCGCGGCTGGACGCAACCGGGCGGCAGACCGCACGCCGAGACCGAGGCTCTGGCGCGCGCCGGACGCGGCGCCAAAGGCGCGGATGCGTACGTCACGCTCGAGCCGTGCCGCCATTACGGCAAGACGCCGCCTTGCACCGATGCATTGATTGCTGCGAGCGTCCGCCGTGCCATCGTCGCCGTCGAAGATCCCGATCCGCGCGTTGCGGGGAAGGGCCTAGCGGCATTACGCGCCGCCGGTATCGACGTCGAGATCGGTCGTTGTGCCGACGAGGCCGCCGAGATCAATGCGGGATTCTTTTCCACGATCCAGCGCGGTCGGCCCCTGGTGACACTCAAGCTGGCAACCTCACTCGATGGGCGACTTGCCGTGGCCTCGGGCGAGAGCCGCTGGATCACCGGCGAGCCGGCGCGAGCGCGCGGTCATCTGCTGCGGGCAACCCATGACGCGGTGATGGTCGGCAGCGGCACAATCATCGCCGACGATCCGGAATTGACCTGCCGGCTACCTGGCCTGACCGACCGCAGCCCGGTGCGCGTCGTGATCGATGGGGGTATGCGCGTGCCGCTGACCGCGCGCGTCATTGCCGATGCTCGACGCGCGCCGACCTGGTTCGTCGTGCGCCACGGCATTGCCGGCGAGCGCCGTGCCGCGCTGACCGGTTGCGGGGTGGAGGTCTTCGACGTGCCGGCGATGCCCGGCGGCGAAACCGATCTTGCCGCTGCGCTGGCCGCGTTGGCCAAGAAAGGGATCACGCGCGTGCTGGTCGAAGGCGGTGCGACGCTCGCGGCCGCGCTGGTGCGCGCCGATCTCGTGGATCGCATCGCCTGGTTCCGTGCACCGTCGCTGATCGGCGGCAACGGCTTGCCGGCATTGGCCGCGCTTGGCATCGAGACGCCCGGCCAGGCGCCGCGCTTTGTCCGCCTCGGCGTCGAAGGCATCGGCGACGATGTGCTGGAAACGCTGCGGCGCGCGGCTTAAGGTGCGGTCCTAAGGTATTGCCATGTTTACCGGAATCATTGCCGATCGCGGCACCATCAAGGCCGTGAGGCCGGGCGCCGACACCATGTTCGAGATCGCAACTGCACTCGACCTGAGCGATGCGGCGGTTGGCGCGTCGATCGCCTGCGCCGGCGTCTGTCTCTCGGTCGTCGAAAAAGGCGCGGGCTGGTTCGCCGTGCAGGTCTCGGCCGAGACGCGGGCGCGCTCGACTGCCGGCGCGTGGCGCGCCGGCACGCCCGTCAATCTCGAGCGATCGATGCGGCTCGGTGACGAGCTCGGTGGCCACATGGTGCTCGGCCATGTCGATGCGATGGCCGAGCTGGTATCACGTCGATCGGACGGCGACTCCTTGCGCCTCACATTCGAGGTGCCGCGCGGCTGCGAATTGTCGATCGCGCCCAAGGGCTCGGTCGCGCTCGACGGCGTGTCGCTGACTGTGAACGAAGTGGACGGCCGCCGCTTCGGCGTCAACATCATCCCGATCACGCGCAGCAAAACGACGCTCGGCGAGCTGCGGCCGAGCGACAAGGTGAACCTGGAGCTCGATGTGATCGCGCGCTACGTTGCGCGGCTTCTCGCACGGGAGCCGGCATGAGTTTCGTCGACGTCGCTTCGCCCATCGAGGACATCATCGACGCGGCGCGCAATGGAAAGATGTTCATCCTCGTCGACGACGAGGATCGCGAGAACGAGGGTGATCTCGTCATTCCGGCGCAGATGGCGACGCCGGATGCGATCAACTTCATGGCCAAGCACGGGCGCGGCCTGATTTGCCTCGCGTTGACCCGCGAGCGGGTCGAACAGCTCAAGCTACCGCTGATGGCGCGACACAATGAGTCGCGGCTGCAGACCGCTTTCACGGTATCGATCGAAGCCCGCGACGGGATCACCACCGGAATTTCCGCACCCGATCGCGCGCGCACTGTCGCGGTGGCGATTGATCCGACTAAGGGAGCGGAAGCCATCGTCACGCCGGGCCATATCTTCCCGCTGGCGGCGCGTGACGGCGGCGTTCTGGTCCGTACCGGGCATACCGAGGCGGCGGTCGACATCGCGCGCCTCGCCGGCCTCATTCCCGCCGGCGTGATCTGCGAGATCATGAATGACGACGGCACGATGGCGCGTCGCGCCGATCTGATCGCGTTCGCGCAGCACCACGGCCTCAAGGTCGCCACCATCGCCGATTTGATCGCCTATCGCCGCCGGCATGACCGCATCGTCGAGCGCGAGGTCTCTGCCGATTTCGTCAGTGCGCACGGCGGCAGCTGGAACGTGCACATCTACGTCAACAAGATCGCCTATGCCGAGCACATCGCGCTGGTGAAAGGCGATCTGCGTACGCCCGAGCCGGTGCTGGTCCGCATGCACGCGGTCAACGTGCTCGACGATGCTCTCGGCAACTTGCGCAGCGGTCGCGCCGGGATTCTTCAAGGCGCCATGGAGATGATCGGCCGGGCGGGCAGGGGCATCGTGGTCCTGCTGCGCGAGCCGATGCCGACGGCGCTGTCGGAGCGCGTGCGCGGCTTTCTCGAAACCGGCAGGACCGTGCCGCAACTGCGCGACTACGGCATCGGCGCGCAAATCCTGCTCGATCTCGGGGTGCGCGACATGATCCTGCTGTCGAATACGGCGCAGACCATCGTCGGTCTCGAAGGTTACGGCCTCTCGGTCGTCGAACGCCGCCCCATCGTCCTGGAGTCCTGATATGGCCAAGCGGCCGTCGGTGCTGATCGTCGAGGCGCGCTACTACGCGCATATTTCTGACGCGCTGCTGAAGGGTGCCGAGGCTGCGCTCGACAAGGCCGGTGCGCGCTACGACAGCGTGACGGTGCCGGGCGCGTTCGAGATACCGGCGGCAATCGCGTGCGCCGCCAAGACGCGAAAATACGACGGCTATGTCGCACTCGGCTGCGTCATTCGCGGCGAGACGACGCATTACGACCATGTGTGCGCGGAATGCGCGCATGGCATTCAGACGCTGGCGCTCGCCGGTCACGCGATCGGCTTCGGCGTGCTCACGGTCGAGAACATCGATCAGGCCTTCGCGCGGGCGCGCGTCGACGAAAAGGACAAGGGCGGCGAGGCGGCGCGCGCCTGCCTGGCCATGATTGCGCTCCGACAGAAGCTCAAGGCGCAACGGTGAACGCGGCATCGCGATCGCGGCGGCCGGCAGGACGCAAGCGTACCGCTGCGCGGCTGGCGGCCGTCCAGGCGCTCTATCAGATGGAGCTCGCCGGCACCGCCGCAGAATCCGTGGTGAACGAGTTCCTGGTGCACCGGCTTGCACCCGACGCGGCGCACGAGCCACCGGATTTTGGCGAGGCGGATTCCGCGTTCTTTGCCGAGCTTGCCCGCGGTGCGGCGGCAGAACGCGACACTGTTGACCGGACAATCGTGGCGTCCTTGTCGCCCGATTGGCCGCTGCCGCGGCTCGAAGCAGTGCTGCGCGCCATCCTGCGCGTCGGCGCCTATGAACTCGCGCATCGCCGCGACGTGCCGCCGGAAATCGCCATCAACGAGTATGTCGATATCGCGCACGCATTTTTTGCCGGCAAGGAACCGGGATTGGTGAACGGTGTGCTCGACAAAGTCGCGCGCGATCTGCGGCCCGAGGAGATGGGGCGTTCCCGTGGCGGCGAAACCCCTCGGTGAATTCGCGCGCATCGCGCGCTACTTCGCGCCACTCGCGCTGCCCGGCGGACTGAAGCTGCGCGACGACGTGGCGCTGATCGACGGTCGCCGCGGCGAGCAATACGTCCTCAAGGCCGATGCCATCGTCGAAGGCATCCATTTCTTTGCCGACGATCCGCCGCAGGACATTGCGCGCAAATTGCTGCGCGTCAACTTGTCAGACCTCGCCGCGAAGGGCGCGACGCCGGTCGGTTATCTGCTGACGATGGCCCTGCCCAAGTCGCGTGGCGATCGCTGGCTCGCGGCGTTCGCTCGGGGTCTCGCCGCCGACCAGCGGAAGTACCGCATCGGTCTGTTCGGGGGCGACAGCGACGCAATCCGCGGGCCCGCGGTGTTGTCGTTGGCGGCCATCGGCCGGATCGCGAAGGGGCGGACGGTGCTGCGCAGCGGCGCTCGCGCCGGTGACATCGTTTACGTCTCCGGCACGCTCGGCGATGCGGCGCTCGGTCTCGCCGTCGCCAAGGGACAGCTCGGCCCGGTCGCGGCTGCCGCACGGCGCTACCTGGTGCGGCGGTATCGGCTGCCAGAGCCGCGTCTTGGCTTGGGCCGGCGCCTCGTGGGCATCGCCCATGCAGCGGCAGATATCTCCGACGGGTTGGTCGCCGATCTCGGGCATATCTGCGAGGCATCGGGCGTCGGCGCGGTCATCGAGGCAGCGCGATTGCCGCTTTCGCTCGTCGCGCGGCGGATCATCGCGCGCTCGCCGCGGCGCATCCGGGCGGCTCTAGCCGGTGGCGACGATTATGAACTCGTGTTCACCGCGTCGCTGGCGGCAAACCGGCGCGTCGCTGCAGCCGCCCGCGCGGCCGGCGTGCGTGTCACGGCGGTTGGTCGCGTGGTCGCTGGCCGCGCCGTGCAGGTGCTCGACGCACGACGCCGTCCGATGCACCTGCGACAAGCGGGTTATCGTCACTTTTGATCCGTCAGCGCGTTATCGAATCGCCTGAAATGACACGGAAAACAGGCCTGCGGCAGCGATTGCCTCTGCCGTTGCGTTCTGGCATGTTCCGCGCGCCTTAAGAGCCTGACAGACCGCGCATCCAAGGGAAATTCGACATGAGCATGGCCTCCTGGTACTGGCTGGTGATCGTTGCCGGCCTCGTTGCGTTGCTTTATGGCGTCGTCACCGCACGCTTGGTGCTGGCTGCCGATCCGGGCAACGATCGCATGAAGGAGATCGCCGCCGCGATCCAGGAAGGCGCCCAGGCCTATCTCAAGCGTCAATACCGCACCATCGCCATGGTCGGCGTCGTGATCTTCCTCATACTGTTCTTCGTGCTTGGCTGGCGGAGCGGCGTGGGCTACCTCATCGGCTCCGTGCTCTCGGGTGCCGCCGGCTTCATCGGCATGAATGTCTCGGTGCGTTCCAACCTGCGCACCGCCCAAGCCGCGCGCAGCGGCCTCGCCGCCGGGTTGAAACTCGCGTTTCGCGCCGGCGCCGTCACCGGCATGCTTGTCGTCGGCCTCGGCCAGCTCGCCGTCGGCACCTACTACATTTTCCTGCACTCGACGCTGCCGGTCGACGATCCGCGTCCGATCCTCGAGGCGCTCGTTGCGCTGTCCTTCGGCGCCTCACTGATCTCGATCTTCGCGCGCTTGGGCGGCGGCATCTTCACCAAGGGTGCGGATGTCGGCGCCGACCTGGTCGGAAAGGTCGAGGCCGGCATTCCCGAGGACGATCCGCGCAATCCGGCGGTCATCGCCGACAACGTCGGCGACAATGTCGGCGATTGCGCCGGCATGGCCGCAGATCTGTTCGAGACTTATGTCGTGACGCAGGTCGGGACCATGCTGCTGGCCGCGATCTTCTTTCAGGGCTTTCTGCGTGACACCATGATGCTGTTGCCGCTGGTGATCGGCGCGGTCTGCATCGTCGCTTCGGTGATCGGCACGTATTTCGTGCGCCTCGGGCCGGGCGGACAGATCATGGCGGCGCTCTACAAGGGCGTCATCGCGGCCGGCGTGCTCTCGGCGGCGGCGATTGCCGGCGTCATCGAGCTGCTGGTCGGTTACGGCCAGCCGATCACGATCGTCGGCGGCACCATCACCGGCGGCGGACTGCTGGTCTGCGCATTCACCGGCCTCGCGGTCACCGGCCTGCTGGTGTGGATCACGGAATATTACACTTCGACCGCGTATCGCCCGGTCCGCAGCATCGCCAACAGCTCGATCACCGGTCACGCGACCAACGTGATCCAGGGCCTGGCGGTCTCCATGGAAGCGACCGCGCTGCCGGTCATCGTGATCTGCGTCGGCATCATCGTGGCTTATCTCTATGCCGGCGTGTTCGGCATCGGCATCGCCGCAACTACCATGCTGGCGCTCGCTGGCATGATCGTCGCGCTCGACGCCTATGGACCCGTGACCGACAACGCCGGTGGCATTGCCGAGATGGCCGACCTGCCGAAAGACGTGCGCAAGATCACTGACGCGCTCGACGCCGTCGGCAACACCACCAAAGCAGTCACCAAGGGCTACGCCATCGGCTCGGCCGGCCTTGCGTCGCTCGTGCTCTTCGCGGCCTACAGCAACGACCTGAGCCACTATTTCCCGGGCGTCGAAGTGAACTTCACCTTGCAGAACCCCTATGTCGTCATCGGGCTCTTCATCGGCGGCTTGTTGCCGTACCTGTTCGGCGCGATGGGCATGACCGCGGTTGGCCGCGCCGCCGGCGCGGTCGTGCTCGAAGTGCGCCGCCAGTTCAAGGAGATCAAGGGCATCATGGAAGGGACGGCGAAGCCCGATTATAGCCGCGCCGTCGACCTGCTGACCCGTGCCGCGATCAAGGAGATGATCGTGCCGTCGCTGCTACCGGTCGGCGCACCGATCGTGCTGTTCTTCGTGGTCTCGGCGATCGGCGGGCAGGGTGCCGGCTTCAGTGCGCTTGGCGCCATGCTGCTCGGTACCATCGTCACCGGCATTTTCGTCGCGATCTCGATGACCTCGGGAGGTGGCGCCTGGGACAATGCCAAGAAGTACATCGAGGAGGGCCATTACGGCGGCAAGGGCTCGGACGCCCACAAGGCCGCGGTGACCGGCGATACCATCGGCGACCCGTACAAGGACACGGCGGGCCCGGCGGTCAATCCGATGATCAAGATCACCAACATCGTGGCGATCCTGCTGTTGGCGGTGCTAGCCGCGACGCACTGATAAATGAGCGCGGCGGGCTACGGCCCACCACCGCCGCCGCCGCTGTTACCCTGTGCGCGGTTCTTGCTGACGAAGCGGCCGAAGTTGCCGAGGAATTCCTCGATCCACGAGAACTCGCGGCCGCGCGACGGGGTCGCATTCGGATTGGGCGTGATCGCCTCGGCGTCCTGTAGGCCTTTCTTGTCCACGGACTGCACGACGCCGCTCTTGTCGAACGTGATCTTGATCACGTTCTGATCGAGCGTCTGAGTCTTGAGGAAAGCGATGTCCTCGGTTTTGGCGCTGACGTAGTACCAGACGTTGGGATCGAACTCGGCCACGCTCGACGGCGAACCGAGCAGGCGCGTGACCGTCGCCTTGTCCGTCTTGCCGGGCTGGATCTGCGACAGCTTGTCGGTTTCGGGTGCATTGCCGCGCTGATCGACGGTCGGCTGACAGGCAAACAGCATCGTCGCGCACGCGATAACCGCGGCGGCGCGCAGGAAACGAACATTAACGGGCTTGAAAAGCATCGCGATCTCGACGAATTCTTGTACCTTGAAACGCCCGATTATTCAATGGCGGGCCCTTTAGACCATGCCGCTCGCCGCGCTCCTCCGCCGCAAATCCCGCAACGCCGCCCAGGCGCTCTATAGCGCGATCGTCGCCGCGTCACGCGCCCCCGTCTTTTACGAGGATTGGGGCGTGCCGGACACGCTCGATGGCCGCTTCGAGCTGATCGCTCTGCACGCATTTCTTGCCCTGCGCCGGCTCAAGCAATCAGCCGAGTCTGCAGCGTTCGCCCAGGCGCTGTTCGATACCATGTTCGCCGACCTCGACCGGAGCCTCCGCGAGATGGGGGCGAGCGACCTTGGCGTCGGACGCCAGGTGAAAACCATGGCAAAGGCATTTTACGGCCGGATCCTCGCCTACGAGCGCGGCCTCACCGGGTCCGACAGTCTCGAAAGTGCGTTGCGTCGCAACCTTTATGGCACCACGACGCCGAGCGCCGCGCAGGTCGCCGCCGTTATCGGCTACCTCCGGCGGCAATCCCACGCACTCGAAGGCGCGCCTGTCGCGCTCCTGCTGTCGGGTGAGTTGCCGCTTGCCGTGGAGGACTGAGATGAACGCTCCATCCGGAACCGAATTTTCCCGGCCCATGGAGCTTTCGCGGCTCAGCCGCGGCGAACAGCGCTTCGAGATCAGCGCCAATGCCGCCGAGCGAGCGGCGCTCGCCGCGCGCTTCGGTCTGCTCGGCCTCGACAAGCTCGATGCGATTGTGCGGCTCGGCCGCATCGCCGGCGGCTTGGTCCGCTTCGAGGCCGAGTTTACCGCAGACGTCATCCAGACTTGCGTCGTCACGCTGGAGCCGGTCAGGAATCATGTCGCCGAGGCCTTTTCCGTGCTTTATGGCGAGGGCGCCGAGGCCCGCGAAGTCGCGCTCGACGGCGAGGCTGAAACCATCGAGCCGATCGCCGGCGGCGTGATCGACATTGGCGAGGCCGTCGCGCAACAACTCTCGCTTGCGCTGGACCCGTTTCCGCATGCGCCGGGCGTCGGCGCCGCGAACGTGTCGGTCGGCTTAGAGGACGCTCCGGCGGAGTCGCCGTTCAGAGTCTTGGAGCGACTGAGAAACAAGAATGATTCCAAAGACTAGCCAGCAGGGTTGCGGTAGCGCGGATTTTTAGCTACTGAAACCCCCGAGCCCCCTTTGCGGGGCGACTTTTTTTCGAGTGATCCCATGGCCGTTCCAAAGAAAAAGACCAGTAAGTCGCGTCGCAACATGCGCCGCTCCCACCACGCGCTCAAGCCGTCGAGCTATGTCGAGTGTCCGAATTGCGGCGAGCTGAAGCGTCCGCACCATGTTTGTCTCGCCTGCGGATATTACGACGAGCGCGAAGTTATCTCGGTGAAGACGGAAACGGCGTGACGCGCGCCGCGGCCGCCGGAGACCCAGCTTGACGGGACGCATCGTCATTGCACTCGATGCGATGGGTGGTGAGCACGCGCCCGAGATAGTGGTCAAAGGCGCCGCAATCGCCCAGCAGCGATTTCCGCAGGCCGAATTTTTATTCTACGGCGTGGGCGACCGCATCCGGATGCATCTCGCCAAGCTGCCCGACCTTGCGCAGCACGCCGTCGTCCATCATACCGACGAATTCATCACCGACGACGTGAAGCCGTCTATCGCGTTGCGCGGCGGCCGGCGGTCGTCGATGCGGCTTGCGATCGACGCGGTGGCTGCCGGTGAGGCCGATTGCGTCGTCTCGGCCGGAAATACCGGCGCACTGATGGCGATGGCCAAATTCACGCTCAAGACGATTCCCGGCATCGACCGACCGGCAATCGCATCGTTCTTCCCGACGCAGCGCGGCGAGAGCGTGATGCTCGATCTCGGCGCCAACGTGGCGTGCGACTCCGAAAACCTTGTCCAGTTCGCGCTCCTCGGCGATGTTTTCAGCCGCACCGTGCTCGGGATCGCCGAGCCGAGCGTCGGCTTGCTGAACGTCGGCTCAGAGGACCAGAAGGGCAATGATGCCGTGCGCGGCGCTGCGGTGCGTCTGCGCGGCCCTGGCACGCCGATCCGCTTCCACGGCTTTATTGAGGGCGACGACATCGCCAAGGGCACGGTCGACGTCGTCGTGGCCGACGGCTTTACCGGCAATGTGGCGCTCAAGACTGCGGAGGGCACGGCGCGCCTCTTCGCCGAGTTCCTGCGCGCTGCTTTCACTAACTCGTGGTCGGCGCGCTTCGGCTATCTTTTCGCCTATCGCTCGCTCGCGAAGCTGCGCAAGCGCATGGATCCGCGCCGCTACAACGGCGCGGTGTTCCTCGGTATCCAAGGCATCTGCGTCAAGAGCCACGGCTCGACGGACGAGATCGGTTTCGCGAATGCCATCGGCGTCGCCGCCGACATGGCGATGAACGGCTTCCTCGACAAGGCACACGAAGAGATTCTGCAGCTTTCTGCTGCCACGGCGCCCGACCAGACCACCGCGGCGCTTTAATGAATTTCCGCTCTCAGGTCCTCGGCTGCGGCGGCTACTTGCCCGAGCGCGTCGTGACCAACGACGAACTCGCCAAGACGCTCGATACCACTGACGCGTGGATCAAGCAGCGCACCGGAATCCGGCAACGCCATATCGCCGCGGCCGGCGAGCTGACGTCGGATCTCGCGGTCAAGGCAGCCGAGCGCGCGCTCGCGGCGGCGAATCTCAAAGGCAGCGATATCGACCTGCTCGTGCTGGCGACCGCGACGCCCGACAACACCTTTCCGGCGACCGCCACCAAGGTTCAAGCGCAGATCGGGATGGGCGGCGGTGCCGCGTTCGACGTGCAGGCCGTGTGCAGCGGTTTCATTTACGCGCTGGCTGTCGCCGACAATTTTCTCCGCTGCGCCCAAGCCAAACGCGCGCTGGTGATCGGCGCCGAGACGTTCTCGCGCATTCTCGACTGGACTGATCGCGGCACGTGCGTGCTGTTCGGCGACGGGGCCGGCGCGCTCGTGCTCGAAGCCAAGGCGACCAACGGCCATGCCGGCGGGGGTCCGCTGTCCAACATGGACCGTGGCGTGCTGTCGATGCACCTGCACTCCGACGGCGGCAATTACGGCATCCTTTACGTCGATGGCGGGCCCTCGCTCAACGGCCGCGCCGGCCACGTACGCATGGAAGGCAAGGAGGTCTTCCGCCTGGCGGTCGAGCGACTGTCCGCCGTCGTCGACGAAGCTCTCGCGGCAAACGGATTGGTCGCGACGGATATCGACTGGCTGGTGCCGCATCAGGCGAACAAGCGCATCATCGACGGGATGGGCCGGCGGCTTGGCCTGCCGGCGGCGAAGGTGGTCGTTACTATCGACCGCCATGCCAATACCTCGGCGGCATCGGTGCCCCTTGCGCTCGCCGAGGCGACAGCGGACGGCCGCATCAAGCCGGGCCATCTGGTGCTGGTCGAGGCGATGGGCGGCGGCATTACTTGGGGCGCGGGCTTGGTCCGCTGGTAGGCGGAAGTCCCGCTATCGCGCCGTTTCGAGTTATCCCCGGGTTTCAAGATCAGCGTCCAAATTGCTGTATTTACAAATGTTCTGCCCTGGCAGTAGGGTTTTCCAAAATCAGGGCCAATTCCAAGGAGGCCTGTATGGCGGGGCAAACGGTCACGCGCGCGCAGCTGAGCGAGGCCGTCTACCAGGAGGTCGGACTTTCCCGTAACGAGTCGGCCCAGCTGGTCGAGACGGTGTTGAACGAGATCGCCGAGGCGCTAGCGCGCGGCGATATGGTGAAGGTGTCAAGTTTCGGCAGTTTCGCCGTGCGCAAGAAGGGCCGCCGGATCGGCCGCAATCCTAAGACCGGCAAGGAAGTGCCGATCAATCCGCGTCGCGTGCTGGTTTTCCGTGCGTCGCACGTGCTCAAGGATCAGATCAATAACACGCTGTCGAAGGCAGATACCGGGACCGGCGTCGCATGAACATGCGGCTCCCCGAGGTGATACCGTCGCCGCCGGCCGCCGGCCGCGGCAAGTCGGCGGACGCCTTTCGCACCATCAGCGAAGTCGCAACCGAGCTCGAGGTGCCGCAGCACGTCTTGCGCTTCTGGGAGTCGAAATTCCCGCAGGTCCGCCCGCTGAAGCGGGCCGGCGGGCGGCGCTATTATCGGCCGGACGACGTGGCCCTGCTTCGCCGCATCCGGCAATGCCTCTACGAGCAGGGCTATACCATCAAGGGCGTGCAGAAGCTGTTGCGTGAGGGGGCGCTCAAGACCGACGAAATTCCGCGCCTGACGCTGCCGACGACGATCGCCGCCCGCGAAGGCGAGAAGATCGACGACGTGCGTCGCGAGTTGTTCGACCTACGACGCGACCTCATCGCCTTGCGCGAGGAATTGAAGAAGCTGAGGGGCTGAGGCTAGTATTCCGCCCCACAAGGAACCGGCCGGAGCGTAGCGCAGCCTGGTAGCGCATCAGCATGGGGTGCTGAGGGTCGTGAGTTCAAATCTCACCGCTCCGACCAATTTCCCGATTCGCTGCAAGCCAGAAAATCTCACATCTACAAAGCACTAATTGGATTTATTCATGCTTTGGGCGAGGGCTTGGCGCGGCGTCCTTCGGCGGCGGCCCGGCCCTTTTCGGTCAATCGGCAGATCTGCATCGCCGGATTGAGCGGGTTGGCGAACCACGGTTCGGCCCAACCGGCGTCGAGGCAGGCCTGGATGGTCCTATGGTCGACTTCCCGGCCCTTCGCGTCGAACAACGGCAGCTTACCGCCCGGCTCGGTCAAACCGCGCTGCAACCAGGCCCGCTGATTCGCGGTCGGGCTCGGCGGCCGCGGTGGCTTATCGGGCGTAACCGGCTTCGAGTCCTCGGACACGTCCCACCCTGGATGTCGCCGTACGGACAGGCCATGGTAACGGCAGTGTGGCAAGGCGCAAAGCCGCCCGATGCTTACGGCCCGGGGCGCGAAAAGGGAGGGAAAATCATGCCGGCGGAGACTGTCATGTTCGTGTACGCGACCGCGCGCGAGCGCGTCCAGGCGGAGCAAATCGGCATTGCGCTCGTCAAGGAGCGGCTCGCCGCTTGCGCCAACGTGCTCGATCACGTGCGCTCGTTCTATTGGTGGCAGGGCGAGATCCAGCAGGATACCGAAGCGCTGCTGATCCTGAAGACCACGGCCGCTCGCGTCGAGGCGCTGATCGCGCGGCTCAAGGCGCTGCATTCTTACGATTGTCCCTGCATCGAGGCGCTGCCGATTGCCGCCGGCTATGCGCCGTATCTCGACTGGGTGCGCAGCGAAGTCGCGGCGGCGCACACCTGACGCATTAGGCCAGGGCGATCAACACCGCCTTGACCACGTGCACGCTGTCGCTCGCGAGCTCGCGAATGTCGTAGAACAGGATCGTCGTTTCGTACGTCACGAAGAAGGCTAGGCCATAAAACGCAGCGCGATGATCGGCCTCCCATTGCACGATTCGCTCGGTGAGCTTCCAGTTTCGGAGATAGTGATGAATAGCCGCCATCATCACCAAGCCGAGAATAGCGCCAGCGATAATGTCGCTGGCGTAATGATAACCGAGGTAGATCCGCGGCAGGCAGATCACGATGAAAGTCCACACTGCGGCCAAATAGCCCAGCGTGCGCGCTTCGTACCAGACCGCGAGCGACAGCGCGAAGAACATCGCTGCGTGATCGCTCGGCAGCGAGCTCCAGTGGCTCAGATTCGCGGGATCGACGCCGATCGGCATGACGAAATTCGTTGCCACGTAGAGCGGCCGATCGTGAAACGGCAGGGCGAGCTGCAGCGCGCGCGCCGCTATGACCACGGCAAGGGCACCGATGATCGACAGCACGACGTAGCGGCGGCGGGCGGTGACGTCGTCCCTGGCGCGGAACCAAGTCCACCAGAAGAACGCCATGAACAGCCCGCCCTTGAGCAGGTAGGAATCGCCGACATCGCGGACGAGCAGATTGAAGGTCGCGCTCTTGTCGGCGAACTGGTCGAAGAATTGAATGACCGCCGCGTCGAAGTGATTGATCCACGACAGTCCCAATCGAAGCATGGATCACACCCGATTCAATTGGCAGAAACGCCTATGTCATCCAAGTGTCACCATGCCGTCACGTGACAAGGGAGTGGTGTAACCGTGCTGTTACGTGACAAAGGAGTGACAGATTGATCAAGCGATGAGCAGGCCGCGGATCGACCGTATCGACCATTTCGTGCTGACTGTCGCCGACATCGACACGTCGTGCCGCTTTTACGAGCGCGTGCTCGGCATGAGGCGGATCGCGTTCGGCGGACGGGTTGCGCTCGGTTTTGGCCGCCAGAAGATCAATTTGCACCGCGCCGGGCACGAGTACGAACCGAAGGCGCGTCAGGCGATGTCCGGCACCGGCGATTTTTGCCTGATCGCGACGACGCCGCTCGACGCGATTGTCGCGCATCTCGCCGCGTGCGGCGTGGCGATCGAGCTCGGACCGTCGCCGAAGACCGGCGCGTTGGGGCCGATGCGCTCGATCTACTTCCGCGATCCGGACGGCAATCTGGTCGAGGTTTCAAATTACGTCCGCCGGCGCAAGCCGGCGCGACGTCAGCGTCCGGCGACCGTGAGAGCCTGATCGAGATCGGCGATGATGTCGGTGACGGTCTCGATGCCGACCGACAGGCGGACGACATCGGGCTCGGCGCCGGCCGCCATCTGCTGCTCCGCGGAGAGCTGCCGGTGTGTGGTCGACGCCGGATGCAGGATCAGCGACCGCGTGTCGCCGACATTGGCGAGATGCGAGAGCAGGTTGACGCTTTCCACCAGCTTCACGCCGGCGTCGTAGCCGCCCTTGAGGCCGAACGTGAACACCGGGCCGGTGCCCTTCGGCAGGTATTTCTTCGCCAACGCGTGATACGGGCTCGACGCCAGCCCGGCGTGCGAGACCCAGGCAACTGCGGCATGTGTTTCGAGATATTGCGCGACGGCGAGCGCGTTCGCCACATGGCGCTCCATGCGCAACGCCAGCGTCTCAATACCGGTGATGGTGAGAAAGGCGTTGACCGGCGCCATGGTGGCGCCGAGATCGCGCAGGCCGACGGCATGGCCGTGCACCGTGAAAGCGAGATCGCCAAAGGTCTCATAGAAGCGGAGGCCGTGATAGGCGGGCTCCGGCTCGGTCAGCGATTTGAACTTGGGATTTTTCGCCCAATCGACCGTGCCGCTGTCGATCACCGCGCCGCCCATGGCGTTGCCATGGCCCGACAGGAATTTGGTGGTCGAATGCACGACGAGGTCGGCGCCCCAATCGAACGGCCGGCACAGATAGGGCGATGCCATGGTGTTGTCGACGATAAATAGAAGCCCGGCCTCGTGTGCGATCCGCGCCACGCGCTCGAGATCGACGACCGCGCCGCTCGGATTGACGAGACTCTCGACGAAGATCGCCTTGGTGCGGGCGGTGATCGCGCGCCGGAAATTCTCCGGTTCGTCGGGGTCGACCAGCGTCGCGTCCCAGCCGAATTTCTTGAAGCTGCGGCCGAACTGCGTGATCGAGCCGCCGTAAAGCTTGTTCGCGGCGACGAAATGATCGCCCGATTCCATGAAGGTGAAAAAGGCGAGCAACTGTGCGGCGTGGCCCGAGGCGACGCAGATCGCGCCGCGGCCGCCTTCGAGCGTGGCGACGCGTTCCTCGAGCACCGACACGGTCGGGTTGGTCAGCCGCGAATAGAGATAACCATAGGTCTGGAGGTTGAAGAGCGACGCGGCATGATCGACATCGTCGAAGACATAGGCCGTGGTCTGGTAGATCGGCGTCGAGCGCGCGCCAGTCGCGGGATCGGGCGACGCCCCCGCATGGACCGCCAGCGTTTCGAAGCCCGGCGTCGCCGGCTTGCGCGCGTCCGTCATCAGAGCCGCCGGCGCTTGGCCGAGATGATGCCGGTGTTGACGCCGCTCCAGCCGAGCTCGCCGCAGAGCCGCGAATACTCGATCTTGGGGCAGCGATTCATCACCACCTTGAGGCCGGCCTGCTCAGCCTTGTCTGCGGCGACGTCGTCGCGCACGCCAATCTGCATCCATACGACCTTGGCGCCTTTGGCGATTGCCGCATCGACGATCCTGGCGGCTTCCGCGCTGCGGCGAAAGATGTCGACCATATCGATCGCGCCGGGAATGTCGGCGAGTGACGAATAGACTTTCTCGCCGAGGATCTCCAGCGTGCCGGCGCGCGGATTGACCGGAATGACGCGGTAGCCCTTTGTCTGAAGATATTTCATTGCGAAATAAGAGGGCCGGTTCCAGTGCTCGCTGGCGCCGACCATGGCGATCGTGTGCACGCCGCGCAGGATGCCGCGAAGGTAGTCGTCGGTGTA
>DATLUT010000110.1:0-6523 GCA_035532975.1 Allostellaceae bacterium
CGCCGGCCGCAGAAACGGCGAAGGGCGCGAACCGCGGCCCGCGCCCTCCCCGACAGATGCGGCGCCGCGCTAGCGGCCCGTCGCGCGACTGCGTTGGTTGCGGCGCTTCGCTTTCGCCTTGCCCTTGCGCTTATTGGCGCGAACGGTCTTGCTCGACTTGCTCTTTCTTTTCGCTCGTTTAGCCACGCATCTCCTCCAAGACAAAGTTGAACAAACGACACGCAGTATAGCAGAACGCAAAAGCAAACGGGGCGGCCGAAGCCGCCCCGCTGTCGAGTCGAATCGATTCGAAATGCGATTCGCGTTAGGCGGACTTGAGATTGACCGCCGACACCTTGCCCTGCTGGCCGCGCTCGATCTCGAAGCTGACCTTCTGGCCCTCTTGCAGATTGCCGATGCCAGAACGTTCGACCGCCGAGATATGGACGAAGACGTCCTTCTGGCCGTCGTCGGGCTGAATGAAACCGTAGCCCTTGACCGGGTTGAACCACTTGACTGTACCGATGGACATGAAAGTCCCTCCATAGAAAATGCCGCAGCGCGGATGCGCCACGGGTCAAAACGCTGGTTTGGATGGGACCGGGTCTGGCTCGGTAGGAGCGTGAACGTGGCCGACCCAAGGTCGATTGACACGCCGTATATGGGCGCTTTTGCCGGCTTAATCAAGGGCGGCGGCGGCGGACGGCAAAAACTTGCTGAAAAATTCGGCGACTAACTGGCGTTGTTGAACGTCACACAAGTTTTATCTTTGCGCGATTGACGGTCGCGCCGGGACCGCCCCAAGCTAGCGACTCGGTATGGCTTGCGAAGCGGAGTTCGCAAGTGGCGCAGTACAAGTGCTACCTGCTCAATCGCGACAACCACATCCTCCGGCGCGAGGACGTCGACGTTGACGCCTTGCCGCGCGCCGTCGAGCGCGGTCATGCGCTGATCGAGCAAGCGCGCGAGCGCTTCCACGGCTTCGAGATCTGGCAGGGCGCCGAGCGCCTGCACGCGTTCCGGCGCGAAACTTAGCTCGGTCCTCAGGCCGCCTTGGCCTGCGCGGCACCGACGAGTCGCTCGACCGCCTCGACGATGGCGGCGTGACTCGCCTTGCCCTGGCCGGCAATGTCGAGCGCCGAGCCGTGCGCCACGGACGAGAACAGCACCGGCGTGCCGATGGTGAGACCGGCGGCGCGGTTGCGGCTGAGCAGCTTGGCGACGATGTGGCCTTGGTCGTGGATCATCACCAGGAACGCGTCGTATCCAGTGCGGTGAAACATGAGATCGGCGGCAAACGGCCCTTCGGCGGCGATGCCAGCGGCCTGGGTCGCGGCGATCGCTGGAATGATAATGTCGATCTCCTCGCGGCCGAAGAGACCGCCTTCGCCGGCGTGCGGATTGAGACCCGAGACTGCGATCTTCGGCCGCGCGATTCCCATCTGCTTGAGCGATGAATCGACCGCAGCGAGCGCGCGGCCGACGCGCTCCTTGGTCACCAGCGCGATCGCGCGCGCCAAACTCACGTGCAGCGTGACGTGTGCGATGCGCTTGTCGTCGAAGCAGATCATGAGGAATGCGTCGTCGACTGGCGTGCCGGTGCAGCGCGCGACGAAAGTGGGATAGCCGTCGAATTCGACGCCCGCCGCCTTGATCGCGCTTTCGGTCTGCGGCGCGGCGATAACCGCGTCGACCGCGCCCGACATCGCCGCGTCGATCGCCGCCTTGGCCGAGGCCAGCGCCGCCTGGCCGTGCGCCGCTTTGATCGTGCCGAGCTCGAGCGTGCCGTCGCGCAGAAGATCGAGCGCCAGGACCTTGACCTCGTCGCCGGACCAGTCGACCGATGCGGCGCTGGCGAAGAACTTGAGCTTGGGATCGAGGCCTGCCGCCTCGGCGTGAATCTCGAGGACGCGCGGATCGCCGACCAGCAGCGGCCGGCACTGCCGCGTAACGCGCGGATCGAGCGCGGCCTTCAAGGCGATCTCCGGACCGATGCCGGCAGGGTCGCCCATGCTGATGGCGATGCGTTTCATCGCAGCCTCCTTCAGCCCGCCTTGGCGGGCTCGTCGGGATCGATGAATATTTCGCCCGCTTTCACCGTCGCTGTCCAGGTCCGCACCGCTTCGGTGCAGGGCGGATAGGTGGACTGGCCGGTGCGCAGGTCGAAGCGGCCCTGGTGGAACGGGCATTCGATCTCGCTGCCGAGCACCACGCCTTCCGACAGGTTGCCCGGGCCGTGGGTACACTGATCGGCGAGCACGAAGATTTCACTGCCCGACTTGGCGACGGCATAGACCGCACCCGCCGCTTCGACGCGCAGCGGCGCATCGTCGGACACTTCGTCAACCGGGCACAGGCGCAGCAGACTCACTTGAGCGGAATGCCCGTCGGCGCCGCCTTCACCTTCCAGGTGTCGGCCTTCGCGTCCCATACCGAGACGATGATGTTGTTGAGCGTCAAGCCGCGTTGCGGCGAGGCGGCGAAATCATAGACGCCGTTGACGCCGGCGATGCCCTTCACCTTGAGCAGATAGTCGCGCAACTGCTGCGCCGTCGCATTGGCCGGCAGCTTGCGCAGCGCGTCGACGACGATCGTCGCCGGGTCCCAGCCGAGGATCGAGCCCTCGTCGGGCTTCTTGCCCTCGGCGGCGAAGGCGGCGAAGAACGCCTTCTGCTTCTTGGCCACCGCGGGATCGAGCTTGACGCGCGGATCGCCGTTCACGGCCCAGACCGACGACGGCAGATAAAGCTCGTGCGGCAGGAAGGCGGCGAAGCGGTGCATCTGGGCATAGGTCATGTTGCCGCCGGTGCTGCCCATCGGCACGGTGAGGCCGCCCTGCACCGCGCCGCGGAAGATCGTCGCCGACGGCGCGCCGGTCGCCCAGCCAATGAAAGCCTGCGGATTGGCGGCCTTCACTTCCTCGATCTGCGCGCTGACGCTGACGTCGTGCGGATTGAAATGCGGATGCGCGACGATGGTGATGCCCTTGTTCTCCGGCCGCTCCAGAAGCTTGGCGAAGCCCTTGTCGGCGTCCTGGCCGGTCGCGTCGGTCGAGGTCATCAGCGCCAGGCGGGTCCAACCGCGGCCGCGGAAATAATTCACCAGCGCTTGGGCCTGATCGAAGGTCGAGACGCCGCCGGTGAAGACGTAGCCGCCGGCAGGCGGATGGATGCCGGGCGAGAAGCAATACATCACCGGGCCGCTCTGCATCAGCGGTCCCATCGCGTTGCAGCCCGCCACCAGTGTCGTCCCGAGCACGACGATGGGCTTTTCCGCCAGCACCTCGTTGCCGAGCTGCACCGCCTGCTGCGGCGACGACTGGTCGTCGTGGAAGACGAAGTGGACCTTGCGGCCGTGGATGCCACCGGTCTTGTTGACGAGCTTCTCGAAAATCTGGATGGCCTGCTGCTCTTCCTGGCCGAGGAACGCGCCGCCGCCGGTGAGCGAGGCGATCACGGGGATGTCGTCGGTGCTTGCGGCGCGGGCGGGCGCGGCCAGCAGCAAGGCGAAGGCGAAAGCCGGCGCAAGCGCCCGGACGAGAAACCGCATGACATCCTCCCCGTATTTTCTGCGATGTTGGGGCCGAACCCTAAAGGCTCGCGCGGTGCGAGGCAAGGCGGGACGGCCGCGCGCTACCCCGCAGCGCTCTGCCGCGATTTCGCCTTCGCCGGCGGCACGATCAGCACGCGGTCGACGCGACGACCATCCATCGCCAGCACCTCGAAGCGGAAGCCGCCGACGCGCACCTTGTCGCCGGCCTGCGGCACGCGGTTGAGCCGCGCCATCACCAGGCCGCCGACCGTGTGGAACGCGCCTTTTTTCTCGCCGGCCGAGACCGGCAGGGGCACCAGGTCGCGCACCTCGTCGATGCCCACGAGACCCTCGACCTCGAGGCTGCCGTCGTCGCGGCGAATGATCGGCGACGCCGGCTTCTCGCCGCGGAAGACGATGTCGCCCACCAGCGCCTGGAGAATGTCGTGCAGCGTGACGATGCCCTGGAAGTCGCCGTACTCGTCGACGACAAACAGCATTGCCGCGCCGCTGCGGCGGAAGAGCTCGAGCGCGTGCAGCGCGGTGACGTTCTCCGGCAGGAACAACGGCGGCCGCATCACCGCGCGCAGGTCGAACGGTTTGTCGCCCAGCAACTGCGCCAGCAGATCCTTCACCTGCACGACGCCGAGGAGATGGCGCGACTCGCCCTCGAACACCGGGAAACGCGAGAAGTCGCTCTTGACAATCTTGCGCCGGTTCTCGGCCGGCGGATCGTCGAGATCGAGGCCTTCGACCTCGGTGCGCGGCGTCATCACCGCGCCGACCAGCCGGTCGCCGAGGCGAAGTGCCATCTGGATGATGACGTGCTCAGCCTGCTCCAGATGGCCGGCAGCCGCCGCCTCGCGCAGCAGATAAGCGATCTCCTGCTCGGTCGGCGCGATCGGCTCGGCCGGCGGCAGCGGCAGCGCCTTGAGCACCAGCTCCGACGTTCGGCTCAGCAGCCATTCGAGCGGCGTGGCGAAGCGCGACAGCATCGACATCAGCACCGCGACGCGCGCGGCCATCGTTTCGGGCCGTCGTAGCGCGATCCGCTTGGGCGTGAGTTCGCCGAAGATCAGCGTCGCAAAGGAGATTGCCGCGGTGACGAGCGCGACGGCGACCGCGTGCGCGTGAACGCCGGCCCAACCCTGGTTGGTCTCGAACGCGTGCGCGAGATCGTCCGCCAGCGTCGCACCACCGAGCACGCCGGCGAGCACGCCGATCACCGTGATGCCGATCTGCACCGTCGACAGGAAGCGGCCGAGATCGCCTTTGAGCGCGAGCGCCGTGCGCGCGCCGGCGCGGCCGGCATCGGCGGCGGCTTGCAGGCGCACGCGCCGAGCCGAGACGACGGCCAACTCCGCCATGGCGAAGAAACCGTTCAGCAGGATCAGCACGAGGATGACGGCGAGCTGAACCCAGAGCATGGCGGCCCCCAATGAAATCGCGTTGCCGCCCAGGATAGAACGGAAGCGGCGCGCGGTAACATAGGGCCGCGGCGGCGCCCCCGCCGCCGCCGTCAATCAGGACGCTGCGGACCCCGTCGTCAGGCGGCGGAGTCGTCGCCCTCCTCGATGCCGTCCTCGTCGAGCCCGTCGGCTTCCAGCGCGATCACGACGTCCGTCGGTTCCGGCGGATGCGGCTTCAGGCTGGTTCGCCGCGCATCGCGCCAGCTCGCAAGCTTGATGACCACGCCCATCGGCGTTTTGCCCGAGGCAGCGGTCGGCTCAACGATGTGCAGCCCGTCGCTGTCGAGAAAGAAGGTGTGGTCGCCGAACAGCTGGTTGAGCTGCGGAATCGCCGGATTGTCCTCGGGAACGACCTCCGCGTCCTGGAAGGCCGGCTGCTCCTCGAGCTGGTTGAGGGTGCGCTTGAGCAAGGTGGTCGACAATTTCATGGCTTCACTCCTCTCACTGGTAACAAATGCGCAGCTGCCGCTAGTGGCTCGACGGCGGGCTCGGCGTCGTTGCGCCGCTCGACGGCGATACACGGCTCAGCAGCTTCTGGCGCACGTTCGGATCGTTCCGCGCCGTTTGCAGGATCGAGTTGTATTGCTGGACCGACAGCCCCTGGTCGGTGACCGCGTGCGCCATCGCGGTTTGGCCTTCCTGCTCGATCCGGCCTTTGTCCGCCGGCGCGGCCTGGATCAGGCGTTGGCTATAGGCCTGGCGCAGACTCATCACTTTCTGCATGGCGTTGGCCGCCTGCGTGATCTGCTGGTCAGAGACAGCAGCTTGGCCGGGCGTCGCTGGCGTCGTCATGGACGGTGCCGGCGTTGGACCCGACGACTGGGCGCCGGCGGCAAGGGGCGACAGTAGAGCTGCCGCGGCGAGCGCCGCGGCGAGCGGTGACTTCGGTATGCGCATGAACCCTCCTAAACACGTCGATGCGAGCCTCGACTCCGAGGCCCGTCACAGTCAGCACGGTTTACGGCTGATTGTGGTGCAACGGCGCCGGATGGATGGGGTTCCGATTCTTTTTTACGGCGCGCGGAGGCGGGCGTGCAAAACGGCTGTCGCCCGCGACCGGAAAGCCGCGGGCGACACGAAAGATACGTCGGAGGGATCGCCGGTTAGCGCGAGTAGAACTCGACCACGAGGTTCGGTTCCATCGGCACCGGATAGGGCACGTCGGCGAGCTTGGGCGCGCGCACGAACTTGCCCTTGCACTTGTCGGCGTCGACCTCGAGATAGTCCGGCACTTCGCGCTCGGACGATTTTGCGGCTTCGAGCACCACCGCGTTCTGCTTGATCTTGTCCTTGAGCTCGATGACGTCGCCGTCGTCCACCAAGTAGGACGAGATATTGACGCGCTTGCCGTTCACCGTGACGTGGCCGTGATTGACGAATTGGCGCGCGGCGAACGGCGTCGGCGCGAATTTCATGCGATAGACCACGGCGTCGAGGCGGCGCTCCAAGAGCTCGATCAGGTTCTCGCCGGTGTCGCCACGGCGGCGATGCGCCGTCTCATACATGCGGCGGAACTGGCGCTCGCCCATGTTGGCGTAATAGCC
>DATLUT010000111.1:0-2842 GCA_035532975.1 Allostellaceae bacterium
ATTCCGATCGCCGCGAAGAGCCCGGCCGTGAGATCGGCGACGGGAATGCCGACGCGCATCGGCCCTTGCCCCGGCGCGCCGGTGATCCACATCAGCCCGCCCATGCCCTGCGCGATCTGGTCGACACCCGGCCGCGCGCGATAGGGACCGTCCTGACCGAAGCCCGAGATGCTGGCATAGACGATCCGCGGGTTCACCGCCTTGAGGCTGTCGTAGTCGATGCCCAGGCGGAACTTGACGTCGGGGCGGAAATTCTCGACGACCACGTCGGCCTGCGCGGCCAGCTTCTTCATGATCGCGACGCCCTCCGGCTTCTTGAGGTCAAGCGTCATGCCGCGCTTGTTGCGGTGGATGTTCTGGAAATCGGGGCCGTCGCGGTCGCCGCCGAGGCCGGAATCGCCTTTGGGATCCTCGATCTTGATCACGTCGGCACCCCAGTCGGCGAGTTGGCGCACGCAAGTCGGGCCGGCGCGCACGCGCGTCAGATCGACCACCTTGAAGCGGGACAGCGGCAGCTTGCTCATGCGTTCAATCGCCTTGCTCGGTCTTCGGCACCAGGAAGCACAGGATGTTGCCGGCGAGCACCGAGGCCGCGAGGAAATAGAACACCGAGATCAGGCCGAAGCGATCGGCGAGGAAGCCGCCGACCAGCGGCGCGAGCGCCGACAGAATCGCCTGCACGGTGAACAGCGCGCTGGTGATCGCGGCTAGGTGCTCGGGCGGCGAGCGGTCCACCTGCCAGGCCTGGATCACCGGCCGCATCGCATAGAGGAAGAACCCCAGCACCGAGATGCAGGCGACGTAGAGCGGGCGGCTGGTGATGAACGTCATCAGCACGACGATGATCGTGGTGCTGAACATGCCGGCCAGCACGATCGGCCGCCTGCCGATGCGGTCGGAGAGCACGCCCGCGATCGGCGTCGCCACCATGCCGCCCAACTGCAATACCATCATCGCCACGCCCATGAGCACCGGACTCATGTGAAGATCGTTCGCCAGGAACAGCGGCAGGAAGGTTAGCAGTCCGGCCTGCGTCATGGTGCGGAAGCCGGACATCAGGAAGAAGCTCCACTGCGCCCGCGACTTCAACAATAGCAGGAGGCCCTTCCAATAGGCGCCGCCTGGCTGACGCCGCGGCGCCGAGCGCGGATCGTCGCGGCCGCAGACGAGAATGATGAGCCCGGCGCAGATCACGCCCATGAACGCGTTGATCTGAGCGGTGCGCTGCCACGAGAAGCTCAGCAGCAGCCAGCCGGCGGCGAGCGGTCCGGCAGCGTCGCCGATATGCGCACCGAGCGAATGGATCGCCATCGAGTAACCGCGATTGCGCGGCAGATGGATCGAGAGATACGAGATCGCGGCCGGATGCCACAGCATGTTCGACGCGCCGAGCAGAACCAGGCACGCCCACAGCGCGGCGAAACTGCTCGTCGTGCCGAGCGCCGCGAGCGAGGCGCTGCCGAGCAGCAGCGCCAGGAGTTGATAGCGGATTCGCTTGCCGGTGAGATCGACGACGATGCCGCTCGGCAGGTTCGAGATCATCGAGCCGACGAAATACGCGGTCGCGAGTAGCCCCGCCTGGGTGTAGCTGAGGCCGAGGTCGCGGCTCATCGACGGCAGCAGCAGGAAGAACGTCGCGACCGCCCAATGCGTCGCGCCGTGACCGAGGCTGACCGTGCCGACCAGAGTCTGGGTGCGCAGCGAACGCAGCGCGGATGCGGTTTCGACAGTCATGACGGGGCCGGAGAATACACGCACACAGCGTCGCGCCCAAGCGGCGCGTGGCAATCCGTGTCTTGCGTGTGGCATCGCAACACGACGCCGCGCCGCGCGCGCTTTTTTAACACCTGCGGCTTAATCTAGGCTCGACCTTTGGGTCGGAGCATGTTTTGATCGCCGGACCCTTCGGTAAGGGGCCGGAGGAAACGCATCGGGCATGAACGTTCAGCATTTCATCGCCGAACACGGCGCGTGGTCGTATCCGATCACTTTCGCCTGGACGTTCTTCGAGGGCGAGACGTTCGTGCTGTTCGCCGCGTTCGCGGCGGCGGAGGGTTTGCTGAGTGCGCCGCTGCTTCTCGTAGCCGCCTGGCTCGGCAGTTTCGCCGGCGATCAGTGCTATTTTTGGATCGGCCGCCGCTTCGGCTTGCGCGTGCTGGCGCGGCAGCCGAAATGGCGCGAGCGGGTCGACACCGCGCTGGCGTGGCTGAAGCGCTTCGATATCTGGTTCATCCTGAGCTTCCGCTTCATCTACGGCGTGCGCAACTTCTCGTCGTTTGCGCTCGGCATCAGCGGCATCGACTGGCGTCGCTTCTTGATTCTCAACTTCACAGCCGCCGGATTGTGGGCGGCCATCTTCGTTGGTGCGGGTGACCTGACCGGTCATGCAGTGCATAAGATGCTGGGACAAATAGCGCGCGATTTCGGCTTCGCCATGCTCGCCGTCTTCGCCCTGGTGCTGGTGGGCGCGCATCTGGCGCACCGTCTCCACCGCCGGCGCCGCAGGTCCGCGGTCGCGCACCGTTCGTAATCGCTATTGGCGTGTTTTGAGAAGAGGGGTGAATGCAATGTGGTTCAAGAGGGGGATGGCGACACTGGCTGCGATCGTGCTGTCCGCGAACGGAGCGCTCGCAGCGCCAAGTTGTTTCCATTCCGATGCGCTCGAGGCCTGGCAAGCCGTGCACTACATGACCGAACTGATGGTGCTCAACGACACCTGCCGCATGCACGTCTACGAGAGTTTCATCAAGCGCAACTTCGCCGCGCTCGACACCTACCATCGCAAGCTCGTCGAGCACTTCCGTGCGGCCGGCGATCGGCATCCCGAGGATACGGTCGACCG
>DATLUT010000112.1:0-25226 GCA_035532975.1 Allostellaceae bacterium
GCTTGTCGCGGTCGAGGATGCACCGCCGTTGCTGACGATGAAGGGCCGCATCGAACTCGCGACGCAACGGGCTGTCGCCATCGTCGGTGCACGCAATGCATCGGCCAATGGCAGGCGTTTTGCCCGCGACATCGCCGCGCATTTGGGCGAGGCCGGGTTGCTTGTCGTCTCGGGCCTAGCGCGCGGCATCGACACCGCGGCGCATCAAGGATCGCTTGCCACCGGTACGCTCGCAGTGCTCGCTGGCGGTATCGATTCGGTATATCCCGAAGAGAACCGCAGCCTGCATGAGACCATCGCCGAACGCGGCTTGCTCGTTGCCGAGATGCCGGTCGGTACGGTGCCACAGGCGCGGCACTTCCCGCGCCGCAATCGCATTATCTCGGGCATCGCGCTCGGCGTTCTAGTCGTCGAGGCGGCCGAGCGTTCGGGCTCGTTGATCACCGCGCGTTTTGCGCTCGAACAGGGACGCGAGGTCTTCGCCGTGCCCGGATCGCCGCTCGATCCGCGTTCCAAGGGGACCAATCGGCTGATCCGCGACGGTGCGACGCTGGTCGATACAGCCGATGACATCCTGCGCGAGCTGCGTCCGCAGCTCGGCACGCCCCTCGCCGAGCGCAAGCATGCAACGTTTGCGGCGGCGCCCGCGGCGGAAATCGGGCCCAAAGACCTTGCCGATGCGCGCGAAATTGTGCTCGGTTTGTTGTCGCCGTCGCCGTTGCCGGTTGACGAATTGCTCCGGCAGTGCCAAATGTCGCCCGCCGTGATTCTTACGATTGTGCTCGAACTTGAGCTTGCGGGCCGAGTCGCGCGCCAACCGGGGAACGCGTTAACGTTGATTTAACCATAAATCACCCTATTTCACAGGCCTCGATCCCCACTCCCGGCGGGAACATGGACGTCGTCATCGTTGAGTCGCCTGCGAAGGCGAAGACCATAAACAAGTATCTCGGCAAGGACTTTAAGGTCCTCGCGAGCTACGGACACGTGCGTGACCTTCCCGCGAAGGATGGTTCGGTGCGTCCCGACGAAGACTTCGCCATGTCGTGGGAAGTCGACCATCGCGCCGACAAACGACTCAAGGAAATCGCCAGCGCGGTCAAAGGCGCCGAACGACTCTATCTCGCGACCGATCCGGATCGCGAGGGCGAGGCGATTTCGTGGCACGTGCAGGAAATCTTGCGCCAGCGCAAGGTGCTCCAGGGCGTCGATGTCAAACGAGTGGTGTTCAACGAAGTCACCAAGACCGCGGTGCAGGAAGCATTCCGTCATCCGCGCGAGTTGGACCGCGAGCTGATAGACGCCTATATGGCGCGCCGCGCGCTCGATTATCTCGTCGGCTTTACCCTATCGCCGGTGCTCTGGCGCAAGCTGCCGGGCAGCCGCTCGGCCGGACGCGTGCAGTCGGTGGCGCTCCGCATCATCTGCGAACGCGAATCTGAAATCGAGGCCTTCAAGGCGCGCGAGTATTGGTCGATCGAGGTCGACTTCGTCACGCGTGCCGGTGACCGATTCACCGCGCGTCTCACCCATCTCAATGGCAAGAAGCTCGACAAGTTCGACCTCGCCAATGAGCAGCAGGCGCACGAGGCGGCCGACGCCATTCTGAAGCACCTCGACTACGCTGTCGTCGCGGTCGAGAAGAAGCAGATCCGGCGCAACCCGCCGCCGCCCTTCACCACTTCGACCTTGCAGCAGGAAGCGTCGCGCAAGCTGGGCCTCGGCGCGTCGCGCACCATGCGCACGGCGCAGCGGCTCTACGAAGGCGTCGATATCGGCGGCGAGACTGTCGGCCTTATCACCTACATGCGCACCGACGGCGTGTCATTGTCGAACGAGGCGATCACCGCCGCGCGCGAGATGATCGCCGCTCAATATGGCCCGCAATATCGTCCGGATGAGCCGCGCATCTACCGCAATGCCGCCAAGAACGCGCAGGAAGCCCACGAGGCGATCCGCCCGACCGACATGCATCGCCGCCCCGAGACCCTCCCTGGTCATCTCGATTCGGGCGAACGGCGGCTCTACGAACTCGTCTGGAAGCGCGCGGTCGCAAGCCAGATGTCGTCTGCGACGATCGACCAGGTCGCGGTCGACGTCGGGCCAGCCGACAGCTCCGTCGTGCTGAGAGCGACCGGTTCCACGGTGGTGTTCGATGGGTTTCTCACGCTCTATACCGAGGACGCCGACGATCCCGAGGGCGACGAGGAGAACCGGCGCTTACCCGCGCTCAACGAGCGCGATTCGCTGACGCGCGACAAGGTCGACCCGCAGCAGCATTTCACGCAGCCGCCGCCGCGCTATACCGAAGCGAGCCTCGTCAAGAAGCTCGAGGAGCTCGGCATTGGCCGGCCGTCCACCTATGCATCGACCATGCAGGTTCTGCAGGATCGCAAATATGTCCGCCTCGACAAGAAGCGGCTCCTTCCGGAGGACCGCGGCCGCCTCGTCACCGCGTTTCTGATGGAATTCTTCGCGCGCTACGTCGAGTACGACTTCACCGCCGACCTGGAGAACAAGCTCGACGATATCTCGGGCGGCCGCGTCGACTGGAAGAAGGTGCTCGAAGAGTTCTGGCGCGACTTCTCCGCCGCGGTCGCCGGCACCAAGGACCTCAACATCACGCAGGTGATCGATACGCTTGACGAGGAGCTTGGGCGCCATTTCTTTCCGGAGCGCACCGACGGCAGCGACCCGCGCTTGTGCCCGGTGTGCGGCCAGGGGCGCCTCGGCTTGAAGCTTGGCCGGTTCGGCGCCTTCATCGGCTGCTCGCGTTATCCGGAATGCCGCTACACCCGCGCCTTGGGCATCGAAACGGGTGAGAATGCTGCTGCTGCCGAGCCGCGCGAGCTCGGAACCGATCCGAAAACCGGTCTCGTCGTGGCGCTCAAGAAGGGGCCTTACGGTCCGTACGTGCAACTTGGCGAAACGCCGCCCAAGCCGCCACGCGAAAAGGGCAAGCGCGCGAAGAAATCCGAAATCCCGGCGGTTGAAAAGCCGAAGCGCGCGTCCCTGCCAAAGGGCGTGTCGCCGGCCGATATCGACCTCGAGAAGGCCCTCAAACTGCTGGCGCTGCCGCGCGAGGTTGGGCCGCATCCGCAGGACGGTGAAATGATCGTCGCCGGTGTCGGCCGCTTTGGGCCTTACATACGCCACGGCAAAGTCTATAAGTCGCTGGCGGCGGACGACGACGTTCTGACGGTTGGACTCAACCGCGCGGTCAGCTTGTTGGCAGAGCCCCGCAAGTTCCGGCGCGGCGCGCCCGAGCCCATCAAGGTTCTGGGCGAGCATCCTTCGGCCGGTGGACCGGTGAAGATATTCAACGGCAAATACGGCGCCTACGTCAGCCACGACGGCATCAACGCGACCCTGCCCGGCGGCATGGCGCCCGAGGAATTGACCATGGACCGCGCCGTCGAACTCCTGTCGGAGCGGGCGGCCCGAGCCGGCGGCCGCCGCCGCGGCCGCGCAACGAAAGCCAAACGTGAAGCAAAGACACCCACAAAAAAGAAACAGGCCGCAACCGCGGCGGAATGATCGCCGTCCGCGCGGCGGCGAGCATGGGCCGCGCGGCGTATTGCCTGAAATCGGCATCGTCGAAATAACCGACGTCGATATCGACGGCGAAATGCGGGGGCGTCCTGTCGGTCTGACGGGCACCCTGCCGGAAATCGTGGTCGTTGCCGAGCGCGGCACACCGGCCCTCGGCGTCGGCGAGCGTGCCGTGGCTCGTTTCAGCCCCAGCGGCGCGAACCTTTATGAAGCGCGCATCCTCCGCGCGGTCGGCGGTGCACCGGATCGCGTCATCGGCATCTATCGGGTCACCGCCGAGGGCGGCCGCATCGAACCGACCGACCGCAAGCTGCGCACCGAATTTCGTGTCGCCGCAGGAGACGCAAAGGGCGCCGCGCCAGGCGAGATCGTCTTGGCCGAAGTCGTCGGACAGCCGCAAATGGGCTTGCCCGCGGCGCGGATCGTCGAGCGCATCGGCGACAGCACCAATCCCCGCGCCTTCAGCGTGATTGCGATCCACAGTCACGGTATTCCGGTCCCCTTTCCCAAAGCCGCTCTCGATATCGCCGCGCGCGCCATGCCGGTCGCACTGGGCGACCGTACCGACTTGCGCGATGTTCCGCTGGTCACCATCGACGGCGCCGATGCCCGTGACTTCGACGACGCTGTCTGGGCCGCGCCCGATCCAGAACACGAGGGATGCTGGCATGCGCTGGTCGCAATCGCCGACGTGGCGCATTACGTCCGGACGGGCGATGCGCTGGATGTGGCGGCACGCGAACGGGGCAACTCCGTCTACTTCCCGGACCGGGTCGTGCCGATGCTACCCGAGGCGCTGTCGAACGAGCTGTGCTCGCTCAAGCCGGGCGTCGACCGCGCCTGCATGGCCGTCGAATTGCGGATCGACGCCGATGGACGCCTAACCCAGCATCACTTCCGCCGGGGCCTGATGCGTTCGGCGGCGCGACTCACCTACGAAGAAGTGCAGGACGCGATTGACGGCCGGCCCAGCGAGAAGACCGCACCGTTGCTCGACGGCGCGCTCAAGCCGCTTTATGGCGTCTACCGTGCGCTCGAGCGCGCCCGCTTGGCACGCGGCACGCTCGACCTCGATATCGCCGAGCGGCGAATTCTGTTGGATCCGTCCGGGCGCATCGCGCGGATCGAGCCGCGCGAACGTCTCGAGAGTCACAAGCTCATCGAGGAGCTGATGATCGCGGCGAATGTCGCGGCGGCCGAAACGCTCGAGCGTCTCAAGCAGCCGTGCATGTATCGCGTGCACGACTCGCCGGATCCGGAAAAGCTTGTGGCGCTCACGCGCTTCCTCCACGGCATCGGCATTCACGGCCTGACGCTGGCCAAGGGCCAGGTGATACGGCCCCATCACTTCAACGCCATCCTTCACCGCGCCAAGGGCACGCCGTACGAGCGTCTGGTAAACGCGCTCGTCCTGCGAAGTCAGGCTCAGGCCGAATACAGCCCGGAAAACCTCGGCCATTTCGGTCTGTCGCTACGACGTTACGCGCATTTCACCTCGCCGATCCGGCGTTATGCCGATCTCCTCGTCCATCGCGCGCTCATTTCTGGTCAGCGCTTCGGCAGCGACGGACTGCCGCATCCGCACGAGGACTTCAAAGCCGTCGGCACGCACATCTCCATGACCGAACGTCGCGCCGCCGCCGCGGAGCGCAGTGCGGCCGATCGCTACACAGCAGCCTATCTTGCCGAACGCGTCGGCGCCGAGTTTGCCGGGCGCATCAATGGCGTCACCCGGGCAGGTCTGTTCGTGACACTGGACGAGACCGGCGCCGACGGCCTGATCCCGATCCGCACCCTTCCCGACGATTATTACGTCCACGACGAGGCGAGCCATAGCCTCAAAGGCCGGCGCTCCGGACGCACCTATATGCTGGGCGACCCAGTACGGGTCCGATTAGCGGAAGCGGATACGGTTACCGGCAGCCTACTCTTCGCGATCATCGAGGATTCGACCCGCACGCGCGGTGAGCCGAAGCGGCGACGCCGTTAACCAGCGCCTGCCTAGCGTAAAGCACGTTCAAAGCGCATCCGGAGCGTGCCGTTAACGCTATATCTTCTTGCAACGCGCGGCGCCCGAAGGCAACAATGGTTGCGGTGGGGAAACATTAATTTCATCCAACCATGACGGTCTCGGGGGACATTCGCCCAAGTTTCGTACTTGTGCCTAGAATCGTAGCCAGAGCAGCGGTTTTCTCGGTCCTCGCGCTCTGCGCCTGCGCCGCCCAGCCGGTGAGTGGCGGTCTCCAGCCGACTCCGTCGGCGAATAGCGACGAAGCCAAGCTGTTCAGCGAAACATACCAAAGCATCATCGAGTACCACATCGATCCGACCCGTGCCGACACACTGTCCATGACAGCGCTCGGCGACCTTCCGAGCCTCGATTCCGATCTCACGGTGAGCCGCGACGGCGACGACGTCGTCCTGCACCGTGGTAACCGGTTGTGGCGCGTTCACGCGCCAGCACCGTTTGATACCGCGGACTGGGGCAAGCTGACTGCCGCGGTCGTGGCGGCCGCCCGCGACGCTTCGCCGAATGTTGCCGCGGTCGCACCCGACAAACTCGAGCAGGGCCTGATCGACCATATGCTGGCGACGCTCGATCGCTTCTCGCATTATGCCCGCCCGGCCATCGCGCGCGAGTGGCGTGCGGCCCGCGACGGCTACGGCGGCATCGGCATCGTGCTCGGCGATGAGCCGAGCACGCGCATTGCCGCGGTCATGACCGATTCGCCGGCATCACGAGCGGGCATTCACATCGACGATCACATCGTGATGCTCGATGGCGTGCCGTGCAAAGCGTTGACTCCTGCGCAGCTGCGCAATCGATTGCGCGGTCCGGCTTTGAGCACCCTCGTCCTCGGCATTCAGCGGGCCGGCATCGGTAAACCTCTGACGCTCACCCTCCAGCGGGCGCACCTCGTGCCGCCAAGCGTCACCCTGGAGGAACTCGGCGATGTCGCGGTGATCCGGATCACCAGCTTCAATCAGCAGACCGGCGACGGCGTGGCCGATGGCCTCGCCCGCGCGCACCGCGAGATGGGCACCCATCTCAAGGGAATCGTACTCGACCTGCGCGGCAATCCTGGGGGCTTGCTTGACCAGTCGATCGCGGTGGCGAGCCAGTTCCTCGACGGCGGCACGATCGCAACCACGATCGGCCGCAATCCGGAGAGCTTCCAGTATTTCGCGGCACCGGTGGGCCATCACGCCGAGAAGCTGCCGGTCGTCGTTCTCGTCAATGGTGGTTCGGCGTCGGCCTCGGAAATCGTCGCATCCGCACTCCAGGATGCTGGTCGCGCCGTGGTTGTCGGCACGTCTTCCTATGGCAAGGGCACGGTGCAGACGGTATTGCGCACATCGAATGACGGTGAACTGACCGTGACCTGGGCCCGCCTGATTACGCCCAAGGGCTATTTCCTGCACCACCATGGCGTCGTTCCAACCGTGTGCACGTCCGACCTCGCCAACAATGCCGATGCCGGCGTCATCCTGGCGAAAAGCCCGGCGCCGGCGCTAACGAAGCCACGCGACACCCTTAGTGATACCGGCTGGAACGCACTGCGCGCGGCGTGTCCGGCGGAACGCGAACGCAGAAACTTGGACGTGCGTGTAGCGCACCAGCTGCTCAACAATCCGGTGATCTACGCACGGCTGCTCGACAGCAATCCGGTCAGACTGGCGCACAACTTCCACGCGGCGTCGGCACGTTAATTCCGCGCCGTTGATCTCACGCGCGGCCGGCGCTGCAGAAGTGCCAGGCGCGACCGTGACGGGCGTAGAGCAGCAAATAGTGGTGTTCCTCGCTGTCCGCGATCAGTACGACGAGACGGTTGCCCAAACAGCTGTAGTCCGGCTCGAGAGGGGCTGTCAGCCGCTTCGCCTTGGCGCAGGCCGCGACTAGGCGCGGTAACGCGCCACGGATAGGCGCGAGCACCGCCCCATCGAGGGAGACATAGTACCGGCGGGCAGCGCCGCTCTTGACCGATGCGCGCACCTCGATCCGTCCGAGCCGCGATTTGTAGTATCCGGCCTCCTGCTCGCCGTCGGCGGTTCCGGCCGCAATCGGATGGAACGCGATGGCAGCGCAACTGCGCGACGATAGTCGCTCGGCCGCCCCAGCCGGCAGCCAGAATCCCGTTGCGCCCAGAACAGCGATCAGCACGAGAGCGAAGCGCTCCATGGGCGTGATTATGTTGGCCCTTCGGCAAGGCTGCAAGCATTGCTCGCCAAGCACGAGCCTTTGTTGTTTGCTTGCATCCATGAGAGTCGCGGCATGGATTGTGGCGCTGCTCGCACTGGTTACGCTTCCGGCCCGAGCCGCAGACACCGATCTCGCTCTGGTCATGGCAATTGACGTCTCGGGCAGTATCGACCCAGGTGAATACCGCCTTCAGCACGAAGGGATCGCGCGCGCCTTCGAAAATCCGGCGGTGCTCGCCGCCATCCGGGGTGGACCGCACGGGGCCATCGACGCCAGCGTGATCGAATGGTCCGATCGCGACAAACAGGTCGCAATCGTGCCTTGGACGCGTGTACACGATGCTGCATCGGGGCGGGCCTTTGCCGCACAGGTGCGCGCTGCACACCGTACGTCGGACGGGCTGACGGCGATCGGCGATGCCTTGCTGGCCGCCGCCGCCGAATTAAAGGCACTCGGCGATCACCCGGCGCGCCGCGTGATCGATCTGTCCGGCGACGGTATGGCCAATATCGGGCCTCAACCTGCCGAAGTCCGCGATGCGCTGGTGGCGCAAGGGATTGTTATCAATGGTCTCGCGATCCTCCAAAATGAGCCATGGCTCTCGACCTACTACGACCAGAACGTGGTTGGCGGCCAAGGTTCGTTCCTGCTTGACGTGCGGGATTACGACACCTTCGCGCAGGCGATGCAGGAGAAGCTGGTGAACGAAATCGCCGCGCGGACGCCGCGCCTAAAACGCTTCGGCCGGGCACCTGGCCCGGCCGACACGCGATCAGCGACGACGCTGGTTCAGATGCAGTAAGTCTTCAAGGGCGCGAAGCCGTTGAAGCCAACCGACGCATAGGTCGATGTATAGGCGCCGGTCGACAGAATCTCGACCTTGTCACCGACCTTGAGATCGAGCGGCAACCGGTAGACCGTCCGCTCGTACAGGATATCGGCAGAATCGCAGGTCGGTCCGGCAATGACCGTGGGGCCGCGCGGTCCGCCGTCGGCCGGCGTCTTGATCTTGTACTTGATCGCCTCGTCCATCGTCTCGGCCAAGCCATTGAACTTGCCGACGTCGAGATAGACCCAGCGCTTCGGATCCTTCGCCGATTTGCGCGAGATCAGCACGACCTCGCTCTGGATCACGCCAGCGTCGCCCACGATGGAGCGGCCCGGCTCGACGATGAGTTCAGGCAGGTTGTTACCGAAATGCTTGGTCAACGCCGCCATGACAGCGTTCGCGTAGCTCACCACCGCCGGTACGTCGCCGCGGTAGTGCGCCGGGAAGCCGCCGCCGATGTTGACCATCCGCAGGTTGATGTCGGTCTCGGCCAGCAGCGAGAACATCCGTGCCGCGCGCTCTATGGCGCCGTCCCACTGGCTGAGGTCAGTCTGCTGCGACCCGACATGGAACGAGATGCCGTAAGGGTCGAGCCCCAGATCGCGCGCACGTCGTAGCAGTTCGACCGCCATTTCGGGCGCGCAGCCGAACTTGCGCGACAGCGGCCAATCCGCGCCGGTGCACTCCACCAGGATGCGGCAGAACACGCGCGCGCCCGGCGCGACGCGACTAAGCTTCTCCAGCTCGGTCTCGCTGTCGAACGCAAACAGGCGCACGCCCTTCTCATAGGCGTAGGCAATGTCGCGCTCTTTCTTGATGGTGTTGCCGAACGAGATGTTGTCGGCGCTGACACCGCGCTCCAGGCACAAATCCGCCTCTGCGCGGCTGGCCACGTCGAAGCTCGACCCAAGGTCCTTCAGCATGCCGATGATCTCGGACGCCGGATTCGCCTTGACGGCATAGAACACCCGCGCCAGCGGCAGATAGCGCCGCAGTAGCTTATAGGCCTGGCCGACGACATCGAGATCGATGACGAGGCAGGGGGTCTCTGGTTGGGCCTCCGCCAAAAACTTGGCGATCTTCTTGTTGGTTTCCCGCATCTCCGTATCCTACGAACGCGCGCGGTCACTGCATCGGTGCCGAGTGCGCGCAATGAAGTGGAAGGGGCGCCATCCGCGGGACGGCGCGGCTAGAAGCCACGACACTTTGCTCAATTCAGGGGACTCGAGGAGACGCTGACAGCGACCCCGGCTGACCCGTTGAGGGTTTCAGAACGGGACGCGTGCGCCCCGCGTTGGATAGCAACCATATCGTCTTCCCTCTCGGTACCGGTCCACGACGACCGGTTCTTCCAAAAAGGACGCGTTACGTCGTTGCATAACCACGATGGGCCATAGGCACGTGCGAGTGCGTCGCACACTTTAGATACGCTCATCGCGCCACGATGCAAGAAAAAATTCACGGAAAGGTAAATTTTTCCGCGGTCGTGTCGCCAATCACACGTCAAGAAATCATAAATCATTTGGCACCCCGCGTACCGATGGCCGAGCCACCACCGCCGATCGCACATCTTGCGTGTCGGACGCTGCGCTGCAGCGAAATCGAGAGCGAGTCCGCTTTACGGAGACGCCGGCGCGAGTTCGATCGTCGTGATTTCGGCGCCGGTAGCGAGATCGAAGACGAGCATGCGCACGCCGTTGCCCGGAATGTCGACCCGCACGATCAGGCGGCCGGCATCGACGTCGGTGGCAATCACTTTGGCGCCCGATGGCAGAACGATCCGTCGGACGGCTGGCGGTGCCGGCTGTGCCGGCGAGGTCGGATTGGCGTGGTTAATGCGCCAGACGACTGCCGCCGCCAGGACGCCGATGCCTGCCAGCAGCAGCACCCCGAGGGCGATTACCAGGAGCTTGAGGGCGCGCATCTTCCAGGCCAATTTAGCCGCCATGGCTACCGGAACAAATAGCGATATCCGCCGTGCCGCGGTGGGTGCGGGCGATGTCGGCACGCGGCTCGACCGCGTGCTGGCCGGCCATTTCGCCGATTTGTCAAGGTCGCGACTGAAAAGTCTCGTCGAGCAAGGCCAGGTCGAGTTGGACGGCAAGCCTGTCGACGATCCAGCGTTCAAGGTGAAAGCGGGCCAAGTGTTCACGATCACGCTGCCTCCGCCCGAGTCGACCGCGATCGTGCCTCAGGCCATGGATCTAAAGATCCTGTTCGAGGATGAACATCTTCTCGTGCTCGACAAGCCAGCCGGGCTCGTTGTCCATCCGGCACCGGGCAATCCCGACCGCACGTTGGTGAATGCGCTGGTCGCGCACTGTGGCGATAGCTTCGCCGGCATTGGCGGCGTGAGGCGCCCAGGCATCGTTCACCGCCTGGATAAGGACACCAGCGGGCTGATGGTGGTCGCCAAAACGGAAGCGACGCACCACGCGCTGGCCACCGACTTCGCCGAACGGCGGGTAACGCGCGCTTACCAGGCAATCGTCTGGGGGGTGCCCACGCCAAAGTCCGGCGAAATCGTCGGCGCCATTGGTCGAAACCCACGCGACCGCAAATCCATGGCCGTGGTCGCTACCGGAAAGCCTGCGATAACACGCTATCAAGTGTTGAAAAGTTTCGGCACTACCGCCGCACTGATCGAATGCCGTCTCGGTAGCGGGCGCACCCATCAGATCCGCGTCCATCTCCTGAACAAGGGGAACCCAGTGGTGGGCGACCCGGTTTACACGGGGCGCCATGTCGCGGCACGCCTCGCCAAGCTTCCGGCGGCCGCGCGACCGGTTGCGGCCGGCCTGCGGCGCCAAGCACTTCACGCCTATCTTCTCGGGTTCCGGCACCCGGCAACTGGCGAATACCGGGAATTCAAAAGCGCCTTACCAAGCCAAATCACAGATTTGCTACGTATATTAGAGCAAATCTAGACTAGACAATACCCGAGCGGAGCACTAAGATTTACGGACTTAGAGGAAAGGATTCTGTCCCGAAATGGCCACACCCGCCCTGCCCTCTGTCGCGCGCGAGGGCAATCTTGCGCGTTATCTCGAGGAAATCCGCCGGTTTCCGATGCTCGAACCGGAGGAAGAGTACATGCTTGCCAAAAGCTGGCGTGAACATGGCGATAAGGATGCGGCGCACAAGCTGGTGACCAGCCATCTGCGCCTAGTCGCGAAGATCGCCATGGGTTACCGCGGCTATGGCCTGCCGCTATCGGAGCTCATCTCCGAAGGCAACGTCGGCATGATGCAGGCGGTGAAACGTTTCGATCCCGATCGCGGATTCCGGCTTGCCACCTACGCCATGTGGTGGATTCGCGCGGCCATCCAGGAATATGTGCTGCATTCCTGGTCGTTGGTGAAAATGGGCACCACCGCGGCGCAGAAAAAGTTGTTCTTCAACTTGCGCAAGATCAAAGGCCAATTGCAGGCGATCGACGAGGGTGATCTGTCGCCGGAGAACGTGAAGCGGATCGCCAAGGAGCTCGCGGTCCCTGAATCCGATGTCGTCAGCATGAACCGGCGCCTGAGCGCGCCGGACAATTCACTCAACGCGCCGCTGCGCGCCGACGACGACGGCGGCGAATGGCAGGACTGGCTCGTCGACGAGGGCCCAACCCAGGAGACGCGATTGGGCGATCGCCAGGAGCTCGGCCTCCGGCGCGACCTGTTGCGCAACGCCATGACCCATCTGACGGCCCGCGAGCGCGATATCCTAGTCGAGCGGCGGCTGAAGGATGAGCCCGCCACGCTCGAGGACCTATCGCAAAAGTACGGTATCTCGCGCGAGCGGGTACGCCAGATCGAAGTGCGCGCCTTCGAGAAGCTGCAAAAAGCGATCAAGGCCAAGGCGCTCGAGCGCCGCGCCGCGCCTGCTGCGCCGGTCGCCTAGCCGCGTTGCGCCGCGCGGTGTAGACGGCCGCCGGTCATCGGCACCGCGACGCCCGTTGTCTTTGGCAGGCTCAGCGGCAGGCCTTTTACCGATCGTATCGCGAGATAGGCGAACGCCTGCGCCTCGAGCGCATCGCCGTCCCAGCCGGCCCGCTCGACGGGTTCGACCGGTGCATCGAGCTGCGATGCCAGCAAAGCCATCAGGACTGGATTGCGCCGGCCACCTCCGGTCACGAGCCACCGCGCACCGGCCGCCGGAAAATGACGGCGTGCGGCCGCAATGCCGGAAACCGTCATGGCGGCAAGCGTCGCGGCACCATCGGCCGGCGATAAGCCTTCCGGCATGAAGCGCGCGAAATCGTCGCGATCGAGCGATTTGGGCGGCGGCGCAGCGAAGAATGGATGGGCAAGAAACCGTGCGACATGGGCTTCATCGACCGTGCCCGAGCGCGCCAGCGCACCGCTTTCGTCAACCGGTCGCCCGGTATGCGTTAGCGCCCAATCGTCGAGGAGAGCGTTTCCCGGCCCAGTATCGAAAGCCAGAATCTCGTCATCACCTGCACCCAGCCATGTGACGTTAGCGACGCCACCGATATTGACCACGGCGAGCGGCCGCTCGATGCCGGCGGCGAGCGCCCGATGAAAGAGCGGCACGAAGGGCGCGCCTTGCCCGCCCGATGCCACGTCGGCGGCGCGGAAGTCGTTGACCACATCGAGGCCCGTCAAGCGTGCCAGGAGCGCTCCGTCACCGATTTGCCAGGT
The DNA here is from genome assembly GCA_035532975.1 of Allostellaceae bacterium. Lineage (GTDB taxonomy): Bacteria > Pseudomonadota > Alphaproteobacteria > ATCC43930 > CGMCC-115725 > REEB95. The sequence continues at coordinate 13,235 of DATLUT010000112.1, forward strand.
TCGGCGCTCCCACGGCCGGTGCAGAACCGTATGGCCATGGAAGCCAATCAGGGCGGCGTCGCGCAGCCCGTATTTCTTGACCAGCGCTTCGACCGCACCGGCATGCGCCTCGGTCAATGCGGTCTCGGTTGCCGCGAGAGGACCGTTGCCGCCGAGTACCGAGCGGATGCGCTCACGCAGGGCAGAATCGTAGGGAACGGTCAGGGCGGCGCGCGGCGTCACGGCGTCCACGCCGTCGGTGTCGATCGCCGCGACGTCGATCCCGTCGATCGACGTGCCGCTCATCAGCCCGATAACCAGGGTCACGCCGCCACGCCCCCCCGGTCGCACGCCGGCTGACGGCGCGTCGCCGGTATGCTAGACGCAATCCCCATGACCAAGGCCCGCTCCACCTTTCTCGCCGCCGCCGAAGAACGCGGTTTTATCCATCAGGTCACCGACCGCGGCGGCCTCGATGCCCTCCTCGCGGCTGGGCCGGTCACATCCTATATCGGGTTCGACTGTACGGCCGACAGCCTTCATGTCGGCAGCCTGCTCCAGATCATGCTGTTGCGCCTCTGGCAGCAGACCGGCAACAAGCCCATCGTGCTGATGGGGGGCGGCACCACCAAGGTCGGCGACCCGTCGGGCAGGGACGAAGCCCGCCGGCTGCTCAGCGAAGCCGAGATCGCCGCCAATATGGCCGGCATTAGACGGGTCTTCGAGCGGTTTCTCAAATTCGGCGACGGCAGGACCGACGCGGTAATGGTCGATAACGCCGAATGGCTCGACCGCCTTGAGTACATCCCGTTCCTACGCGAATACGGCCGGCATTTCTCGGTCAATCGCATGTTGAGCATGGACAGCGTCAAACTGCGCCTAGACCGCGAGCAGCCACTGAGCTTTCTCGAATTCAATTACATGGTGCTGCAGGCCTACGACTTCGTCGAGCTGGCGCGGCGCTACAAATGCGCGGTGCAAATGGGCGGCTCCGATCAATGGGGCAACATCGTCATGGGCGTCGAGCTCGGCCGCCGCGCCGAGGAGCGCGCGCTCCACGGGCTCACCTCACCGCTCGTCACCACCGCGTCCGGCGCCAAGATGGGCAAGACAGCGCAAGGTGCCGTGTGGCTCAACGCAGAGCGGCTCAGCACCTATGACTATTGGCAATATTGGCGCAACACGGAGGACGCCGATGTCGGCCACTTCCTGCGTCTCTTCACCGATTTGCCGATCGCCGAGATCCGGCGGCTCGAGGCGCTGCGCGACAGCGAGATCAATCAGGCAAAGATCGTCCTCGCCACGGAGGCAACCGCGCTCGCTCATGGCCGCAAGGCGGCCGATGAAGCGGCTCAAACCGCACGCCAGGTATTTGCCGAGGGCGGCATCGGCGCGGACCTGCCGGTCACCGAGACGTCGAAGGCCGAGCTTGGGACCGGCCGGCCGGCAATCCACTTCTTTCACCGGACCGGTTTGGCGCCGAGCCTCAGCGAGGCGCGGCGCCTCATTCGCGGCGGCGGCGCGCGCGTCAACGACAAGGTCGTGACCGACGAGAACGTGACGTTGTCCCTGGCCGACCTGAATGCCGAAGGTGTCATCAAGTTGTCCGCCGGCAAGAAGCGCCACGCACTGGTAAAGCCCGTCTAAGGCTGCGATGCCGGCGCGGCGGGCGGCGCCGCGATCGGCGCCGGTTTCTGCGGCGAGCTCGGCGCCGGATTCCAAGCCTTGAACAGAAACAAATTGCGCAACGCCCCCGGTGCCACGACGCTCAGCGGATTGACGGCGATCTGTGGGTCGCTGATCGGCCCCGCGATGCGGAAATTGGCGCCGATGATGCCCTGCCCCTCGCCGCCCATAAGCAAACTGCCGATCACCGGAATGTCGCCGATCACTGTATTGAGGATATTAGCAGGAACCAGGGTGCCCGATGCGTCGAGCGTGTTTGCGTCGGAATTCACCGTGCCGTTCACATTAATACCGATCGCGCCGCCATAGGCACGCATGTTGGCGATCTTGATCGCCCCGGCGCCGTAGACGATGTCGCCCTGAAGCGCCTTGAACGGAATGCCGCTGCCGCCCGTCAGCAGGTTGCTTACACCCGAAAAAGACGTCAGCGTCAGCAATCGGGCAAAGAGGGGCGCGCGCACCACGCGATAATCTGCACCGTTGAACGTGCCTTTGAGCACGCGCTTGCCATCGTCATCCACGGCGCCGCCCTTGACAGCGAACGTGCCGCCTTCGACGTCGCCGGTGATGTCGAGCAATCGTAGCAGCGCGCCGAAATCATCCGCGCTGAGGTTGAATTTACCTGAACCGTTGACGCCGCCAAACCGCACCGTCAGCTTCTTGCCGCCCGTCAGCGCCCCGTCGATCTGGGCCTCCTGCCAGTGCGGACCATCGCTCTGCAATCGTGCGCTGAAGTTGGTCAACTGCCGGTCGGTGCCCAGCACCAGCCGGCCCAGTTTCGCATCGATGACGATCGGCGGCTCGTTGGCAGCGGACCGACGCGACACATCCGTCAATAGGGCACTGGCATCGTAACTTGCGCCCGACACATCGAGGGTCCAGCCATTTCCGGCTCGCACCAGCGCCGCCTTAGCGTCGGTGGTGTTAGTGACCAGATGCGGTACGTCGACGCGCTCCAGACCCGATTTATCAAAGGTCGCCGACATCTCCGCATCGATGCCGCCGCCGGTCAGGCTTGCTTTGCGAATATTCGTGAGATCGTCGCCAAGCAGGCCGAGCGTGAATTTCGCGATGGCGGGCTGACCCGCCGACTTGTGCCAGCCGAGCTTGGGTATGTCGACCGCCGCATCCTTGAGATTGGCGGCGACGGACGCCTCGGCTCGCAGGTTGCGAGCCTGCCCGTAATTCAAACCGACATCGATCGGCCCCTTGAGTGTCGCGTAGGCGCCGAAATCAAGGCCCAGCCGCGCCCGCGCTGCATCGTCAAGCCGCGCCTCGACCGTGTAGCGGCGCCGAAGCCCTTTGCCGGCAAGGTTTTCAGTCCAGGTCAGCTTCATCGGCGCGCCCGCGACTGCCGCGGTGCCGTCGAGCGTGAGCGCCGAGCGGTCGAGCGTCATCTTGAATGCGCCGCTGCTGAGATCGCGATGGAAGAACGCGTGCGGAATGGCAACGTCGGATAGCTGGGCTTCGGTGCGATACTCCACCTCGTCGAAATCGAGATCGTGTTTGAGCGGCAGTCGGAAAAAGACATGCGCGGTAAAGTTGCCGCGCGCGTGCTCGGCATCGAGGCCGAGCGCCTTGGCATATTCCAGCGGTTTGGTATCGAGGACCTTGAGGGCGTCGCGCAGCGGGCCGGTGAGGCTCACGTCGATGTCGCCCATCTCGTCGTTGGTATCGAGATTATAGAGCTTTATGGTTGCGGCGGTCGCACGGCCGTCAAGCACATGGCCACTGGTGGGCGCGAAATCCATGTGTTTGCGATCGAAGCTCACAGTGCCGTTGACGCCCCGAACCGGCTCGAGCGGGGGAAAATATTCGATCGTCAGGTTGTGGTAGCTGCCGGTGCCGTCGAACCGCGTGACGTCAACCGGCTTAGGCGCACCGGTGTCTACGTGGAGCGCCAGCATCGCGTTCACATCGTCGATCATGCCATCGCGGACACGCGTCGTGATCCAATGGCGGGTGTGCGGCCCGACACGCTCCGGCCACAAATGGGGCAGCGTATCGATCGGAATGGCGTTGGCCGTCAGGTGCGCCGACACGTCGAATGATTGCGGCCAACTGCCGGCCAACAAGTCTCCGCCGAGATTGTCGACGCGTCCTTGGATCGACGCCTTTGGTCCGCCAATGTCGAGTTCGAGGTCGTCGATGTCGACGCGGCCCGCCCCCGGATTATAACTTGCGCGCAGTATGCCGCCGCTGACGGCGACAGAGCCGTCGGGCAGATCTTCGTGGCGCAGGGTGCCAGCTCCGAACCGCACATCAACGAACGCGACATCGATCGCGAGCGTTCTGGTGTCGAATCCGAGGGCCATCTCGCCCGAGACAGGCAGGTTCACGGCGCCAAGTGGTTGGAGCGCGGGCGCCGCAGGCGCGAACAGTGCCGGGTTGAGGCTATTGAAGTCGATCTTGACCGACAGCTCGCCGGTCGTCCGGTAATCGAGGCGGCCATTCAGCAGCGCCTCTTTGCCGGCGATGCCGACGGCAAGCTGCATGGTGCCGTCTACCCCCGCTTTGCTGCGGCTCATGGCGAGGTCAAACCGGTCGGCCCGCCAAGTCACGCCAAGCGATTTGTCGTCAACGATCAGCGTCGCATCGTTCATCGCGAAATTGGTGAGGTCGCTGAGCGGACCGCCGCCGCCCGGCGGCTCGGCGACGTCGCGGGTCAATCGCTCGCCCCAAAATGCCGCGATTGCGCTCTCAGCGGTTTGTTCGCCCAAGGCGAGGCGAAACGAGCCGTCCGGTGCGCGCACCAGACGCAAGACAGGACGATCGAGCACGACGCGCGACGGCGCCAGCCGTCCCTCCAGCAATGCCCAGGGGTTGAGCACGATTTCCATCGCGCGAAACGTCAGATGGGCACCGCTCGTCGGTTGGTTGAGGTGAATGCCCTGCGCCTGAAGATGGAAGCAGCCGCTCGACCAACTCAGCACAGTGTGGTCGATCGTGACGAGCACACCGTTCGGTCCGCTCGACAGCGCGGACGCCAGATAAGGCGTCATGCGATCGAGCACGATCGGCCCTTGCGAGAGGCGCCACGCAGCGGCACCGACGGCGGCCGCGGCAATCAGCACGAGGGCGGCAACGCCAACCGCGAGATGGCGCAGAAACCGCACATGCGCGCGGCGGCGGTCTTGACCGCGCTTCGGCGGGCGCGCAGGCTGCGGCGGCCGATCTTGCGCCGCGCCGCTCATGTCCTCGTCGTCATTCGACACTTACTCAAATCTCCCGCCTGCCGCCGACGAGGCGGCCGTTGCCGTCGGTCTCGCTCATTGGCATGAAGCCGCCGACGAATCGCATGATGCCGACTTAGCCAGCTTCATGCGCGGTCTTGCCGCGGATACGGCTGGCCGCCGCTTGCTCACCCCGCTCTTTGGCAACAGCCCTTACCTAGCCCATTGCTGTCTCAGGGAGCCGGCCCTGCTCGCCCGGCTCTGGCACCAAGGCGTCGCGGCTACTTTCGCCGAACTCATTTCCAGGCTCAACCGCGATCTCGTGCTGACGATGCCGCGCGAGGTGATCGCGGCGGAATTGCGGCGCCTCAAACGCCGGGTGGCACTGACGATTGCCATCGCCGACATTGCCGGCCTCTGGTCGCTGGAACGCGTGATGAACGGTTTGAGCGGCTTTGCGGAGAGCGCATTGGCGCTCGCGGCCCGCCATCTCCTCAGCGACGCGATGGCGCGCAACGCACTCGGCCAAAGGGATACCGAGGATCCCGCACGCGATAGTGGGTTCATCGTGTTGGCGATGGGCAAGCTCGGCGCCGACGAACTCAACTATTCGAGCGACATCGACCTTGTCGTCCTATTCGATGGCGACAAGGCGCAGGTCTCGGGTGATATCGGCCCGCAGGCGCTCTTCACGCGGATGGCGCAGGATCTCGTCCGCATGATGGCGGAGCGCACCGACGAGGGCTACGTGTTCCGAACGGACTTGCGGTTGCGGCCCGATCCGGGCTCGACGCCGCCGGCGCTGTCGCTGCCGGCAGCCCTCGCCTACTACGAGAGCGCAGGGCAAAATTGGGAGCGCGCGGCGCTGATTCGTGCGCGGCCGGTCGCTGGTGACCTCGATGCCGGCCATGCCTTTCTTGCCGCGCTGACACCGTTTCTCTGGCGTAAGCATCTCGACTTTGCGGCGATCCAGGACATTCACTCGATCAAGCGGCAGATCCACGCCCAGCGCGGCGGCGCGACCATCGCCGTCGCCGGCCACAACATCAAGCTCGGCCGCGGCGGCATCCGCGAGATCGAGTTCTTCGCACAAACGCAGCAGCTGATCTGGGGCGGCCGTCAGCCGGATCTGCGCCAGCGCGGCACCGTCGCGGCGCTCGAAGCGCTTGCCGACGCCGATCACATCTCGTGCCAGGCGGCAGACGAACTCGCCGAGGCTTACCGATTCCTGCGCCGTGTCGAGCACCGACTGCAGATGGTTGACGATGCGCAAACCCACACCATCCCCGCGAGCCAGGACGGCGTGCGTCGCCTAGCGGTGTTCCTCGGCTTCGATACGCCGGATACCTTCGCCGCCGCGCTGACCCGACGCCTCGAAATCGTTGAAAGCCACTATGCCAACCTGTTCGAGGAGACGCCATCGCTTGCGGCGCTCGGTAATCTTGTCTTCACCGGCACGGAGGACGACCCGGAGACGTTAAGGACGCTGGCCGGGCTCGGTTTCGCCGATCCCAAGACGGCCGCCGCGATCGTCCGTGCCTGGCATCACGGCCGCTATCGTGCAACGCGAAGCCAGCGCGCACGTGAATTACTGACCGAGCTGGTGCCCGTGCTGCTGCGCGCCTTCGGCGCTTGCGCTGCGCCTGATGCGGCCTTCATCCGGTTCGATCACTTCCTCGGCCGCCTTCCCGCGGGCGTGCAATTATTCTCCTTGCTCTACCAGAACCCGGCCCTGCTCGAATTGATCGCGGAGATCATGGGTGCGGCGCCGACCCTTGCCGAAACAATGATGCAGCGGCCGGGTGTGCTCGATGCGGTGCTCGCATCCGGATTCTTCGATCCGCTGCCCGGGCGCGCGGCACTTGGCGTCGATCTCGGCCGATTGCTCGATCGCGCGCGCCATACGGAGGAACTGCTCGATTTCGTGCGACGTTGGGTCGCCGAGCGCAAATTTCAGATCGGCGTGCAGGTTCTGCGCGGGCGGCTCGACGGCGAGGCGGCCGGCAGCGCTTTCGCCGACGTCGCCGAGGCCGCGTTGGCCGAGTTACTGCCGCGCATCGCGACGGAGTTTGCCCGTGCTTATGGCACCGTTGCCGGCGGTGCCATTGCGGTTCTCGGACTCGGCAAGCTCGGCGGCCGCGAAATGACCTGGGCGTCCGATCTCGACCTGATTTTCATCTACGATGCGCCCAACGACGCGGAAAGTGCGGGTGGTCTTCAATCGCTGCCGGCGCCCACCTACTATGCACGCTTGTCGCAGCGCTTCATCAATGCTCTGACTGCGGTAACGGCCGAGGGGCCGCTCTACGAGGTCGACATGCGGCTAAGGCCGTCGGGTACAGCCGGTCCCGTCGCGTCAAGCCTCGAAGCGTTTCGCCGTTACCATCGCGAACTCGCCTGGACGTGGGAGCAGATGGCATTGACGCGTGCCCGCCCACTAGCCGGCGACGTGGCCTTGCGGGCGCGTGCGATGGCCGAAGTGCGATCGGTCCTCGTTCGACCGCGTGACGCCGATGCGCTCGCTCGCGACGTCGTCGAGATGCGCGAGCGGATTGCCGATGCGCACCGGAAGCCGGCGTCCTTCGACGTCAAACATCGGCGCGGCGGCATGGTCGACATCGAGTTTATCGCGCAATACCTCCAACTGCGCGATGCAGCCCGGGCGGCTCAGGTGCTCCATCCGAACACGCGGAACGCATTGACCGCTTTGGCGGCGGCCGGCTCGCTCGCTAGCGCCGATGTCGAAACGCTGAGTCATGCGTTAGCACTCTGGCGGAATGTGCAGGGCCTGGTAAAGCTGACCGTGCCGGAACCGTTTGACGAGACAGGGACGCCTGCGGCCATCAAGGCACTACTCGCGCATGGTGCCGGCGCAATTGACTTCGCCAGGCTCAAGCGAGATATGGATGCCGCCGCCCGCGACGCCTACGGCCTTTTTCGTCGCCTGGTCGCGGGGGCAGCGGTCAAGCTGGCGGAGGAACGTGCACCATGAGTCTCGAAATCGGCGACAACGCGCCAGACTTTACCCTGCCGACCGACGGCGGCGGCACGGTGAAGCTTTCGGACCTCAGAGGGCAAGCCGTGGTGCTGTATTTTTATCCTAAGGACGACACTTCGGGCTGCACCGCCGAGGCCTGTCAGTTTCGCGACCTGTTTCCGAAATTCAGCCGGACCGAAGCCACGGTTATCGGCGTCTCGCGCGATCCGGTCGCTTCCCACGACAAGTTCAAAAAGAAGTACAAGCTGCCCTTCACGCTCGCCTCCGATGACGAGGGCAAGGTGACCGAGCGCTACGGCGTCTGGGTCCAGAAGAGCATGTACGGGCGCAAATACATGGGTATTGAGCGGACGACTTTCCTGATCGACGACAAGGGCGTGGTCCACGGTATTTGGCGCAAAGTGAAGGTGCCCGGACATGCCGAAGAGGTGCTGGCCGCAATCAAATTCTCGTAACGGGCAACGGGCCGACGTAATTGCGCCGACTACAGCGTCTTAATCGGTAGAATGGTACTATTCTTGGGATGACGACACGGATGATGCTTCGCAAGTCGGATGTCGTGGCGGCGATGCTCGCACTGGCGGTATTTCTCGCCGCCGTGATGCCGCTTGCGAACGCCGGCAGCACCATCACGGTCAGTCAGCGCAACCGGCACTTTAATCCGGATACGCTCACCGTCACACGCGGCACCGTCGTCCATATTATCAACGATGATCGGGTAACCCATCACGTCTACGTCGATTCGCCGGCCATGAAGTTCGACTCGGGCGAACAGCCGGTCGGGACGACAGTCGATCTGGAATTCGACCATGCCGGCACCTATCAGGTGCTCTGCGCGATCCATCCCACCATGCACCTGCAGGTGACGGTGAAGTAGGCTCAGCGCGGCAGGATCGGAACGTCGACGGGTTTCGGATTGGCGGTCAGCGTATCAAGGAACGCTATCAAATCGGACTTCTCGGCCACCGTCAGATGCAGGGGCTTGATGAGTTCCGAGCGGCTCGGCCGATCGATGCCGCCGCGATCGTAGAGATCGATGACGTCGGCAAGTGTCGCTTCCGAACCATCGTGCATATACGGACCACGGCGCGCCGCATCGCGGAGCGTCGGCACCTTGAAGGCGTATTTCAGCTTCACCGAATTCGGGAACAACTTGGCGCGGCCGATATCGTCACCCGTCGCCGTGCCGATATCGTAGAATCCCTCGTCGGTAAAAGCCCAGCCCACGTGGCATTCGGCGCAACCCGCCTTGCCAGTGAATAGCACGAAGCCGCGTTTGGCCCGGGCGCTGATGGCGTGTTCGTCACCATCAATCCAACGATCGAACGGCGCGGTGCCTGAGACGATGGTGCGCTCGAACGTCGCCAGCGCGTCGGCCATGTGCGCCTGGGTGATCGCATGGTCGGGAAACGCAGCGGCAAACGCCGCGCGATATCCCGGAATCGCCGCGAGCGCGCGAACAAGCTCATCCGGCTTGCGGTTCATGATACCTGGATTGGTGATTGGGCCAGCGAAGGCAACCGCTTCGAGCGACGGGAAATGGCCATCCCAGCCGAGAATCGGCGCCCACGCCACGTTGAGCAGCGTGGGGGTGTGGGTCTTCATCTCCTGCACGCCTATGCCGTGGCGCAGACCGTCGGTCCATGACAGCGCGGGATTGTGGCAGCTGGCGCACGACTGCGTCCCGTTTCCCGAAAGGATCGGGTCCCAGAACAGCAGCTCGCCCAAATGCGCCTTCGCCTTTGAATAAGGATCGTCCGACGGAAATGGTATCGCCTTCGGCCGGACGAACTCGGCCTTCAATTTGGCAAGCGCAGCTTCGGTCGGTCGCGCAGCAAGCGCAGCTGTCTCGGAAAATCCGAATCGGACAACGAGCGCCGCCACGGCAAGAACGATCACGACCGCCCAGCGCATCCGTGAGCGCCAGAACGATCCGCCGGCGCCGAACTTTCCTGGTGTCAGCACGACGCCACCGTCGCAGCGGGCAGCGCGCACACCGCTTCGGACAGCAGGACCGTAATCGTCGTGCCCTGTCCCGGAGCGCTGACGATCTCCAATCGTCCGCCGTGCAGTTCGATGATGCTCTTGCACAGCGGCAACCCCATGCCAGTGCCCTCGTAGCGGCGCGAGAGGCTGCTGTCGACTTGGCTGAATGGCGACAGCGCCACTGGAATGTCTTCGGCGCGCATGCCGATACCCGTATCGGCCACCGCCAGCGCCACGGAGCCAGTGCCGTCACGCCGGGCAGACAGTGTGATGCGGCCACCGGCCGGCGTGAACTTAACCGCGTTAGAAACCAACTGGTGCAGAATACGCCGCAAGCGCAGCGGATCGGCCACCAACCACAGTCCGGCTTCGTCCGGCGCGACGGTGAGTGTAAGCTGGCCGCGCTCGGCATCGCGGGCGAAAAACTCGACCGCTTGCGCCATCGCAGTCTGCGCCTCAACAGGCTCGGGCATGATCTCGAGACTGCCGCCCTCGCATTTAGCGAAATCAAGGATGTCGTTGATGATCTCGAGCAGGTGGCGGCCGCTGCGCATGATGTCGTTGGCGAATTCCTTGTAGGACGGCTGACCGACCGGCCCGACCATCTCGCCGGCGATGATCTCCGAGAAGCCGATCACGGCGTTCAAGGGCGTGCGCAGTTCATGGCCCATGTTCGCCAAAAATTCGGTCTTCGCGCGGTTTGCGGCCTCCGCCTCCTCCTTGGCCGTGCTCAACGCGAGCTCACGTTCCTTGAGGGCCGAAATGTCGCTGATGATCACGACGAACCCGCCCTCAGACGTCGCGCTTCGGCTCAAATGCAGCCAACGAACGCCGACGCCCATCTCACCGCGCGGCTGGGCTAATGCTTGTTCGAGCATCTCCGGAAACGGCGCGCCGGGTGCAAGGCTGCTGGCCAGAGTCGGGAAGAAAGCCGTCACCTGCGAGTTGGCGATCAGGATGCGACCGCCGGCGTCAGCGAGGACGACGCCCTCCGCGCTGTTTTCGAGCGCGTTGACGAGGCGACTTTGTGCCGACCGGCGGGCCGCAATCTCGCGCTCCATCATGCCGCGTATGTTGTCGCGCATGACGGCCATCGAACCGAGCAGCTGGCCGAGCTCGTCGTTGCCGGCGGTGCCGATTTCGACGTCCAGTTCGCCTTCGGCGATGCGGCGGGCGGCAGACGACGCCGTCGCGATCGGTCGGACCATACGCCGCGCCAGCAGCAGTGCGATAATGGCGCCGAGCAGAACAGCGACCAACGTCGCAGAGATGCTGAGCGCCCGGTAGCGTGCAATTGACGCGAGTGCGCTTTCGCGAAACTTGAATCCGTCCTCCGCCGTGAGCTCGACCAGATTGTCGAAGTCATCGTCGATGGCCCTCGCGGTGGCGAGCAGTGTCTCGCGATCGGCTTCGTCGTTGACGCCGTTGATCAGCTGCCGGCGCAGGTTGGTCCAATCGACGATGGCTGTCGCCGTATCATGTGCGGCCGCCGCAGCGCGCGACGATAAGGATCGTCCCTCGGTGACCGAGAGGTCTTCGGCCACGGACGACGCGAGGTCATCCATGCGTGCGTCGAGTTTGCGCTGGCGCGCCGGGTCTTTCGCCATCACCCGATCGGTCAACGCGACTTCGATGGCGGTGAAATTTGACAGCGCCAGCCGCGCATAACTAATCGACATCAGCGGCTTGTCATAGATCTCGACCACAAGTCGACCGGAACCGACGACGCTGTTAACCGCATAGAAGCCCAAGAGGCCGGTCAACGCGGCGAGCGCGAAGAACGCGAGCAGAATCTTGCCGCGGATCGTCATGCCCATCGTGCGGACAAAACGCGCGAAGGCTTGCGACCCAATGCGGGCGCCTACATGAGGCTGCTGAGACACGCTTATTTCCCTAGGCAGAACCGGGCCTAGAGTGAGGGCATTGCGGCTAAATTTGGGTTAAAGCGTAGCATTACCCTCAGGTTGCGCAGCCAGGCTCGGACACCGGTGCGCCAACCGTTGCCGAATGTTAACGAATCGGCCTCACGCCGGTCCGAACAGGGTTGGGTCGGCGAATTCATCGCCGCGCGCCTGCTCGAGCTCCTGGTTGTAGCGGCGCAGCGCATAGGCTTCGGTGACGAAGCCGATGACCTTGCGGTCGGTCGCGCTGGCGAGGACCGGCAGCGCCT
>DATLUT010000113.1:0-38427 GCA_035532975.1 Allostellaceae bacterium
AGGCCGCCGCCGACCAGCGCCGGCAGCGAAGCCGAGTGATGCGGATCACGGAACGGCCGCGCGCGCATCAGCTTGCCGTCGCGCAGCAATCCCGCGACCGAGTGGATCATGCTGACCTCGAGTGCCTCGTCCGGCGCCAGCGGCGGCAGCAGTCCGGGCAGGCGCTGCGCCAACATCGACTTGCCGGCGCCCGGCGGCCCGATCATCAAGAGGTTGTGGCCGCCGGCTGCGGCGACCTCGAGCGCGCGTTTGGCGCTTTCCTGGCCCTTGATCTCCTTGAGGTCGAGCGTCACGGCCGCGCTTGCGGCGATCTTCGGCTCGGGCGCGCTCAGCAGCTGCGCGCCCTTGAAGTGATTGACCAGTGCCAGAAGCGACGGCGCCGCCAGGACCTCGATCTTACCGGCCCAGGCCGCCTCGCCGCCAGTCTCGCGCGGACAGATGAGGCCGCGGCCCGCCGCCGCCGCGCCGAGCGCCGCCGGTAGCACGCCGGCCACCGGCAACAGCGAACCGTCGAGCGCAATCTCGCCGAGTGCGACGAAACGTTCGAGTTCCTCGCCGGGTAGCACGCCCATCACCGCGAGCAATCCCAGCGCGATCGGCAAATCGAAATGGCTGCCTTCCTTGAGCAGATCGGCCGGCGCGAGATTGACGGTGATGCGCTTGGCCGGCAGCGCCAGGCCCATCGCGGTCAGCGCGGCGCGCACCCGCTCGCGTGATTCGCCGACCGCCTTGTCGGGCAACCCAACCACTGTAAATGCCGGCAGGCCGCCGGCTATGGTGACCTGGGCCTCGACCGCAACCGCTTCGATCCCTTGGAAGGCAACGGTTCGGATGCGCGCGACCATGTTTCCCCCTCGTGCGCTCGCTCCGAGCCTATCGCGCAGCCGGACGCAGCGAAAGCAGCATCGCGGAACCGCCGCGCCATGGTATCGTTTTGCTCTCGATTCCATCGCCACGGAGGAACGCCATGGCGCCTCGAACCAAGCGCGGCCGGCGCAGCACGGTCACGCGCGTGATGCGGGAATTCAAGGAAGGCCAGCTCAAGGGCGGCCGGGGCCGCCGCGGTAAAGTGAAAAGCCGCCGCCAGGCTGTCGCCATCGCCCTGTCGGAAGCCGGCGTGTCGCGGAACAAGCGGCCGAAGCGACGCAAATCGCGCTGACGCGCCGCCGGCTCAGCGACTCGCGAGCGCGTCGCGCCAGCGCGCGAGGGCGTCGGCGAGTTCGCGATAGAGCCGCCGCCGCTCGACAGGCGAGAGGAAGGCGCCGAGCGCCAGGCGCTTGCCGTGCGAGGTGACCGCCAGGCGGTTCTCATCCTCGTCGGCCTCCTCGAAAACGAGTCGCGCCCAGACCGGTTCGAAACGCCAGTGGCGCCGGTCGCCGCGCACGCCGATGCGCTCGACCGTCAGGTCGGACGCGGTCAGCCGCACGTGCTCGACTTTGCGCGCGCTGCGATAGCTGGCGCGGAAGGCTAGATAGACGAGGGCAACGTCGAGGCCGAAGAAGCCGGTCACCGGCCAGGCGCCGAGCATGATGCAGCCGACAGACATGACGAAAGACGCGCCGGCCAGCACGGCCATGACGACGCCGAAGCCGCGCGGCGGCAGGCTGCGATAGGGCTGCAGCCGCGCGTCGAAGAACACGGGGGCGGCTTCCGTGGCGCTCATGGCTCGGTCATATTAGGGTCGGGTTATGGCTCGCATGTCAAAAGAGAACGTCGCCCGGTTCTTTGCGTTGCTTGCGGCCGAGCGGCCGGACCCGACGACGGAACTGCAATACATCAATCCCTACACGCTGCTTGTCGCCGTGGTTCTCTCTGCCCAGGCGACCGACGTCGGCGTCAACAAGGCGACCGTCGAGCTGTTCAAGGTCGCCGACACGCCGGCAAAGATGGTCGCGCTCGGCGAAGCGAAGCTGCGCGACTATATCAAGACCATCGGCCTCTATCGCACCAAGGCGGCGAACGTCATCCGGCTCTCCGAGATGCTGGTGGAGAAACACGGCGGCGAAGTGCCGGCCAACCGCGAGGCGCTCGAGGCGTTGCCCGGCGTCGGGCGCAAGACCGCCAACGTCGTGCTCAACGTTGTGTTCGGCCAGCCGACCATCGCCGTCGACACGCATATCTTCCGTCTCGCGAATCGCACGGGCCTTGCGCCCGGCGAGGATCCGCGCGCGGTCGAAGAGGCGCTGGAGCGGGTGGTGCCGGACCAGTATCTCCGGCACGCGCATCATTGGCTGATCCTGCACGGCCGCTACGTCTGCACGGCGCGCAATCCGAAATGCGAGGCCTGCGTCGTCAGTCATCTCTGCCTCTACGAGGCAAAGACGACGCTCGGCGATCCGGCAAAGGCTAAGGCTTCGCCAGCACGTCGGCCATCGCGTAGAGCCCCGGCTTCTTCTTTGCGAGCCAGAGGGCGGCGCGCACCGCGCCGCGCGCGAAGACCCGGCGCGAAGTAACGCGGTGGGCGAGCTCGATCACCTCGCCCGCTCCCGCGAACATCACTTTGTGCAGGCCCACTTCGTCGCCGCCGCGCAACACCGCGAAGCCGATGTCGCCCGCCTTGCGCGGTCCGGTGATGCCGTCACGCGCGGCAACGCGCTTCTTGCCGAGATCGGTGCCACGCCCCGCCGCGGCCTCGCGGCCGAGCGCGAGCGCGGTGCCCGACGGCGCATCGACCTTGTGGCGATGGTGCATCTCGAGAATCTCGATGTCGTATTCGGGTCCGAGCTGCGTCGCCGCTTCGCGCACCAGCTTCAACAGCAGATTGACGCCGACGCTCATGTTGGGCGCCCATAGGATCGGCGCCTTGCGGGCGGCCTGCTTGAGCGCGCTCGTTTGCGCGGTGTCGAGGCCGGTGGTGCCAATCACCAGCGCCTTGCCCGTGGCGGCCGCGATCTTCGCGTGGCCGACGCTGGCCGCGGGCGCGGAGAAGTCGATCACCGCGTCGGCGATCCGGAAGAGACCGAGGGCATCGCTGCCCGCCTTGATGCCGAGGGCGCCGACGCCGGCAAGGTCGCCCAGGTCGCGACCCAGGTAAGGGCTGTCCGGCGCGTCGATGCCGCCGGCGAGGCGGATGTCCTTGGTCTCCAGCAGTTCGAGCGCCACCATGCGGCCCATCCGCCCGCTGCAGCCGGAAATTCCGATCTTGAGTTCGGCCATTGCTGCCCCCGTCGACTGAAACTCCGCGAAGGGCGCTGCAAATGCAAGCGCGGCGGGGTCAGGGCGACATCGACCGTGTTGCCGGCGGCGGCTCGGGCTGCAGGCGGAAGATGGCGTTGATCGCGCGTACGGGACCGACATTCGGATGGTTGACCACGACGACGCCGAGAATAATGACGGCGACGGCGAGCAAGCCGACGAGGAAATAACGGCCGTCACCCGGCTCGGGCGCGAGAGGTCCATCCATCTTCCCCTCCATGCAGAGTCGCGTCTGATTCGGCGGGCAGTCCGCCGGCGCGGGCACTTCAGTGCGCCGCGGTTGCGTCCTTTGCCGTCGGCGGCACCGGATGCGTCGCCTGGGTTGGGCCGCTGCGATGGACGGAAAGACCGCTGAACAACCAGATCATCGCGCCGACCACCACCACCAGCACGACGACGAAGACTGAACCGTGCAGATCCTTACGCCGAGACTGGGCCATGCGACTCGTTCTTCGGTGGTAACGCCGGCCCGGCGCGCCGGTTCCGCGCCCCTTCCCACTGTCCGCCGCATCCTCTAAACCATCGGCTGCATGGCCCTTCTGCGCTCGGTCGCGACCGTCGGCGGCTACACGATGGTGAGCCGCGTTCTGGGCTTCGTCCGCGACGTCCTCATGGCGCAGTTCATGGGCGCCGGGCCGGTGGCCGACGCCTTCTTCGTCGCGCTGCGCCTGCCCAACCTGTTCCGCAGCCTCTTCGCCGAGGGTGCCTTCAGCGCAGCCTTCGTGCCGATTTTCGCCGGGATGATGGCGAAGGACGGTCGCGAGCAGGCGCGCCACTTCGCCGAAGAGGCGATCGCGGCGCTGACAACGGTGCTTTTCGTCTTCGTGCTGGCCTGCGAGATCTTCACGCCCGCGCTGTTGCACGTGCTGGCGCCGGGTTTTGCCGCCGAGCCGGAAAAGTTTGCTGTCACCGTCACGTTCACGCGCATCACGTTTCCTTATCTGCTGTTCATCTCGCTGGTGGCGCTCCAGGGCGGCGTGCTCAATTCGCTCGAGCGCTTCGCCGCGACGGCGGTCGCGCCGGTGCTGCTCAACCTGTTCCTGATCGGCACGTTGC
This sequence comes from Allostellaceae bacterium, assembly GCA_035532975.1. Lineage (GTDB taxonomy): Bacteria > Pseudomonadota > Alphaproteobacteria > ATCC43930 > CGMCC-115725 > REEB95. The sequence continues at coordinate 4,252 of DATLUT010000113.1, forward strand.
TGCTGGTGCGGCCGGTCAGCGGCGTGGCGCTGAGTTGGGCCGTCATGTCTGCCGGATTCGCGCAATTCGTGTGGCTGATGGCCTCGTGTCACCGTGCGGGCGTTGCGCTGCATTTTCCGCGGCCGCGTTGGACGCCCGCCTTGAAGCGCCTGGTCAGGTTGATGGGTCCGGGCATCGTCGGCGCCGGCGTCACGCAGCTCAACCTTGTCGTCTCGACGGCGGTTGCCTCGCTGTTGCCGACCGGCGCGGTGTCATACCTCTATTACGCCGACCGGTTGAACCAACTGCCGCTCGCCGTCGTCGGCACCGCGGTTGGCACAGCGATCCTGCCGTCGCTGTCGCGCCAGGTGCGCACCGGCGATGTGACCGGGGCGGTCACGACGCAAAACCGCGGCCTCGAACTGGCGCTGCTGCTGACCGTGCCGGCGGCCGTCGCGCTCGGCGTGCTGGCGCAGCCGCTGCTCGCGACGCTGTTTGAGCGCGGCGCGTTCGGGCCGGCCGACGTGCGCGCGACCGCCGGCGCGCTGGCGGCTTATGCTGCGGGGTTGCCGGCCTTCGTCCTGGTCAAGGTGCTGGCGCCCGCCTTCTTTGCGCGGCACGACACGACGACGCCGGTCAAGATTGCAGTCGTCGCCGTCGCGGCCAATTTCGCGCTGACGCTACTGCTCGGCGTGGCGCTGCCCTTCGCCTATGTCGGCGTCGCCTGCGCCACGTCGACCGCCGGCTGGATCAACGCCCTGTCGCTGCTCTGGCTGCTGCATCGGCGCGCGCACTTCCGGCTCGACGCGCGCTGTCGCTCGCGCATCCCGCGCATCCTGGCGGCAGCGATGCTGATGGGCGCGGTGCTGGTCGCGCTCGGCATTCCGCTGGCGCCCTATTTCGGCGCGAGCCAGGTCGTCCGCCTCGCCGCGTTGGTGGCACTGATCGCCGCCGGGCTTGGCGCCTTCGCGATCTTCGCGCTGGCGCTCGGCGCGGCGGATCGGAGCGTGTTCGGCCATCGTCTCGGGCTTGACCTCACGGCCCGGCGGCGGCAATAACGGCCGCACCCGCGCCCTCCATCAGTGACGACGGCATGAAACGCATCTTCTCGGGCGTCCAGCCCACCGGCAACCTGCACCTCGGCAACTATCTCGGCGCGATCCGCAACTGGGTCCAGCTGCAGAAGGATTTTGACTGCATCTTCTGCATCGTCGACCTGCATGCGCTGACATTGCCGCAGGATCCGAAGGAGCTCACCGCCCAGACGCGCGAGGTCACCGCGGCCTATATCGCTGCCGGCATCGATCCCGAGCGCTGCATCATCTTCAATCAGTCGACCGTGCCCGGCCACGCCGAGCTCGCTTGGCTGTTGGGCACGCTCACGCCGCTTGGCTGGCTCAACCGCATGACGCAGTTCAAGGAGAAGGCGGGCAAGCATCGCGAGGAAGCCGGGCTCGGCCTCTATTCCTATCCGGTGCTGATGGCGGCCGACATTCTGCTCTACAAGGCGACGCACGTGCCGGTGGGCGAGGACCAGAAGCAGCATCTCGAGCTGGCGCGCGACGTCGCCGGCGCCTTCAACCGGCGCTTCGGCGTCGAATTTTTTCCTCTCCCCGAGCCCCAAATATTCGGCGCCGGCACGCGCGTGATGAGCCTCCGCGATGGCACCAAGAAGATGTCGAAATCCGACACCTCGGATTATTCGCGTCTCAACATGACCGATGACGCGGCGGCAATCGCGCTCAAGATCCGCAAGGCCAAGACCGACCCGCAGCCGCTGCCGGCGACGGAGAACGAGGCTGAGGCGCGGCCCGAGGCGGCCAATCTACTCGGCATCTACGCCGCGCTCTCCGGCGTGTCGCTCGCCGAGGTCGTCCAGCGATTCGCGGGCTGGAACTTCTCCGACTTCAAGGCCGAGCTCGCCGACCTGGCGGCTGATGTCTGCGGCCGCATCGCCGTCGAGATGAAGCGGCTGATGGCCGATCCCGGCTATATCGACGGCATCCTGAAGCGTGGTGCCGAGCGCGCCAATGCGATCGCCGAGCCGGTGCTGCGCGACGTCTTCGACGTCATGGGCCTGCTGCGGCCGTAATTGTGTCGGCTCGGGACCGAGCCGAAAGGGGGAACAAGGATGCGCAGAGCCGCCATCGTGCGCCGGTCCGCGATCGCCGCGGCCGGATTCGCGCTGCTGGTCGCGACCAGTGCTCACGCCACGTCACTCCAGAACGAAAACCTGATCACGCCCTGCCGACGGGATTCAAAATCGGCTGGCGGAAGATCATCCCCAATCGCATGACCATGGTCGAATACGTTCCATCGGGCGAGACAGTCAACGACTGGTCGCGGACGGTTACCATGCAGGTCTTCTTTCATCTCAGTAACATCGATCCCGATCGATATATCGCTGGCGTTGCCAATCACTGGCGCGCCGGCTGTCCGGGCGGCGACGGTAAGAAAGTCTTCGGAGGCTTCGAGAACGGCTTCGCGACCGCGCTATGGTTTCTCGCCTGTCCGCGCAACCCGCAGACCGGAAAGCCGGAGAACACGTTCTTCAAGGCGATCAGCGGACAGGACAGCCTTTACGTCGTCCAGTACGCCTATCGCCGGACGCTGTCGCGAGACGTGGCAACGCCGGGCCTCCGATATTTGAAGACAGTGTTTGCTTGCGACACGCGGCGCGCCGATCGCCCATGTCCGAAACTGCCGTGAGCCGGTCACGTTCGTAGAACGTGATGCGCGGGCCAACCTGGCCGAGTTGATCCCGCTATATCGCCGGGTGGACCTGCTGCGACGGTAAGCCCCGGTCACGGATTTGACACTCTGGCATACCAGTGGTATACCAGAGCAGGTCAGGGTTGTGCGCAACGCAGGCCGAAATGACCTAAATCAATGCAGGGAAAGGGCTTTTCGGCCCTAATCCCGGTCAAGACAAGAGGGCGGAACGCCGCGTCAATTCGGGCAGCTAAACCGGCCGCAAAGGCTGGAAGGGGTGTCAGCCATGTGGAACGCAATCAACGGAATGACCGGCCATGGGGTGATCGGTCCGACGCTGGGCCTGATCTGGCTCGCGGGCTTGGCTATCGCAACCTACGCCTGGTTGACCCTGCCGGGTCATCGTCACCGCTAATCTCGGGTGCGGACGCCGGCGCTCAGCCGAGCGCCGCGGCGCCCGCCGCCGCCACCTGTCCGTCCTGTGCCGAGTTTGCGCCCGACACGCCGAACGCGCCGATCACCTTGCCGCCCACGAGGAGCGGAACGCCGCCCTCGATCGGCAGCACACCCGGCAGACTCGCGAGATGCGTCCTGCCGCTGGCATAAGCGTCCTCCCAGAACTTGGTCGGGCGCTTGAACATCACCGCGGCACGCGCCTTGGCGATCGACACCTCGACACTGGCGAGGCCGGTCTCGTCCATGCGCGCGAGATGCAGCAGATGCCCGCCTTCGTCGACGACGGTCATGGTGACGTTGAGGCTGTGTTTGCGCGCCTCGGCCTCCGCGGCGGCGACAATGGCGCGCGCGGCGGTGAGGGTGAGGGCTTTCCTGTCGGCGAGATTGGCCATGCCGGTCTCCCTTGGGGCGGTGCCGCGATCATAGCCGGCGCGCCAGCCGGCGCGACAGATGCGAGAATGCAGGCCAAAGCGCTTTGTCGCACGCGAGTTGCGACTATAAAATGCCGCATCATGCGCGCCCAATCCCGCCGCCGATCGGCTCCGACGAGGCCCGCGCTCTTCGCGCTCGCAATCGTTTTCGGTCTCGCGCCGGCCGCGCGCGCGGAGCCGACGCTGACGGCCGATCTTTCAGCGCACCAGATGACGATCGCATCCGGATCGGCCGGCGCCGCGGTGACGCTGTTCGGCACGACGGATGCGCCCGACGACATCGTCGTCGTCGTGCGCGGTCCCGAAGCCGATGCCGTCGTGCGTCGCGGCCCCTTCGACAACTTCTGGCTGACGGCGCATCGGGTCGCGTTTGCCGGCGTGCCGGGCTATTACGCGGTCTATGCCTCGGCGCCGCTCGACACGATCGTGTCGCCGACCGTCCAGGCGCTGCATCAGATCGGTCTCGCCAATCTGCGCTTCCAGCTGCAATCGACCGAGCAGGATCCGACATTGGTGCAGGAGTCCCGCGCGGCGCTGATTGCTGAACGCGAACGCGCGGGCGTTTACATCGATGCCGTCGGCAAAGTCGATTTCGACGGCAGCCGCCTGTTCCATGCCACGCTGGCCTTGCCATCCGGGGCGCCGGTCGGAACCTATTTCATCGAAGTGCTGCAGCTCCAGGGCAAGGCCTTAGTGGGCGGCCAGACGATGTCGCTGGTCGTCGCGACACCGGAGGCCGAGACCGCCTTCACCGCCGTCACCGGCTGGAGCGCGCTGCTGTTCATCGTGTTCGCCGCACTCGCGGTGATCGTGGCCGCGGTCACTGTTCTGCGCCGGCGTCGCCGCCAATCGCCGGCGGTGGCGACAGTGGCGGATGGTCGGGTGCGGCCGACCAAACGCGCCCGGCGACGCTGACGGCGCGCCATTACCCTTTACCCTTATACCGCAAGGGGTTGACTTGGCGCCGCCGACGCCCAAGTTTAAGGCCACGATTGGAGCAGAGCCGATGTTCATTCAGACCGAGACGACGCCGAACCCGGCGACCCTCAAGTTCCTGCCCGGCCGCGCCGTCATGGGTGACGGCACGGCGAACTTTCCGAGCGCCGACGGCGCGCAACGCTCGCCCTTGGCGCAGCGGCTCTTCGGCCTGCCCGGCGTGACCGGCGTGTTCCTCGGCGCCGATTTCATCACCGTCGCCAAGGCCGAAGACGTCGAGTGGCTGTCGCTCAAGCCGCAGGTGCTGGGCGCCATCATGCAGCACCTCACGGCCGGCGACCCGATCGTGCTCGACGCACAGAAGGCCGTCGTCGAAGAGGAGAGCGACGAGGTCGTTGCCCAGATCAAGGAGCTGCTCGAGACCCGCGTCCGGCCGGCGGTGGCGCAGGACGGCGGCGACATCATCTTTGACCACTATGCCGATGGCGTGGTCTATCTCCACATGCAGGGCTCGTGCTCGGGCTGCCCGTCGTCGACCGCGACACTCAAGGCGGGCATCGAAAACATGCTGCGCCACTACATTCCGGAAGTTGTCGAGGTCCGGCCGGTCTAGGCTCGGTTCCGGCGCGCGCGGCCTAGACCAACGCCATCATCGGTTCCAGCAGATCGGCGTCCGACAGCAGCGCATATTTTCTGCTGTCGAACAGCTGATAGTGCCACCACTCGTTCTTGTAGAAGTCCCAGCCCGCCGCGCTCATCAGTCCCAGCAGGAGAAAGCGGTTGCGTTGCGCCGGTTCGGGAATCGCCGTGCTGGCGTGATGCGATAGCGGCGTGAAGGCGTCGAAACCGGTACCCATGTCGAGCGCGTGACCGCGCGCGTCGATCAGCGTCAGATCGACGGCGACGCCGCGCGAATGCGGCGAGCCCTTGCGCGGGTCGGCGAGGAATTCCGGATCGGACCGGAAATTCCACAGCGCCCACTGCGCCTCGCTCGGCCGGAAGGCGTCGAAAATCTTGAGCCGCAGGCCGAGTGGCCGGGCGAGTTCGACCGCGCGCGTGAGCGCCGCCTCGGCGTCGGCGTGAAGGTAGCAGCCGGGGCGGGCGTAGACCGGCTTGCCGGTGAAGTTCGCCGCCGTGGCATAGGCGATATCGAGGGCGACATCGTGGCCGGCGGCGGTGATTTCGTGTAGCGCCATGACCTGATTCTCCTAGCACGTTATGATCGCGCGCATGAAGGTTCTGGGCCTCGATAGTGCGGGCAGCCAATGCGCGGGCACCGTGCTCGACGGTGAGCGCGTCGTCGCTGCGCGCGCCGAGACCATGGTGCGCGGCCAAGCCGAGCGCCTGCTGCCGCTGATCGCCGAGACGCTGGCGGCGGCCGCGATCGCGCCCGCCACGCTCGATCTCATCGCGGTGACGACGGGCCCGGGCAGCTTCACCGGCATCCGCATCGGCCTAGCGGCGGCGCGCGGCTTGGCGCTGGCCATCGGCCGAACGGCGATCGGCGTCGGCGTGTTCGCTGCTTACGCAGCCGCAGTGCCGCCGACGACGCGGCAAGGACGCGCGGTCGTCGTCGCCGTCGAGTCGAAGCGGGACGAATTCTATCTCCAGGCTTTTGCTGCGGACGGCGCCGAGCTCGGACCGTCTGCGCAGGTTCTGCCGCACGAGGTTGCGGCCTGGCTGCCGCCGGGTCCGTTATTGCTCGCGGGCGATGCCGCGTCGCGGTTGCGCGCCGCGCTCGGCACGCGCGACGTCGCGATTGCACCCGACACGAGCGCGGTCGATGCGGCAGGGTTGGCGCGGCTCGGCCGCGCGCGCCACGCAGCGGGCGCCGTCGAGCCGCCGCGACCGTTCTATCTGCGCGCGCCCGATACCACGGTGCCGCGACGGGCGGCGGTGCCGTGACGACGTCGCAACTTCGCGCGGCGGAGGCCGCCGACCTTGACGCTTTGGCGCAGCTGCATGCTTTGTCGTTTCCGCACGACCCGTGGGAGCGCGGCGCCCTGGCGCGGCTGCTCGCGCTGCCCAAGATCCATGCGCGGCTCGCGGTGGACGATCGCCAGCCGCTCGGATTCGTGCTGGCGCTGGTGGTGGCCGGCGAGGCCGAGATCCTGACGCTGTGCGTTGCCCCGGGCGCGCGCCGGCGTGGCGTCGCACGCGCTCTGCTCGCCGAGCTCTATGCCATCGCGCGCGGCGCGCAATCCGCGCGCGTCGTGCTTGAGGTTGCCGCCGACAACGAGATCGCGCGCGCGCTTTATGCCGCGGAGGGATTCACCGCGGTCGGCCGGCGGCCCTTCTACTACCGGCGGCCCGACGCGGCCGCTGCCGATGCCCTGATCCTTGCCCGGTCGCTCGCCTGAGTCCGTGTATTCGCGTCCCGCTAGACGGTAAAACCCCGCTCGAAGTCCAACAAAAGCCGTAAACGGGCGCAATCCTCATTGCGTGTTCCGGCCAATATACTTATATCGGGTGCCACAGAACCCGTAGGAACGCGGTCGAATGACTGAAAAAGCCCCATCCAACAGTTTGCTTGAGCTGACCACCGAAATCGTCGCGGCGCATGTCTCGAACAACAGCGTGGCGCCGACCGACCTGCCGCAGCTGATCGACCAGGTTTATCAGTCGCTCGCCAATATCGGCAAAGGCCCCGCCGGCGCGGGCGAGCGGCCGAAGCCGGCGGTCAACGTCAAGCGCTCCGTCCATCCCGACTACATCATCTGTCTCGAGGACGGGAAGAAGCTCAAGATGCTCAAGCGTCATCTCAAGACGGCGTACAACATGACGCCTGAGGCGTATCGCGAGCGGTGGGGCTTGCCGCCGGATTACCCGATGGTGGCGCCGAACTATGCGCGTCAACGCTCGAAGCTCGCCAAGGATATCGGTCTTGGCACGCGCGGCCGGCAGGCGAAGGCGGAATGAGTGGGCGCCGCCGCGCCGCGCGGCGGCCCGCTATAGGATCGATGGTTGGTTTGGGCTATAATTCCAGCCTTGGGGCAATAGCCGCGGGCACCGTTGCGAATGCCGTCCCGGATCGAACAGCTCTGCATCGATAAGGGTCTCAAGATGACCGAGCAGCGCCGCGTCATCGCGCGCGTGCTGTCGGATTCTGCCGACCATCCCGACGTCGAGGCGGTGCATCGGCGTGCCGCCGCGATCGATCCGAAGATCTCGATCGCCACCGTCTACCGCACCGTACGGCTCTTTCAGGAAGCCAGCATTCTCGAGCGCCACGATTTCGGCGACGGCCGGGCACGTTACGAGGAGGCGCCGAGCGAGCACCATGACCACCTGATCGACCTGCAGAGCGGCAAGGTCATCGAGTTCAAGAACGACGTCATCGAAAAGCTGCAGCGCGAGGTCGCGTTGCGGCTCGGCTACAAGCTGGTCGATCACCGGCTCGAGCTGTTCGCCGTGCCGCTCGACAATGCGGCGGCGTCCGCGAAGAAGTGACCGCGCACTCCCCGTCCTCCATGCAACCCGCGCCTCCGCAGCCCGTTGCCGCGCTCGAAGTTCGCGCCGGCACGCTCGAAGTGCGACTGGCGTGCGACGCCGGCGAGATCGCCGCCGCGCAGGCGCTGCGCTATCGCGTCTTCTATCAGGAGATGGGCGCGCACCCGACCGTCGAGATGGCGCTGGCGCGCCGCGATTTCGACGATTTCGACGAATTTTGCGATCATCTGCTGGTGATCGATCACGCGCGCGGCACCGGCGACGACGCGGTGGTCGGCACCTACCGGCTGATTCGTCGCGCGGCGGCGGAACGCATCGGCCGCTTCTACAGCGCGGCCGAATACGACGTCAGCTGCATCGCCGACTATCCCGGCGCGGTGCTCGAACTCGGCCGCTCTTGCATCGACGCTCCGGCGCGCACCCGCCCGACGATGCAGCTGCTGTGGCGCGGCATCGCGGCCTACGTGTTCGAGCACGGCATCGAGCTGATGTTTGGCTGCGCCAGCCTGCCGGGCACCGATCCCGGCGCGCTGGCGCTGCCACTCTCCTATCTCTATCACCACCACTTGGCGCCGCCGGCGCTGCGGCCACGCGCGCTGAGCGAGCGCTATCTCGACATGAACCGCTTGCAGCCCGCTGCGTTCGATCCGGCCGAGGCGCTGAATCAGCTGCCGCCGTTGCTCAAGGGCTATCTGCGCCTCGGCGGCTTCGTCGGCGACGGCGCGGTCGTCGACCAGCAGTTCAACACCACCGATGTCTGCATCGTCGTGAAGACCGACCTGGTCACCGAGAAATACTATCGCCACTACGAGCGCCGCGCGCGCGCGGTGGCCGCCGTCTGATGCCGCCGCAGGGCACCGTGCTGCGTGTCGTGCGCGTCATCGCGTATTGCGCGCTGACCTTGCCGCTGATGCCGGTCCAGGCCGGGCTGCTGCTGCTGCGCAGCCCACTGGCCGAACGGCTGCCACGTGCCTATCACCGGCTGGTCTGCCGCATCCTCGGCATCTCCATCGAGCAACACGGCGCCGTCTCGTCGGCGCAGCCCACGCTCTTCGTCGCCAACCATACGTCTTACCTCGACATCGAGATTCTCGGCGCCGCGATACCGGGCTCGTTCGTCTCCAAGGCCGACGTCGACGGCTGGCCCCTGTTCGGCTGGCTGGCACGGCTGCAACGCACCGTCTTCATCGATCGCAAGCGGCGCAGCGTGACACGGCAGCGCGACGCGCTGAGCGCGCGGCTCCAGGCCGGCGACCGGCTGATCCTCTTCCCGGAAGGCACCAGCGGCGACGGTATGCGCCTGCTGCCGTTCAAGAGCGCGCTGTTCGCCGCGGTGACGGAAGCGGCCGCGGGCCACAACATCACAATCCAGCCGGTCTCAGTCGCCTATCTCAGGCTTGACGGCATGCCGCTCGGGCGATCTTATCGCCCGCTCTTCGCCTGGTACGGCGACATGCAATTGGCACCGCATCTCTGGACCATGCTCGGAATCGGCCGGCTCGGCGTCAACGTGACCTTCCACCCGGCGGTGAGCGCCGCCGATTTTCCGTCGCGCAAGGCGCTGGCTGAGCATTGCGCGGCGACAATCGCCGCCGGCCTGTCGGCCGCCCTGGCGGGACGCGAGCCTGCTATGCCGCGACCCGCGCCGGTGCCGGCGTCGGCGGCGCCCGCGCTCGCCGACGCCATGCCGACGCGGTGAGGCGCGCGTGAAGAAGCTGTTCGTCAAGACCTACGGCTGCCAGATGAACGTCTACGATTCTGCCCGCATGGCTGAAGCGCTGGAGCCATCGGGCTATGCGCTCGCGCCGTCGCCGGATGACGCCGACATAATCCTGCTCAACACCTGTCACATCCGCGAGAAGGCGGCGGAAAAGCTGTTCTCCGATCTCGGCCGTCTCGCACCGGCCAAGGCGCGGAAGGCACGCAGCGGCGGCCGCATGGTCATTGCCGTGGCCGGATGCGTCGCGCAGGCGGAAGGCGGCGAGATCCTGCGTCGGGCCAAAAGCGTCGACGTCGTGGTCGGCCCGCAGAGCTATCACCGGCTGCCGGCGCTGATCGCGGCCGCCGAGAACGGCGGGCGTCCAGTCGAAACCGAATTCCCCGCCGATTCGAAATTCGATCGGCTGCCGGCGCGCAGCCGCGCCGGCGTCAGCGCGTTTCTCTCGATCCAGGAAGGCTGCGACAAGTTCTGCAGCTTTTGCGTCGTGCCTTATACGCGCGGCACCGAATCGTCGCGTCCGGTGCACGCCGTGCTCGCCGAAGCGAACGATCTGGTGGCGCACGGCGCGCGTGAGCTCACGCTCCTGGGTCAGAACGTCAACGCTTATCATGGCACGGCGCCGGACGGCGGTAGCTGGGGCCTTGGCCGGCTCATCTGCGCGCTTGCCGAAAATCCCGATCTGCTGCGGCTGCGCTACATGACGTCGCATCCCGCCGACATGGATGATGCGCTGATTGCCGCGCATCGTGACGAGCCGAAGCTCATGCCGTTCCTGCATCTGCCGGTGCAGTCGGGGTCCGATCACATCCTGCGCGCGATGAATCGACGCCACGGCGCCGACGAATATCGGCGCACGATCGACACGCTGCGCGCGGCGCGGCCGGACATCGCGCTGTCGTCGGATTTCATCGTCGGCTTTCCCGGCGAAGGCGACGACGATTTCGCCGCGACGCTCGATCTCGTGCGCACGGTCGGCTTCGCCCAGGCGTTCTCGTTCAAGTACAGCGCGCGGCCCGGCACGCCGGCGGCGATGCGCGACGATCAGGTGCCCGAGCCGGTCAAGACCGAACGCCTCGCCGCGCTCCAGGCCGTGCTGAGCGAACAGCAGGGCCGCTTTAACGCCGAATTCGTCGGCCGCGCGGTCGACGTGCTGTTCGAGAAGCGCGGCCGCTATCCCGGCCAGCTCGCCGGCCGCAGCCCGTGGCTGCAGCCAGTTCACGCAGCAGCGCCCGCCACTCTCCTCGGATCGGTTGCGACCGTGCGCGTTGCCGCGATCGAGCCTAACAGCCTGGCCGGCGTGTTGCGGGAGGTTGCCGCTTGAGCCCGCGCGATTCCGAGGCGCGCTTCCATCTCCAGTTCGCCGACAACGCGCTGCTGCCGCAGCTCTTCGGCGCGCATGACAAGCATCTCGAGCGCATCGAGCACGCACTCGGCGTGGCGCTGGTGTCGCGCGGCAACCGGCTGGCGATCTCGGGCCCGGAACACGGCGCCGACGTTGCCCGTACGGCGTTGACGGCACTCTATGACCGGCTGAAGCGCGGCGAGGAGATCGACGCACACGCCGTCGATGCCGCGCTGCGCATGGCGCAGCATCGCGGCACCCATCGCGACGAGCCGTGGAGCGAAGGCGAGGAGATTCGCACCCGCAAACGGCGCATCACGCCGCGCGGTCCCGCGCAGGCCGCCTACATCAAGGCGCTGCGCACGCACGATCTGGTCTTCGGCCTCGGTCCCGCCGGCACCGGCAAGACCTATCTCGCCGTCGCCATGGCGGTCGATCTGCTCATGGCGGGCAAAGTCGACCGCATCATCCTGTCGCGGCCGGCGGTGGAGGCGGGCGAGCGGCTCGGCTTCCTTCCCGGCGATCTCCGCGAGAAGGTCGATCCATATCTGCGGCCGCTCTACGACGCGCTGCACGACATGCTACCGGGCGAGCAGGTGATGAAGCGGCTGTCGCTGGGCGACATCGAGATCGCCCCACTGGCCTTCATGCGCGGCCGCACGCTGACCAACGCCTTCGTCATTCTCGACGAGGCGCAGAACACGACGCCGGTGCAGATGAAGATGTTCCTGACGCGGTTGGGCGAGAACGCGCGCATGGCGATCACCGGCGACCTGTCGCAGATCGACCTGCCGAAAGGCACGCGCTCGGGCCTGACCGATGCGGCCGAGACCCTGGTGGAGGTCGACGGTATCGCCATGATCCGTTTCACCGAAGCGGACGTGGTGCGCCACCCGCTGGTGGCGCGCATCGTCGCCGCCTACGACCGGCATGATCAGCGCGCCAAGCGCTCGAAGAACGATGAGCGCGAAGGCTAGCAAAAAGCCGGTCACGATCGACGTGATCGAACGCGCCCCGGCGTGGCGGCGCGCCTTGCCAAAGGCGCCGGCGATTTGTCGCGCCGCCGCCAAGGCGGCGCTCGCGCACGCGGCCGGCAAGCTGGGCGGCGCCGAGCTCGCCGTCGTGCTCGCCGACGATACGCTGATCGCCGCGCTTAACCGGGATTACCGCGGCATCGCCAAGCCGACCAACGTGCTCTCGTTCGCCTGTGCCGAGCCGGCACCGCGCGGGACGGCGCTGCGGCTGCTGGGCGACGTCGTGCTCGCCTACGGCACGATCAGCCGCGAGGCCCGCGCCCAGGGCAAGACGCTCGGCGACCACCTGGCTCATCTCGTCGTCCACGGCGTGCTGCACCTGCTGGGCTTTGATCACGAACGCGGCGGCGAAGCCCGGCGCATGGAAGCACTCGAGGTCGCGATCCTCGCCGACATGGGCATCGCCGATCCCTATCGTGCGCACGAGCCGGCGCATGGCTGACATCGGGCCGCGGCGCGGCGGCTGGCGGCAGTGGCTGCGGCGCCTGCGCGGTGACGGCGACGAGGCGCCGGCGAGCCTCCGCGACGAGCTCGAGGAACTGATCGAGGAGCACGGCGAGGCCGAGCCGATCGACGCCGAAGAGCGCGCGCTCCTCACCAACATCCTGCGCCTGCACGAAGTCACCGCCGCCGACATCATGGTGCCGCGCGTCGACATCCTCGCGCTGCCGGTCGATACGCCCTTCGCCGAGGCCGCGCAGCGCATGGCGGAGCACGGCCATTCGCGCCTGCCGCTCTACCGCGAGTCGCTCGACGACGTGGTCGGCGTGCTGCACATCAAGGACCTGCTGCCGCACGTGGCCGCCGGTACGCCGGTGGCGCTCGAGCAGATCGCGCGCAAGGCGCTGTTCGCGGCGCCGACGCTGCCGGTGCTCGAGTTGCTGAAGCAGATGCGCGCGTCGCGCGTCCATCTGGCCCTGGTGGTCGACGAATTCGGCGGCGTCGACGGCCTGATCACGATCGAGGACGTCATCGAGGAAATCGTCGGTGAGATCGACGACGAGCACGCCGCGATCGATCATCCGCGCGTCGTGGCGCGGCCCGACGGCACACTCATCGCCGACGCGCGCGCGCCGCTGTCGGAACTCGCGGCGCGCGTCAGAACACCGCTGCTGCCGCCCGATCGCGCCGAAGGCATCGACACGCTCGGCGGCCTGGTGTTCGTGCTGGCCGGCCGCGTGCCCGGGCGCGGCGAAGTGATCCAGCATCCCGCCGGATTCTCGCTCGAAGTGCTTGAAGCCGATCCGCGCCGCGTCAAGCGCTTGCGCATCAAGGGGCTGCCGACCGAGACTGCGCCCCATGGCTGATACCCGGGCGCCAGCCTTGCGCCGCGGCGCCGCCGCGGCCGGAACACTGCAGCGCTGGTACTTGCGCGTCGCCGCGCTCGCCGGCTGGCGCCGCTACGGTCTTGCAGTGCTGCTCGGCGCGCTGGCGGCGGCTGCGCTGCCGCGGGTCAATCTGATGCAGGTCAATCTAACGCCGGTGCTGGTGGTCTCGTTCGGCGGTCTGGCTTGGCTCGCTGACGGCAATCGCGACGGCCGCGCGGCATTTGCCCTGGGCTGGAGCTTCGGCTTCGGGTTTTTTGCCGCCGGCCTCTATTGGATCCCCGTCGCGCTTACCGTCGATTGGGCACAGTTCTGGTGGCTCTTCCCGATCGCCGAGCTCGCGATTCCGGCCGGGCTTGCGATCTTCACCGGCCTTGCGCTGTGGCTCAGCGACTTGGCGGTGCGCCTCTTTCGGCTCTCCGGTACCGGCCGCGTCTGCGCGTTGGCGGTGTCGTGGGCGATCTTCGAGTATCTGCGCGGTCACGTGCTCACCGGCTTTCCTTGGAACTTGATCGGCTACGCCTGGTCGGGCGGCTTTCCGGGCTCGACCGCGATGCTGCAAATCGCCGCCGCCGTGGGCATCTACGGCTTGAGCTTTCTCACCGTGCTGGCGGCCGCGCTGCCGGCGCGGCTTGGTGCGCCGTCGGGCGCTCGGATTGCCCCGGCTGCGGTGGCGGCGGCGCTGATCGCCGTGGTGGCAGGGTTCGGCACCTGGCGGCTCGCGACGCATCCGCGCGCCGATCTGCCCGGCGTGACGCTGCGGCTGGTGCAGCCGTCGATTCCGCAGACGCTGTTCAACGATCCGAATTCGCTGGTCGCCGATTTCCGCCTGCTGCTTGCCCTGACGCGGCAGCCCGGCTTCGACAAGGTGTCGGCGGTGATCTGGGCGGAGAGCATGGGTCCACCGTTTCTCCATCGCGACGCCGGCGCGCGCGCCGCGCTGGCCGAGGCCGCGCCGCCGAACGGCATCGTCATCGCCGGCACGCTGCGCAGCGATCCGCCACCGGCGCCGATCGAGCATTATTGGAACAGCCTCGCGGTCGTGGATCGCGCCGGCAAAATTCTCGCGACCTACGACAAGCACCATCTGGTGCCTTTTGGTGAATATGTCCCGTTCCGCGGCATCCTACCGATGAACAAGGTCACGCCGGGCACCGTCGATTTCTCGGCCGGGCCTGGACCGCGCACGATCGATCTGCCCAACCTGCCGCCGGTGAGTCCGCTGATCTGCTACGAGGCGATCTTTCCGGAGCAGGTCGTGCAGCCGGGTACGCGGCCGCAATGGCTGCTCAACATCACCAACGACGCCTGGTACGGCTTCACCTCGGGCCCGTTCCAGCATTTCGCCATTTCGCGCCTGCGCGCGGTCGAGCAAGGTCTGCCGCTGGTGCGTGACGGCAACAACGGCATCTCGGCTGTGGTCGATCCGCTCGGTCGCGTGGTCGCGCGGCTCGGTCTCGACGATGTCGGCGTGCTGGACGCGCCGTTGCCGCGCGCGTTGGCACCGACTCTTTATGCGCGTTTCGGTGACGCGGGATTTTTTGTCCTCTTGGTCGTCGGCATTGCCGCCGCGGCCGGCGTCACCGTATTCGAGCGGCGGCATCCGCGGCGGCCGTCGCGACCCCAGTGATGGCCGTGCGGGGATCGGATGCCGGGCGGACCGGTTGACCGCATACCATCGCATGTGATTACTCTATTATTGACCCAGGGGCCGTACACAGGCGTTGATGAGTCCAAATCCCGCCGGCGGCCGCGGCCGCCGCAGCAAATCCGAACACCCGAATCCGATCGACGTCCATGTCGGCGCGCGCGTCCGGCTGCGGCGCACGTTGCTCGGCATGAGCCAGGAGAAGCTCGGCCAGGCCATCGGTCTCACCTTCCAGCAGGTGCAGAAATACGAGCGCGGCACCAATCGCATCGGTGCCAGCCGCCTGCACGAGCTGGCACGCGCGCTCGACGTGCCGGTCGCGTTCTTTTTCGAGGAGATGAACCTCGGCGGCGGCGCGTCTGCGAGCGTCGACGGCGAGGCCAAGGGCCCGCGCGGTCTGAGCGAAGCGGCCGAGGCCTTTTACGGCAACGAGCCGATCATGCGGCGCGAAACCCTCGAGCTGGTGCGCGCCTATCTCCGCATCAGCGATCCGCAGCTACGCCGTCGCGTCTTCGAGCTCGCCAAGGCGATCGCCAACGCCTATGCGCCGACGGGCTCGCGGTCGCGTTGACCGCGCGCGGCGCTTGCCATGCGGCCGCCGTGCCGCGAATCTCTCTGCCCATGATCGCCGAGACCGATACCGGCGCCGCGCGACGCCGGATCTATGGACGGCGGCGCGGCCGCAAACTGCGCGCTGGCCGCCGTGCCCTGATGGACAGGCTGCTGCCGCAGCTGCGCATCGTGCTGCCGGCAACCGACCCGCTCGATCCACAGGCGCTGTTCCCGCTGGCGACCGATCTCTGGCTCGAGATCGGCTTCGGCGCCGGCGAACATCTCGCGGCGCAGGCGCGCGCCCATCCGGCAATCGGGTTCCTTGGTGCCGAGGTCTTCGAGAACGGCGTCGCCAAACTGGTGGCGACGATCGGGGGCGAACAGCTGGCGAATATCCGGTTGTTCATCGATGACGCGCGGCTCCTGCTGGCGCGACTGCCGGATCGCAGCCTCGGTCGCGCTTTCATCCTGTTTCCCGATCCCTGGCCGAAAGAGCGCCATAAGAAGCGCCGGATCGTCGCCGCCGCGACGCTCGATCAACTGGCGCGCACGCTGCGCCCCGGCGCCGAGTTGCGGCTCGCGACCGACGATCCCGACTACGCCGAATGGATGGCCGCGGCGATCGCCGCCCATCCGGCGTTCGTTGAAGTGGCGCGCGGCGACGGCGACTGGCCGAGCCGGCCAGCCGACTGGCCGGCCACCCGCTATGAGCAGAAGGCGGTCGCGGCCGGCCGCCAGCCGCGGTTTTTCCGCCTGGCGCGGCGCGGCTAAGCCGTCTGCCAGCCTTGCGCAAGCGGCGGAATTCCCTATATAAAGGGCGCAATCAACAACAAGAGTCCCATAGCCTCGGCATGCTAGCCGGGGAGATCGAACGGTGGGCCGTGGGGCCCACTTTTTATTTTTGGCGCAAGGAGTTCGGCGTTGATCGACGCCAAAAGCATCGAAGCTCTGATCGCACCCTCGCTCGAAGCGCTGGGCTATCGCGTCGTGCGCGCGGTGTTCACCGGCGGCGGAGGGCGCGCGACTCTGCAGGTCATGGCTGAGCGCGCGGACGACACGGCGATGTCGGTCGACGACTGCTCGCTGGTCAGCCAGACCGTCTCGGCGCTGCTCGACGTCGCCGATCCGATTCCCGAACCCTACCTGCTCGAGGTCAGTTCACCCGGGATCGACCGGCCGCTCCTCAGGCGCGAGGACTATGAGCGTTTTGCCGGCTTCGAGGCGAAGGTCGATCTCAACCAGCCGGTCGACGGCCGCCGACGCTTCCGCGGCCGTCTCGCCGGCCTCGACGGCGACACCGTGAAAATGAACTTGGGCGCCGAAATCGTGCGCCTGCCGCTCGCCAGCGTCACGCGCGCCAAACTCGTTCTGACCGACGAACTCATCGCCGCCACGGGTCGCAAGGCGCCCAGCGAAGCCATCTGAGGAAATCCACCATGGCCGTACAGACCAGCACCCCTTATCCGCGCCTCGAGCTGCTCCAAGTCGCCGACACCGTCGCGCGCGACAAGGGCATCGATCGCGACGAGGTGCTCCAGGCGATGGAGCAGGCGATCCAGAAGGCCGGACGCTCGAAATTCGGCCAGGAATACGACATCCGTGCCGAGATCGATCGCAAGAGCGGCGAGATCCGGCTGATGCGCTTTCGCGAGGTCGCCGATCCCGTGGTCAACGAGGCGACGCAGATCCCGCTCGCCGCCGCGAAGAAGATCAACCCCGAGGCCGAAGTCGGCGACTTCCTCACCGATCCGCTGCCGCCGATCGACTTCGGCCGCATCGCCGCGCAGACGGCGAAGCAGGTCATCGTCCAGAAGGTGCGCGACGCCGAGCGCCAGCGCCAATACAACGAGTTCAAAGACCGCGTCGGCGAGATCGTCAACGGCCTGGTCAAGCGCGTCGAGTTCGGCAACATCGTTGTCGATCTCGGCCGCGCCGAGGCCATCCTGCGCCGCGACGAGCTGCTGCCGCGTGAGAGCTTCCGCCAGGGCGAGCGGGTCCGCGCCTACATTTACGATGTGCGCCAGGAAGTGCGCGGGCCGCAGATTTTCCTGTCGCGCACGCATCCGCAATTCATGGCCAAGCTGTTTGCCCAGGAAGTGCCCGAGATCTACGACAGCATCATTGAGATTCGCGCGGTCGCGCGCGATCCGGGGTCGCGCGCCAAGATCGCGGTGATCTCGAACGACAGCGGCATCGACCCGGTCGGCGCCTGCGTCGGCATGCGCGGCTCGCGCGTGCAGGCGGTGGTGGCCGAGCTCCAGGGCGAGAAGATCGACATCATTCCCTGGTCGCAGGATCCCGCGACCTTCGTGGTCAACGCCCTGGCGCCGGCCGAAGTCGCCAAGGTGGTGATGGACGAGGAGCAACGCCGCATCGAGGTCGTGGTGCCCGACGATCAGCTGTCGCTGGCGATCGGCCGGCGTGGCCAGAATGTGCGGCTCGCTTCGCAGCTAACCGGCTGGGACATCGACATCCTGACGGAGGCCGAGGAAAGCGAGCGGCGCCAGGAGGAATTCCGCACCCGCACCAAGCTCTTCATCGAAGCGCTCGATGTTGACGACGTCATCGCGCACCTCCTGGTGACCGAGGGCTTCACCTCGGTCGAGGACATCGCCTTCGTACCGGTCAACGAGCTGTCGGGTATCGAAGGCTTCGAGGAGGAAGTCGCCAAGGAACTGCAGCAGCGCGCGCTGAACTTTATCAAACAGCGCGATGAGAAGCACGAGACCCGCCGCAAGGAGCTTGGCGTTGCCGACGACGTGGCGCAGGTCGAAGGCATGAGCCCGGCGCTGCTGGTGGCGGTCGGCGAGAAAGGCGTCAAGGCGCTCGACGACCTGGCCGATCTCGCCGGCGACGAACTGATCGAGATCGCGCAGGGCGCCGGCATCAAGCTCGATGCCGACGACGCCAACGCCATCATCATGAAGGCGCGCGCCCACTGGTTCCCGGAAGAGCCGGCCGTAGACGCGGCGGCGGCGCCCGCCGCCAAGGCGGACTGACGAGCGATGATCGCGCTGCCCGCCCGTGAATCAAGGACGGCGCCGGGTGCCGGCGTACGCCCCCGGCATGGCCGCGGCGGCGAGGGCGAAGCGCTGCGCCGCTGCCTCGTCACCGGCGAGAGCCGCGACCGCGGCACCTTGCTGCGCTTTGTCGTCGGCCCCGACCGCCACATCGTGCCCGATATCGACGGCCGTTTGCCGGGCCGGGGTTTGTGGTTGACCGCATCCCGCGATATAGTGAAAACGGCCGTGGCGAAGCGGCTTTTCACGCGAGCGGCGAAGCAAGACGTTGTGGTGGAAGACGGCCTTGACGCACGCGTCGAGGCCCTCCTGGTGCGGCGCTCGATCGAGTGCCTGGGTCTGGCGCGGCGCGCCGGCCAGGCGGTCGCGGGCTTCACCCAGGTCGAAAAGGCAGTGCGCGACGGGGGCGCTGCGGTTCTGGTCGAGGCGTCCGATGGCGCCGCCGATGGCCGCGGCAAGCTCACGCGATTGGCGCCCGGGCTGCCGGTGATGGATCGGTTGAGCGCCGCGGAGCTGGGGCACGCTTTTGCGCGCGACCACATGGTGCATGCGGCGCTGCTCAAGGGGCGGCTGGCGGAGAGTTTCGTTGCGGAGCAGGCCCGCCTGGCAGGCTTCCGCGGCGGCGTGAAGGACGATACGAAGGTCAAGGTTTTGGAGCGCAATGGCTGAGAATAGCGACGAGAAACGTCCGTTGACGCTGGGCGGACGCCCGAGCAGCAAGCTTGAGCTGCGCAAGCCGATCGAGACCGGATCGGTGCGGCAGAGCTTCCCGCACGGCCGCTCCAAGACCGTACAGGTCGAGGTCCGCCGCAAGCGCGCCGGGCCCGCGGCGGGCGCGCTGCCCGAGCGGCAGGAAACGGCGCCGACCGTCGCCAAGGAAGCGCCGAAGCCGTCGGCGCCGGGCTCGCCCGCTCCATCGCCGCGCCGGGGCGTCGTGCTGCCGCACGGTCTGACGCCGGAAGAGGCCGCGCGTCGTGCGCGCGCTCTCAAGGGCGCGCTCAAAGCCGAGGAGCAGGCCGCTGCCGAGGCACACGCCGCGGCCGAACGCGAGCGGGAGGTTGCCAAAGCGCGCGCCGCCGAGCCGCAGCCGCGGCCGGTCGAGGCGCCGAAAGTCGAACCGCGCACCGCCGATGAAAAACGCGCCGAGGACCGCAAGGCGGAGCAGGCCGCAGAGCTGTCGCGCCGCGAGGTTGCCAAGCGCGCGGGCGAAGCCGCCGCTGCCAAGGTCGCGGCGCTGTCGGCGGCTGGTAAAGTCAAGATCGTCGAGGAAGAGGAAGACGACCGCGCGCGCCGCCCCGGCGCCGGGCCGAAACGTCCGGCCATCGCGCCACGTCGCGACGAACCCAAGCAGCGCAGCAAGCTCACCGTTACGCGCGCTCTCAACCAAGAGGATGAGGAGCGGATACGCAGCGAATCGCAGTTCCGCCGTCAGCGCGAACGCGAGAAGCTGCGCCTGCAGCAACTCCAGCGGGGCGAAAGCCAGGTCAAGCAGGCACGCGAGGTGGTGGTTCCCGAGACGATCACGGTGCAGGAGCTCGCCAACCGCATGGCCGAGCAGGGCGCCAAGGTGGTCAAGAAGCTCTTCGACATGGGCGTGATGGCGACGATCAATCAGACCGTCGACGCCGACACCGCCGAGGTGATCGCGACCGAGTTCGGCCACAAAGTCCGCCGCGTCTCCGAAGCGGACGTCGAAGAGGGTCTGGTGGGCGAGGCCGATCCCGCCGAGAGCCTCAAGCCGCGGCCGCCCGTCGTCACCGTCATGGGCCACGTTGATCACGGCAAGACATCGCTTCTGGACGCGCTGCGCGAGACCGACGTCGTCTCGGGCGAGGCCGGCGGGATCACCCAGCATATCGGCGCCTATCAGGTGACGCTCAAAAACGGCCAGCGCATCACCTTCATCGATACGCCGGGCCATCAGGCCTTCACGGCGATGCGCGCGCGCGGCGCGCAGATCACCGACATCGTCGTACTGGTGGTCGCGGCCGACGACGGTATCAAGGAGCAGACGGTCGAAGCCATCCGCCACGCGCGCGAGGCGAAGGTGCCGATGATCGTCGCCATCAACAAGATAGACAAGCCCGACGCCAAGCCGGAGCGCGTGCGCCAGGATCTGCTGCAGCACGAAGTCGTGCTCGAGCACGTGGGCGGCGAGGTGCTCGACGTCGAAGTCTCCGCAACCAAGAAGATCAATCTCGATAAGCTCGAGGAAGCGATCCTGCTGCAGGCCGAAGTGCTCGACCTCAAGGCCAATCCCGACCGCGCCGCCGAAGGCACGGTGATCGAGGCCAAGCTCGAGCGCGGCCGCGGCTCGGTCGCGACCGTGCTGATCAAGCGCGGCACGCTCAAGACCGGCGACATTTTCGTCGCTGGCGGCGAATGGGGCCGGGTGCGCGCGCTGATCGACGATCGCGGCCAGACCGTGGCGTCCGCCGGGCCGTCGGCGCCGGTCGAGGTGCTCGGTCTCAACGGCACGCCGCTCGCCGGCGACGACTTCATCGTCGTCGACAGCGAGGCCAAGGCGCGCGATATCACCGAATACCGCGTGCGGCTTCGCCGCCAGAAGGCCGCCGCCGCGGCCGGACGCGGCACGCTGGAGCAAATGTTCTCGCAAATCGCCGCCGGCACCGCCAAGGAGCTCGCGGTCGTGGTCAAGTCCGACGTGCAGGGCTCGCTCGAGGCGATCAACGCCTCGCTCAAGGGCCTCGGTACGGCAGAGGTCGCGGTGCGGGTGCTGCATGCCGCAGTCGGCGGCATCAACGAGAGCGATGTGATCCTGGCCAAGGCGTCGAACGCCGTGATCATCGGCTTCAACGTCCGCGCCAATCCGCAGGCGCGCGACCTGGCGCGGCGCGACGGCGTCGAGATTCGTTACTACTCGATCATCTACGAGGTGATCGAGGACATGAAGGGCGCGCTGTCCGGCCTGCTGGCGCCGGCGCGGCGCGAGCGCTTCCTCGGCAACGCCCAGATCCGCGAGGTCTTCAACATCAGCAGGGTCGGCAAAGTGGCGGGCTGCATGGTCACCGAAGGGCTGGTGCGTCGCGGCGCCAAGGTCCGGCTGTTGCGCGACAACGTCGTCATCCACGAGGGTAGCCTCAAGACCCTGAAGCGCTTCAAGGACGAGGTCCGCGAGGTGCGCGAGGGCACCGAATGCGGCATGGCCTTCGAAAACTATGAGAATGTCGAGAAGGGCGACGTGATCGAGTGCTTCGAAGTCGAAGAGGTCGCCCGCGCGCTCTAAAGGCGCGCCGCTGATCGCAAGGATCGCGATGTCGAAATCGGAGCAGAATTCCCGGCCGCTGCGGGTCGGCG
Source organism: Allostellaceae bacterium (assembly GCA_035532975.1). Taxonomy (GTDB): domain Bacteria; phylum Pseudomonadota; class Alphaproteobacteria; order ATCC43930; family CGMCC-115725; genus REEB95. The sequence continues at coordinate 26,175 of DATLUT010000113.1, forward strand.
AGGAGATGCGCCATGCGCTGGCGCGCATCTTGGAGCACGGCCTGCACGATCCAGCGCTGGCGGGCATCGCCCTGACCGTCACCGAGGTCCGGGTGTCGCCCGATCTCAAGAACGCCACCGCCTATATCGTGCCGCTCGCCGGCGCGCACGTGCCGGAGGTGATGGCGGGCTTGAAGCGCGCCGAGGGTTATCTGCGCCGCGAAATGGCTCAGGCGGTCAAGCTGCGCCACACGCCGGCGCTGCATTTCACGCTCGACACCTCGTTCGAGCACGCGAGCCACATCGACGCGCTGCTGCGCCGGCCCGAAGTCGCGCGCGATCTCGCGCCGCCGACCAAGCCCGCGCACAAAAAACCCGGCGATGCGTGCTAGGCAGGGCGCCGCGGCCATCCACGGCTGGGTCATCCTCGACAAGCCCTTGGGCCTGACCTCGGCGCGCGCCGTCGCCGCGGTCAAGCGCGCCTTCAACGCCGCCAAGGCGGGCCATGCCGGCACGCTCGATCCGCTGGCGACGGGCGTGTTGCCGATCGCGCTCGGCGAGGCGACCAAGACAGTGCCCTTCGTCGTCGACGACACAAAGGTCTATCGCTTCACCGTGCAGTGGGGCGAAGCGCGCACGACCGACGACGCCGAGGGCGCGGTGATCGCAACCAGCGACCGCCGGCCGAGCGAAGCCGAGATCCGGGCCACGCTGCCGCGCTTTATCGGCACGATCAGCCAGCGGCCGCCGGATTTCTCGGCGATCAAGGTCGCCGGCAAGCGCGCCTATGCGCTGGCGCGGGCGGGAGCCGCGGCCAAGCTCCTCGCCCGGCCGGTCGCGGTGCGGCGGCTCGACCTGGTAGAGCTGCCCGACCCCGGCCGGGCGGTGTTCGAGGCCGAAGTCGGCCCCGGCACCTATATCCGCAGCCTCGCCCGCGACCTCGGCGAGGCGCTCGAAACCCGCGGTTTTGTTGCCGATTTGCGGCGGCTTGCGGTCGGCCGCTTTAGCCTCAAACAGGCGATTTCCCTGGATAATCTGGCGGCCCTCGGGCATAGTCCGGCCGCTTCCGGGCATTTGCTTCCGCTCGAGACGGCGCTGGACGACATCCCGGCGCTCGCCCTGACGGAGGACCAGGCGAAAGCCCTGCGTTGCGGTCAGGCCGTGACGCCGTTGCGCCCACAAGATCGGGCGTGCCTCTCCCAAATCGGCAACGGCGCTACGATCTGTGCGACGCTGGGCGGCAAGCTGGTGGCGCTCGCCGAAGTCGCGGCCGGGGGAATTCGCCCCCTGCGTGTGCTGAACACCTGAGTTCGAAGGAGACAATTCCGATGTCGATTAGCGTCGCGCGCAAGCAGGAGCTCGTCTCCGAATATGCGCGCAAAGAGGGCGATACCGGCTCGCCCGAAGTTCAGGTCGCCATCTTCAGCGAGCGCATCCAGAAGCTCAGTGAGCATCTCGCGACCCACACCAAGGATTTCCATTCGCGCCGTGGTCTGCTGGTCATGGTCGGTCAGCGCCGCAGCCAGCTCGACTATCTGAAGCGCATCGATGCCGCGCGCTACGAAGGGCTGATCGACCGCTTGGGACTGCGCCGCTGAGACCGCAGTCCTCCGGCCGGCGCGCGCCGGCCATGACGACACACCGCACGGACGATGCCGCGGCGATGGGCCTCCATCGCGCGCTGTTTGGCGGCATTCCTTTCACCAGAGAGAGCAAAGAGAGAGAGATCGACGATGTTCGACGTGTATCGCAAGGAGCTTAACTGGGGCGGTCGCCGCCTCGTGCTCGAAACCGGACGAATGGCGCGGCAGGCCGACGGCGCTGTGCTCGTTACCTACGGCGAGACTTCGGTGCTGTGCACCGCGGTCGGCGCCCGGCAGGTCAGGCCGGGACAGGATTTCTTCCCGCTGACCGTCAATTATCAGGAAAAGACCTTTGCCGCCGGCAAGATTCCGGGCGGCTTCTTCAAGCGCGAAGGCCGTCCGTCCGAGAAGGAGGTTCTGACCTCGCGGCTGATCGATCGCCCCATCCGCCCGCTCTTCGCGCCCGGATTCCTCAACGAAATCCAGGTCGTCTGCACCGTCCTGTCGCACGACCTCGAGAACGATCCCGACATCGTGGCGCTGGTCGGCGCCTCGGCGGCGCTGACGCTTTCGGGCATCCCGTTCATGGGTCCGATCGGCGGCGCGCGCGTCGGCTATGTCGACGGCCAGTACGTGCTCAATCCGAAAATCGACGACGTCAAGCTGTCCGAGCTCGACCTGATCGTCGCCGGCACCAAGGACGGCGTGCTGATGGTCGAATCCGAGGCCAAGGAGCTGTCCGAGGATGTCATGCTCGGCGCCGTCATGTTCGGCCACAAGGGCTTGCAGCCGGTGATCGACGCGATCATCGAGCTGGCCGAATCCGCCGCCAAGGAGCCGTGGGATCTGCCCGAGGTCGAGGCGCCGAAGAAGGCGCTCGAAGCCAAGCTGGCGCCGGCAGTTTCCGCCGACATCGCCGCCGCCTATGCCGAGCGCCAGAAGCAGACGCGCTCGAATCTGCTCGCAGCGTCGCGCGCCAAGCTCGCCGAGCTCTTCCCCGACGAGGCCGAGCGCACGCTCGCCGGCAAAGTCTTCAAGTCGCTCGAGGCCGATATCGTGCGCGGCGCCATCCTCAAGGGCCAGCCGCGTATCGACGGTCGCGACACCAAAACCGTCCGGCCGATCTCGGTCGAGGTCGGCGTCCTGCCCCGTGCCCACGGCTCGGCGCTGTTCACCCGCGGCGAGACGCAGGCGTTGGCGGTGACCACGCTCGGCACCGGCGAGGACGAGCAGATCATCGACGCGCTCGAGGGCGAATTCCGGCAGAATTTCATGCTGCACTACAACTTCCCGCCTTACGCAACCGGCGAGACCAAGCGCATGGGCTCGCCGGGCCGGCGCGAGATCGGTCACGGCAAGCTCGCCTGGCGCGCCGTTCACCCGCTGTTGCCGGTGGCGGAGAGCTTTCCCTACACCATCCGCGTCGTTTCGGAGATCACCGAATCGAACGGCTCGTCGTCGATGGCGACGGTGTGCGGTGCGTCGCTCTCGCTGATGGACGCGGGCGTGCCCTTGAAGCGGCCGGTGGCCGGCATCGCCATGGGCCTCATCAAGGAGGACTCCGGCTACGCCGTGCTCTCGGACATCCTCGGCGACGAGGACCATCTCGGCGATATGGACTTCAAGGTCGCCGGCACCGAGCAGGGCGTCACCGCGCTGCAGATGGACATCAAGATCACTTCGATCACCGAGGAGATCATGCGCGTCGCGCTGGCGCAGGCGCGCGACGGGCGGCTGCACATTCTCGGCGAGATGGGCCGGGCGCTCGAGCACGCCCGCGAAGGCGTCAGCCAGAACGCGCCGCGCATCACGACGATCAGCATCCCCAAGGACAAGATCCGTGAGGTAATCGGCTCCGGCGGCAAGGTGATCCGCGAGATCTGCGAGGTCACCGGCGCCAAAATCGACATCGAGGACGACGGCACCATCAAGGTCGCCGCGGTCGACGCCGATGCGTCCAAGGCGGCGATCGAATGGATCAAGGGCATCGTCGCCGAACCCGAGGTCGGCGTGATCTATACCGGCAAGGTGGTCAAGACGATGGACTTCGGCGCCTTCGTCAACTTCCTCGGCGCCAAGGATGGCCTCGTCCACATCAGCGAGCTGGCGCCGCAGCGCGTCGGCAAGACCACCGACGTGGTCAAGGTCGGCGACCAGGTGAAGGTCAAGGTGCTGGGCTTCGACGACCGCGGCAAGGTGAAGCTGTCGATGAAGCAGGTCGACCAGGCGACTGGCGCGGATATCGGCGGCAAGCTGGCCGACGAGCGTCGCCAGCGCGACGCCGCCAGCACCACGCCGGCGGGCTGATCATTCGGGGTTGACCGCTCCATCGGCCTGCCCCAGATAGGCAGCGAAAGGGCATCGCAGAGAGGGTCATGGCGTGAAGGCGCTGAACACGCTCAGGATTTCGGGTCGCGACGTCCTGCCGCTGGTCGAAGGCGGCAAGGGCATCTCGATCTCGAATGGCGAAAGCTCCGGCGCCTGGGCGGCGTGCGGCGGCGTCGGTACGTTCTCCGGCGTCAACGCCGATTCCAAGGACGCGCAGGGCCGCACCATCGCCCAGATCTATCACGGCAAGACAAGGCGCGAGCGGCACGAGGAGCTGGTGCGCTATGCCATCGCCGGCGGCATCCACCAGGCGAAAGTCGCGTACGAGCAGGCCTCGGGCGAAGGCCGCCTGCACATGAACATCCTGTGGGAGATGGCGGCGGCCGAGCGCATCCTTTATGGCGTGCTCGAAGGCACCAAGGGCCTCGTCAACGGCGTCACCTGCGGTGCCGGCATGCCCTATCGCATTGCCGAGATCTGCGCGCGCTACGGTGTCCATTATTATCCGATCGTCTCGTCGGCGCGGGCGTTCCGCGCCCTCTGGAAGCGCGCCTACCACAAGTTCCGTGAGTGGCTCGGCGCGGTGGTCTACGAGGATCCCTGGCTCGCCGGCGGCCATAACGGCATCACCAACAGCGAAGATCCCGAGCAGCCCGAGCCGCCCTTCCCGCGCGTCTACGCGCTCCGGCAGATGATGCGCGAGTTCGGCCTGGGCGAGACGCCGATCGTCATGGCCGGCGGCGTCTGGTGCCTCAAGGATTGGGAAGACTGGATCGGCAATCCCGATCTCGGCCCGATCGCCTTCCAGTTCGGCACCCGCGCCCTCCTCACCCGCGAAAGCCCGATCTCCGACGCGTGGAAGCACAAGCTGCTGTCCCTCAAAGAGGGCGACATCCGGCTGCAGCGCTTCAGCCCGACCGGATTCTATTCCTCGGCGGTGCGCAACAATTTCCTCGCCGAGCTCGAGGAGCGTTCCGAGCGCCAGATCCCGTATTCGATCGAGGCGGTCGGCGACCACTTGGCGACGCTCGAGGTTGGCGCGCGCAAGCGCATCGTCTATGTCACGCCGCACGACCGCGAGCGCGCGCTCATTTGGGTGGCGCAGGGCTTCACCGAGGCGCTGCGGACGCCGGACTCGACTCTCGTCTTCGTGGCGCCGCGCAAGGCGCTCGAGATCCGCAACGACCAGATCAATTGCATGGGCTGCCTGTCGGCGTGCCTGTTCTCGAACTGGGCGCAGAACGAGGAAGGCACCACCGGCAAGAAGGCCGACCCGCGCAGCTTCTGCATCCAGAAGACGCTGCAGAACATCGCCCATAGCGAGGACGTTGAGTTCCAGCTCATGTTCTCGGGCCACAACGCCTATCGTTTCGCCACCGACCCGTTCTACGCCAACGGCTTCATCCCCTCGGTGCGCGACCTGGTCGAGCGGTTGCAGACCGGCAACTGAGGGCGGTGGCGGTCGGTAACGGGCCGCCAACGGCCCTAAATCTGTCCTTTGCCGACGAGCCGTTCTGAGCTAACTTAGAGGCACTCTATCCTTGGCGTCCGACCTGTCCCATCCCATATAAGCGAGCGATGACCCGTCCCTTTGCCAACGCGCTCGAATTGCTCCGTGCCGCGCGATTGCGGCCGACGCGCCAACGCCTCGCGCTGGCGCGGCTGCTGTTCGAGAAGGGCGACCGCCACGTCGCGGCCGAGGAGCTGCATGGTGAGGCGCTAGCGGCGCAGATTCCGGTCTCGCTGGCCACCGTCTACAACACGCTGCACCAGTTTGTCGGTGCCGGCTTGCTGCGCGAGGTGGTGATCAATTCCGGCCGCTCCTATTTCGACACCAACGTTAGCGACCACCACCATTTCTTCTACGAAGACAGCGGCAAGCTCCGTGACATCCCCGGCGACAGCATCGCCGTCAGCAACGTGCCGCCGCCGCCCGAGGGCGGCTCGATCCGCCGCGTCGACGTGATCGTCCGGATCGAAAAAGCCGCCCAAAAGGGCCGCGCTTAGCCAATCTTTCGCCATAACTAGTCGGCCTTTAGGCCATAGACTAGAGCTATTCTAAACTGTTGACTCAGGCATCCGGCGGGTTCATATAGAGCGCGTGGCGGACGCAATGCGTCTGCCGGCCCGTTTTCCAACCCCGAGGAGGCTTGCAATGGCACTCAAAGGCTCGAAGACCGAGCAGAACCTGAAGGATGCGTTTGGCGGCGAGAGCATGGCCAACCGTCGCTATCTCTATTTCGCCCAGAAGGCCGACGTCGAAGGCTTCAACGATGTGTCGGCGGTGTTCCGGTCGACCGCGGAGGGCGAAACCGGCCACGCCCACGGCCATCTCGAGTTCCTCGAGGAGGTCGGCGATCCGGCGACCGGCAAGCCGATCGGCGACACCAAGAAGAATCTCGGCGCGGCGATCGCCGGCGAGACCCACGAATACACCGACATGTATCCGGGCATGGCGAAGACCGCGCGCCAGGAAGGCTTCGAAGAGATCGCCGACTGGTTCGAGACGCTCGCGAAGGCCGAGAAGTCCCATGCCGGGCGCTTCCAGAAGGCGCTCGATAGCCTGGGCTGATCCGGCCCGACCATCGCTGCGGGGAGCGCTGCGGCGCTCCTCGCCATTTTTTTGTTAGACCGGTTAGGAACCTTCAATGCGGGAAGGCAGCCTCGACGCGCCGACGCGCCACGCAATTCCGTGGCAGGACGCCGACTTTTACGATCCGGCCAAGGTCGAAGCGGAGATGCACCGCATCTTCGAGATCTGCCACGGCTGCCGGCGCTGCTTCAATCTGTGCGACAGCTTCCCGCGGCTCTTCGACATGATCGACGCGAGCCCGAACGAGCTCGAAGGCGTCGACCGCAAGGACTACGCCAAGGTCGCCGACGCCTGCACGCTCTGCGACATGTGCTTCATGACCAAGTGCCCGTACGTTCCGCCGCACCAGTTCAATCTCGATTTTCCGCACACCATGCTGCGCTATCGCGCCGCGCAGCTGAAGGCGGGGCAGGGTGAGTTCGCCCAGCGGCAACTGGCCGAGACCGATCGCAACGGCCGGCTGGCCGGCGCGGTGGCGCCGCTCGCCAACTGGGCGAGCAAGACCGGCAACGGGCTGACCCGGCCGGCGATGGAGAAGGTCGCGGGCGTCGATCGCCGCGCCGACCTGCCGCAATTCCACGGCCGCACCTTCGTCATGCGCGCCAAGGACAATGCGCCGACGGTGGACAAGGATGCGCCGGCCTTCGGTCGCAAGGCGCTGATCTACGCGACCTGTTTCGTCAACTACAACCATCCGCGCATCGGCGAGGCGTTGCGCGCGATCCTGGCCAAGAATGGCGTCGCGACCGAGGTCGCCTATCCCGGCTGTTGCGGCATGCCGCAATTCGAGCGCGGCGACGTCGCGCGCGTCGCCGCGATGGCCAAGCGCGTGGCCCAGGCGCTGCGGCCTCGAATCGAGGCAGGCTACGATGTGGTGGCACCGGTGCCGTCCTGCGCGCTGATGCTCAAGTTCGAATGGCCGCTGCTGCTGCCCGGCGACGAGGACGTAAAGGTCCTCGCCCGCGCCACCTTCGACGCCAGCGAATACCTGGTGGCGATCGCCAAGAAGGAAGGCCTCGCCGGCGGTTTGTCGGCGCTCGCGGGCGGCGTTGCCGTCCACATCGCCTGCCACGCGCGGGCGCAAAACATGGGCCAGAAGGCGGCGGAGCTGCTGCGCCTGCTGCCGTCGACCGAACTCAGCGTGATCGAGCGCTGCTCCGGCCACGGCGGCTCGTGGGGCGTGATGAAGGCGAATTTCGATACCGCGATCAAGGTCGGCAAGCCGGTCGCGCGTACCGCCGCCAAGGCGGACAAGGCCTATCTCGCCTCGGAATGCCCGCTCGCCGCGATGCATATCCGCCAGGGCATGGCGGCGCTCGGCACCGACGGCAAGGCGCCCGCCGAGACCTATCATCCGATCGAGCTCATGGCGCTCGCTTACGGCGTTTTGCCCGAGGAGAAGACCGCATGACCCAATTCCGCGAACTCACCCGTGCCGACATCCTGCCGATGGAGCAATACGAGCGCGACCGGCGCAGCTATCGCCAGCGCATTACCGCGATCAAGAAGAACCGCCGCGCCGAAGTCGGCCCGCTGGCGACCTTCTACTTCGAGAATTTCGACACCATGTGGCATCAGGTGCACGAGATGCTGGTGGTCGAGCGCGGCGGCGAGGCGCAGATCGCCGACGAGCTCGCCGCCTACAATCCGCTCATCCCCAAGGGCGACGAGCTGATCGCGACGGTGATGTTCGAGATCGACGATCCGGTGCAGCGCGCCCGCATGCTCGGCCAGCTCGGCGGCGTCGAGAACCGGATGTACATCGCCTTCGCCGGCGAGAAGATCGTCGGCGAGCCGGATCCGACGCGCGAGAACACCTCGCCCGACGGCAAGGCCTCGTCAGTCCAGTTCATGCGCTTTCCCGTCACCCGCGCGCAGAAGGACAAGTTCCGCACGCCCGGCACGCGGGTCGAAATCGGCATCGAGCATCCGAACTATCATCACATCGCGGTGCTGAGCGAAGCCGCCCGCGCGACGCTGGCCGGCGATCTGGCCTGAAGCTCGCCGGCCGGCCGGTCCGGCCGCAGCCTCCCCCATATTTTTTTTCGCGATGATCTTAATCGCGCGCTCGCGCGTTACCAGATCGTCAAAAGGACCGGCAAGCACCTTGCCGGCCTTGTGGGTAGGAGGTAACCGATGTGCGACTATTCCCTCGAAGCGTACAGGACACGGCCGGCGCGGGAAGGCGAGCGTTACGTGACGACCCGCTTCGGCAGCGGCTCGATGGGGGTGGCGGCGCCGGGCGATGCGTCGATCCCGGTGTGCGTGCCCTGCGACACGGCTTTGCGGCTTGAAGGCATACCCGCCGAGGTGCAGGAACGGCATGGCCTGCACGCGATCGAGGACGCAACTTTCGTACATCTCGACCGCGGCGCCTGGCGCGACGGCGTGCGGTTCCGGAACGGAGCGACGCTCTCGCTTCAGCTGCTCCCGGCGGGCATCAGCGTGATGGTCACCGGTCTGCTCGAAAACGCGTTCCGCCGTTTCGAAGGCGCAACGGCGCTCTAACGGTCGAACCCGGGGCTGCTCGGGCGGCATAAGCCCGGGCGGCACGGGCGCGTGGTGCCTTCCAACAAACGGCGCGGCACGCATGGCCGCGACCGAAGTCAGGTGACGTGCGCCAGCACGTAATAGATCACATAGAACCAGCTCAGAAATCCGTCGATCACCGCCCAGATCACGCTCTTGTTCGTGGTCCAGGACATGGCGATGGCGAGCGCATTGCCGAAGGTGACGCCGTAATGAACGTAATAGTACATGCCGGTCTCCTCGGTTTTGGCGGTGGGCGTCGTAAACGCGTGGTGTGCGGCGGTGATCGCGCGCTGCCGGGGGTATCCGCTATTCGACGGTCTCGTCGGGCGTGACGCCCCAGATTTCGCTGCGCAGCAGCCAGCCGCGGACGACACGATGGCCGCGGGTTTCGATCCGGCACCACGCATTGCGGCACTCGAGCAGATTGGCGATGACGCCCGGCTCGAGCTTGGCCAGAGCCGGTGAATCGCGCGCCGGCTCCTGGTAGATCGTGCGCGTATCGACCCGGATGATCACGGTCCGCATCGGGCTCAGAAGCCGGATGTGGATCCAGCCTTCGCTGCCCTGCCAGTCGCGCACCCGCCGCCAGACGTCGTAGCCGGCAATGACCTCGACCGGCAGCCCCTGGCGCCGATAGACCCAGCGGATCGGATATTGCTCGCCCGGGCCGGCGCGCAGGTTCACCTCGTTCGACCGCAGGCTCATGAATTTGGGGTAGTTGGGCTTGTCGGCGGCCGCCGCCGGCAGCGCGAGGGCGCAAGCCAGCAGCAGGGCGGCGACGACGCGGAGCATCGCGCGGTCTAACCCGCGACGCGCGGCTGGGTCAAGCCTCGGCGGCGGCGGCGCGCGATGGCGATGCCACCGAGCACCAGCGCGAGCGCCAGCACGAGCGACGGCGTCAATTGCTCGCCCAGAAAGAAGATTGCGATCAGGACCGACAACGGCGGCACGGCGAACTGGAAGACCGCGACGCGCTGTACGCCGCCGGTGTGCAGCGCCCAGAACCAGGCGATAAAGGCCGTCAGATTGGGGCCGTAGGCGAGGGTCGCGACCGCGATCAGATCGCCGACGCCGAAGCGGCTCCAGTCGACCATCGGAATCCGGATCACGGCGAACGGCATGAGGACAAGGCCGCCGATCCCGACGCACCACAGCGTCGCCGACAGGGCGCCGATGAGGGCCGACAGCCGCGCGCCCGCCACATAGGCGCTCGCGGACAGCGCCGACGCCGCCAGGACCAGAAGATCGCCGCCGAGGGTTGCCTCGTGCCCGGCGCCGCCGCGGAACGCGAACAGGATGCCCTCGCCGAGAAAGGCGAGCGCCGCGCCCAGCCACCAGAAGGCGCCAGGCCGGCGGCGCTCGACGATGGCCACCGCCAGGCCGGTGAAGATCGGCATCGCGGCCTGGATGAGGGCGCCATGGGTTGCCGAGGTGCGCGCCTGACCCAGGGTGAAGAGCAGCGGAAAGGCGACGAAGCTACTGGACGCCGACAGCGCGAGCAGCGTCCACTCGTGCCGGTTGCGCGGACCGCGCAGCCGCAATGCCGCGATCAGAGGAACCGCCACCAGCGCCGCCGCAGCCGGCCGCATGCCGAGGAGCAGCGGATCGATGTCGCCCGTGATCGCCCGGGTCAACGGTGCGGTCAGCGCGAACAGCACGACCGAGCCCATCGCCGCTGCGAAAACCGCTGCCGGACGCTCCCCCTTGTGCTCCATTGCGCCTCTTCTCGCCGTCGATGCCGCGCCGGGTCAAGCGCGTTCCGCGCATGGCTGGACACCCGGCGGCTTGCTTGCTAGGCCTTGCGCCCGGAGGAGAGCGCATTCGATGTCGGCGAAAAAACCGCTGGTCGTCGTCACCCGCAAGCTGCCGGACGTGATCGAGACGCGGATGATGGAATTGTTCGACGCGCGGCTGAACGACAGCGATGAGCCGCTGACGGTCGAACAGCTGAAATCGGCGATGGGCGAGGCGGACGTGCTGGTGCCGACTGTCACCGACCGGATCGACGCCGAGATCATCGCGGCGGCCGGTCCGCGGCTGAAGCTCGTCGCCTCGTTCTCGAATGGAGTCGATCACATCGATCTCGTCGCCGCGAAGGCCAAGGGCGTCATGGTCACCAACACGCCGGGCGTGCTGACCGAGGACACCGCCGATATGACGATGGCGCTGATCCTCGCCGTGGCGCGGCGCGTCAGCGAGGGCGAGCGGCTCCTGCGCGAGGGCCACTGGCTCGGCTGGAGCCCGACTTTCATGCTGGGGTCGCGGCTCTGGGGCAAGCGGCTCGGCATTGTCGGCATGGGCCGCATCGGCCAGGCGGTGGCGCGGCGCGCCCGCGGCTTCGGCCTGTCGATCCACTACCACAACCGCCATCGCGTCGACCCGGACATCGAGCAGGAGCTCGAGGCGACCTATTGGGAGAGCCTCGACGCCATGCTCGCGCGCATGGACATCGTCTCGATCAACTGCCCGCGCACGCCGGCGACCTACCACCTGCTGTCCGCGCGCCGGCTGAAGCTGCTGCGGCCGACGGCGATCCTGGTCAACACCTCGCGCGGCGAAGTCATCGACGAGGAGGAGATGACGCGCCTGCTGGTCGAGCGCGCGATCGCCGGCGCCGGCCTCGACGTGTTCGAGCGCGAGCCGCTGGTCAATTCCCAGCTGTTGGCGCTCGACCACGTCGTGCTGCTGCCCCATATGGGCTCGGCGACGCTCGAAGGCCGTATCGACACCGGCCAGCGCGTCATCCTCAACATCAAGACCTTCGCCGACGGCCACCGCCCGCCCGATCGGGTCGTCGACACGCTGCTCTAGGCGCGCCAGACGGGCCAACGCGCCCTCTTTCCGCGCGGCACAATTTCCGTTATATCCTGTAGGATATAACGCGGGAGGGACACATGCGTCGACGTTGGCTTCTGGTCGGGATTCTGGTGGCGGCGATGCTTTCACCGATATACCCGATTTTCCCCGCCCAGGCCGCGACGCTCACCGTTTTCGCCGCCGCCAGCCTGAAGAACGCGCTCGACGCGGCGGCCGCTGCCTACCAGGCGAAAACCGGCGACACGGTGCGGATCTCGTACGCGGCGAGCTCGGCGCTTGCGCGACAGATCGATGCCGGCGCGCCGGCCGATTTGTTCATCTCGGCCGACCTCAAGTGGATGGACTATGTGCAGAGCCGCAAGCTCATCCGGCCGGCGACCCGGCGCAACCTGCTTGGCAACGAACTGGTGCTGGTGGCGCC
>DATLUT010000114.1:0-8889 GCA_035532975.1 Allostellaceae bacterium
GAAGACGAAGAACAGGCCCGAGATGACGAGGCTCACGTAAACCGAGCGCGGGATCGTCTTCAGCGGATTCTTCGCCTCGTCACCGAAGGCGGTGGCGGATTCGAAGCCGACCAGGCTGAAGATCGCCACCACCACGCCGAGGCCGACGCTCGACCATGGCAGCGTGTTGACCGTGAACTGCGTGCTGTCGAACGCGAAGTTATGGTGGAACAGCACGATGGCGCAGAGCAGCAGAATGAAGGACACGGACATGCCTTCGAGCGCCAGAGTCAGGATCAGGGACATCGTGACGTTCTTCCACGCACAGTACCAGGCAATGGCGACACAGGCCGCGAACAGGACGACGAACGGCACGTGGACGCCGATCATGCCGAGCAGCGTATCGGCGAAGATCGAAAAGCCGGTGACACCGGCCATCGCGATGCCGAGATAGGCCCAGATCAGGGCCCAGCCGCTGATGCCGCCGGTGGTGAGACCGAGACCGCGGCAGGTGTAGGCGTACATCGAACCAGATGTGGTCGACCGCCGCGCGAACTGGTTGAGGTTGTAGGCGACGAACAGGAGCATAATCGTACCCAAGGCATAGGACAGCCAACTCCAGTTGCCGGTGTTCGAGTACATCACCGGCACGATCAGCGCCGCGGTCATGGTCGGCGAGATCAGCGCGACGTTCTGCGCCAGCAATTCATAGAAATTCAGGCAATTCGGCTTCAGCCGGGAACCAGACATGGGCAAACCCCCTTCTGCGACTGGCGACCACCCGCGCCACGTCGGGACCCGATCTCCCTGTTGCGGTCGCTTTTTCTCTCGACCATCGCAAAAGGCTATGCACGTAATGGACCAGCCTGAACGTCCAGTTTTTAAATGTTGAGGGGTCCAGTTGCTGCGTCCGTGGCCGTTCAAGATCGCGATCCGCCGGGGCGGCCGCATGCCGGTCTATCTGCAGATCGCCTACGCACTGATCGAGGAGATCCGCCGCGGCCGGTTGGCGCCCGGCAGCGCCCTTCCCGGCACGCGCGAACTGGCCGAAAACCTGGGAATCAACCGGAAGACGGTGATTGACGCCTACGACGAACTCATCGCGCAAGGCTGGGGCAAAGCTGATCGCACGCGCGGGACATTCGTCTCCTCCGAGCTGCCGACTCTCGAAGAGAACGACGGCCGGCCGGGCCTGCCGACGCGGCATATGCCGGATCGACCCGACTTCCGCCTCGTCGGCACGGCGCCCAATATTCCGGCATTCCTGCCCGAAAAAAATCTCTTGGCCTTCGACGACGGCGCACCCGACACCCGACAGGTGCCGGTCGTGCCGCTCGCCCGGGCCTATCGCTCGGCGCTGAGCCGGGCGGCGCAGCGCAACGAGCTGGGTTACGGTGATCCGCGCGGGTCGCTGGCGCTTCGCGTCGCCGTCTCGACCATGCTCAACATCGATCGCGGCCTGAGCACGACGCCGGACAACATCTGCCTCACGCGCGGCAGTCAGATGGCGATCTATCTCGCGGCGCGCATTCTCGCCGGGCCGCGCGATCCGGTCGTGATGGAGGAGCTGAGCTATCCGCCGGCGCGCGAGGCCTTTCGCGCGGCCGGCGCCCAGGTCCTGCCCGTCGGGCTCGACGCCTCGGGCATGCGCCTCGACGAGCTCGAGTCCACCTGTCGCAAGACGCGCGTGCGCGCGGTCTATGTGACGCCGCATCACCAGTTCCCGACGACCGTGTTGCTGAAGCCGGATCGGCGCCTTCGCCTGCTGGCGCTCGCCGACCAATTCGGCTTCGCCATCGTCGAAGACGACTACGATCACGAGTTTCACTTCGTCCATCAGCCGATGTGGCCGCTGGCGAGCGTCGATCCGTGGGGCAAGGTCGTCTATATCGGCTCGATGTCGAAGCTGCTGACGCCGAGCCTGCGGCTGGGTTACATCGCCGCGCCGAAGGCGTTCATCGATCGCGCCGCCGCCGAGATCATGATGATCGACCGCCAGGGCGATCCCGCGACCGAGCACGCGGTCGCCGAGCTGATCGCCGACGGCGAGCTGCACCGTCACACGCGCAAGGCGATGCGGCTTTATGCCGAGCGCCGGTTGCTGATGGCAAAGCTCTTGATGGAGCGCTTCCCGGGCCGCATCGAGTTCAGCCTACCCGACGGCGGACTCGCCATCTGGGTGAAATTCACGGAGAAGGTCGACATGGCTCAGCTGGTCGCGGCGGCCCACGCCAACGGCGTCAAGATCCAGCCGGGCGGTCATTTCGCCATCGGTGGCAAGCCCATTCGGGCGGCGCGGCTCGGCTTCGCCAGCATGAACGCGACCGAGCTCGGCACCGCGACGCGACGTCTGCGCCAGGCGCTGGACGCGGCGGCATGAGGCGGCGATGACGCTCGATGCGCTGACGCTGTTCGGTCTGTTCGCGGTAACCGCGATGCTGGTGACCTATGCCTTAGAGGATCGCCATTCCGGCTTCGTCCTGGCGTTTGCCGGCGCCTGCCTGCTCGGCTCGGCTTACGGATTCCTGCAGGGCGCCTGGCCTTTCGGCGTGGTCGAGGCGATTTGGGCCGTGGTTGCCGCGCGCCGCTGGTGGCGCGAAGGCGTCCGCCGCGGCACGGCGGAGTGACTCAGCCGTTCAGCCCGTCGAGCCAGGCGTCGAGCACGGCGCGTCCTTGCGGCACGATCTCGGCGGCGAACTTGGCGGCGTCGGCCCGGAGTCGCGGCACGGTCACGCGCGGCGTCGCGGTGATCTCGACCGCGTGGCCCACCAGCCAGCGCTCGAGCCCCAGCGCACTGACCTCGAGATGGAACTGGAGCGCGAGAGCGTGGCGACCGACGGCGAAGGCCTGGTTGGGCGTGCGCGGTGTCGAGGCCAGATGCGTCGCGCCCGATGGTAGATCGAAGGTATCGCCGTGCCAATGCAGCACGCGCGCACCCGGCGCCAGCTTGGCCAGTGGCGAGGCGCGGCCGCCCGCGCTCAAGCTGATGCCGGACCAGCCGATTTCCTTGAAGCCGGCGGCGTAGACCTTGGCGCCGAGCGCGCGCGCCATGAGCTGGGCGCCGAGACAGATGCCGAGCACCGGCTTGCCTGCCTTGAGTCGTTTTTCGATCAGCGCAATTTCGGATTTGAGGAAGGGATAGCGATCCTCTTCATAGACGCCGATGGGGCCGCCGAGCACGACCAGTAGGTCGCAATCGGCGACCTCCGCCGTGCCGAGGTCATCGGTCGGTGCGTCGCGGTAGCTTGCCTTATATCCGCGCGCTTCCAGCGCCGACGCGAAGGCGTCGAGATCCTCGAAAGCAACGTGGCGGATGGCGATGCAGGACGGCATGGGCCGGACCTAGGCCAGCTTGGCCGGCGGCACCGGCTTGCCCGGGGGCGCCTCGGCCTTGAAGGGCCGCGCGAGCAGCGCCGCGATCGCGCCGTCGATCGGAGCACCCTTGTGCAGGATGGCATCGACCGCCGCGCTGATTGGCATCTCGACCTTCAGCTTGGCGGCCAGCGCAACGCAGGCCGCCGAGGACGTGACCCCTTCGGCGATCGAGCGGCGCGAGCCCAGGATGGCGTCAAGCCGCTGTCCCTCGCCCAAGGCGATGCCGAGCGAGAGGTTGCGCGACTGAACGCCGGTGCAGGTCAGCGTCAGGTCACCGAGGCCCGAGAGGCCCATCAGCGTCTCAGCCTTGCCGCCCTTGGCCACCGCCAGGCGCACCATCTCGGCCAGGCCGCGGGTGATGACCGAGGCGCGCGCGTTGTCGCCCATCTTCTTCCCCATGATGACGCCGCAGGCGATGGCGAGCACGTTCTTGACCGCGCCGCCGATCTGCGCGCCGACCGGATCGGACGAGAGATAGGGACGGAAGGTCGGCGTCCCCAGCGCCTCGACCAGCTTGGTGCCGAGCCTGGAATCAGTGGCGGCCAGCGTAACCGCGGTCGGCAACCCCAGCGCCACTTCGCGCGCGAAGGTCGGGCCTGAGAGCACCGCCAGCTTCACGCCCGGCGCCGAGGCCGCGACCACCTCGGTCATCAGCGCGCCGGTCTTGTCCTCGATGCCTTTGGTGCAGAGCACGAGCGGCGTGCCCTTTTCGAGTTGCTTCGCCAGCTCCTTGACCAGCGCACGCAGATGCTGGGCCGGCGCCGCCAGCAGCACCGCGTCGGCCCCAGCAACGGCCTTGCCCAAATCGGACGTCGCGCGCAGGCCGGAGTCGAGCTTGACGCTCGGCAAAAAGAACTCGTTCTCGCGATGCTTGTTGACCGCATCGACGACTTCGGGTTCGCGCGCCCACAGCACAACGCCGCGGCCGGCGCGGCGCAGGGTCTGCGCCAGCGCAGTGCCCCAGGCGCCGCCGCCGATGATGCCGAAGGTCTGCATGAAACTAACGCCTCCCGCGCCTCATCACGGGCGATGAAGCACGGAAGGCATTATCCGATCAAGCGCAAGCGAACCTACTTCTTGTTGACGACGTCTGCGCCTGCCGTCGCGACCAACTCGTCCTGCGGCCCGATGCCGCCGGAACAGCCGATCGCGCCGATCAACTTGCCGCCTTCGACCAGCGGCACGCCGCCGCGCGAGGCGATCATGTCGTCGAGCGTCATCAAGTAGTAGGCGCCATGCTTCTGCAGGCCGTCTTCTATCGCCGCGGTCGGCCGGCGGAACTTGACCGCTGCCCGGGCCTTATGCTCGGCGATCGCGATCGAGCCGAGCTGCGCGCCGTCCATGCGGTCGAACGAGACCAGGTTCGCGCCGGAGTCGAGGACGGCGCAGTTCATCGCCCATTTGCGCTTTCGGGCTTCGGCCTCGGCTGCGGCGATGACGTGCCGAGCGCGTTCCAGGCTGATTGGCGCACCGTAAGGAATATCGAACGGCAGCTTTGCGGGCACCGCTTCGGCGGGCTTGCCGCCAGGGGCCGCCTGCTGCGCCTGGGCGCCGCTCGCGATCAGAGCCATACCAAATGCAAGCATCGTCAAAATACGGACTTTCATTGATCGTTCCTCCCTGCGTTTTTGCTACTTCTTCAGCTTGGCCATGACCGCCGGATTTGTCGAATAGACGCCGAGCGACTGGCCTTGCGCCAGCACCTTGCCCTTCATCGCCGCGGCCGCCGCCTCGCCGCCGAAATCGCCGCTGAGACCGAGTGACGGCACGCTCAGCGCATAGACGGTGAAGTGATAGTGATGCGTGTTCGCGTCGTTCCACGGCGAGCACGGTCCGTCATAACCATAGTAGGTGCCCTTGAGCGCATCGTTGGTCGCGAACGCCTGGGTGTAGCTGCTGGCGCCGGCCACGCCGACCTTGGATACCGTTGCCGGCTTGCCGTGCACCACGCGCGCGTCCGATTCCGCGCCGGCACGCAGCGCCGTCACCGTGGGCGGAATGTCGACCACGACCATATGGAAGAAAATCTTGCGCTTGATCGCGGCGGTCAGCGTGTGGCCTTCCTGGTTCATCCACTCGCGGTGCTCGGCCGGCGAGTCCGTATCGTAGAGAATGACGGCGTAGGATTTGGTGCCGGCCGGTCCCTTCGACCATGAGATGCGCGGGCTCTTGTCGGGCGCTGCCGTGAAATGGCCCTGCGCCGCGGCCGTGCAGAACGCGTACTCGCTCGGGATCATATGTCCGTACTTGACGGAATCGACACGCACGCTGAGCCTGTGCGAGCGCGCCGGCGCGAGCTTGGGCATCGACATCATTGGCGTTGGCGCCGGCGATGGCTGCGCATATGCGAAGCCGGCGACCAGCATGATGCTGCAGGCGGCCGCCATTAAGGTATTGAAACGCATAGATTTTCCCTCCCAGGTTATTTTGGCAGTCGCGCTTGCGCGGACGGCATTGGCGATCCTAGGCGGACGCCCGGCCCGGTTCAACGTGCGCGGGCGGGCGCGGCGGCGGGATCGAGCGGCCAGCGCGGCCGCGGCGCGAAGTCGAGCCCGTCGACGAGACCGAGCCGCAGGCGCTCGATGCCAGCCCAGGCGATCATCGCCGCGTTGTCGGTGCAAAGATCGGGCGGCGGCGCGACGAAGCGTAGACCCCACTCGGCGGCAAGGCTTGCGAGGCGCGGCCGCAATGCGGCATTGGCGGCGACGCCACCGGCCGCCACCAGGGCATGACCGCTGCCGTGCTGCGCGGTGAACCGCGCTGCGGCATGCGCGCCGCGGTCCAATAGGCAATCCACGATCGCCGCCTGGAGCGACGCCGCCAGATCGGCGCGCGCGCGCTCGTCGAGCGCGCCCGCCCGCCGTACCGTCTCGGCCAACGCGGTCTTCAGGCCCGAGAAGGAGAAGTCGCAACCCACCCGGCCGACCAGGGGGCGCGGCAGCGGAAAGCGTGCCGTATTTCCGGTGCGCGCGGCGCGTTCGATCGCCGGTCCGCCGGGATAGCCGAGGCCCAGCAGCTTCGCGCCCTTGTCGAAGCATTCGCCCGCGGCGTCGTCGATCGTCGTGCCGAGGCGGCGGTAGGTGCCGACACCCTCGACGGCCAGCAATTGGCAATGGCCGCCCGAAACCAGCAGCAGCAGATAGGGAAACGGCACGTCGTCGGTGAGACGCACCGACAGCGCGTGGCCTTCGAGATGATTGACGGCGACAAACGGAATCCCACGCGCATAGGCGATCGCCTTCGCCTCCATCACGCCGACCATGACGCCGCCGATAAGGCCGGGACCGCCGGTCGCAGCGACGCCGGCAAGGTCGCCGAATCCGGCTCCCGCCGCGTCGAGCGCACGCGCGATCAGGCCGTCGAGATGCTCCAGATGGGCGCGCGCCGCGATCTCCGGCACGACGCCGCCATAGGGCCGATGCTCGGTGAGCTGCGACAGCACCAGGCTCGCGCGGATGCGCTGCTGCGGCGCCGTCGCGTCCTCGACCACGGCAGCCGCGGTCTCGTCGCAACTGGTTTCGATGCCCAGGAGCAGCATGGCAGCGACCATACCATCCTTCCCTTGCCGCCGCCTTCCGCCTAAAGAAAGGCCATGACCGCACCCGTCCTGTGCATCGGCACGCGTGGCAGCCCGCTGGCGCTGGCGCAGGCGGACGAGCTCAAACGCCGCCTTGCCACCGCCCATGCCGCGCTCGCCGCGCCCGATGCCGTCGAGATCGTCGCCATCCACACCAGCGGCGACCGCGCCGGCGAGCAGCCGCTGTCCGCCGATGGCGGTAAGGGCCTGTTCAC
This sequence comes from Allostellaceae bacterium, assembly GCA_035532975.1. Classification (GTDB taxonomy): domain Bacteria; phylum Pseudomonadota; class Alphaproteobacteria; order ATCC43930; family CGMCC-115725; genus REEB95. The sequence goes on from DATLUT010000114.1 coordinate 7,147, forward strand.
CAAGGAGATCGAGGAGGCGCTCCTCGCCGGACGCGTCGATCTCGCCATCCATTCGATGAAGGACATGATGGCGACGCTGCCGCAGGGCCTCGCCATCGCCGCGTGCCTGCCGCGCGAGGATCCGCGCGACGCGCTGCTGTCGCCGCGTGCAGCGTCGTTGGCGGCGCTGCCTGCAGGCGCGCGGCTCGGCACTTCGTCGCTGCGGCGCAAGGCGCTGGCGCTTCACGCGCGACCCGATCTCGCGGTGGTACCGCTCCGGGGCAATGTCGGCACACGGCTCGCCAAGCTGGAAACCGGCAACGCCGACGCGACGATCCTCGCGGTCGCTGGATTGAAGCGGCTCGGCCTCGCCGGCCACATCACCGCAATCCTGTCGCCGGACGAGATGCTGCCGGCGCCGGCGCAGGGCGTGCTCGCGATCGAGATTCGCGCCGACGACGCGCGCGTGCGCAACCTGCTGACGCCGCTTGATCACGCGGTGACCGTGGCCTGCGCCACCGCCGAGCGTGCACTCCTGGCGGCGCTCGACGGTTCGTGCCGCACGCCGATTGCCGCGCTGGCGACGATCATCGATGGGACGCTTCATCTCGATGCCGCGATTGCCAGGCCCGACGGCGGTGCACTTCATCGCACGCGACGCGACGGCCCCGTCGCCGACGCCACGGCGCTCGGCCGCGACGCCGGCGCCGAGCTCAAAGCGCGCGGCGGACCCGGCTTCTTCGCATGAAGGTACTGGTGACGCGACCGCGCGAGGATGCCGCCGGCCTGGTCGCCGCGCTGACGGCACGCGGCCTCGAGCCGATCCTTGAACCGCTGCTCAAAATCGAGCTGGCGCCGGACGCGGGCGATGCGCTCGCCAAGGCGCTTCCCGATGCCCAGGCGCTGCTGTTCACCAGCGCCAACGGTGCACGCGCCTTCGCGACCGCCGCGGCGCGGCGCGACCTGCCTGCATTCGCGGTCGGCGACGCCACGGCGCGCGCGGCACGCGCGGCGGGCTTCAACCGGGTCGAGAGCGCCGGTGGCGACGTTCATGCGCTCGCCGCCCTGGTGACGCGGCGCCTGGAACCGCACGCGGGCGCGCTGATCCACGCCGCGGCCAGCGCCGTCGCCGGCGACCTCGCCGGTGCGCTCAGCCGCGCCGGTTTTGTGGTGCGGCGGCTGCGGCTCTACGACGCGGTCGCTGCTGACAGCCTCAGCGCCGAGTTGCGCCGCGCCATTGCCGCCGGCACGGTCGGCGCAGCAATCTTTTTCTCTCCCCGCACCGCCGAGACGTTTGTTACCCTCGCGCGCGCGGCGGGGCTCAGCGATCGGACGGCAGCAATGGCGGCGATCACGCTGAGTCCGGCGGTGACGGCGGCACTCCAGCCGCTGGCGTGGCGCCGAATCGAAGCCGCCGCGGCACCGAACGAGCCGGCGTTGCTCGACGCCCTCGACCGGGCGCTGCAACCGACGCACGCAGGAGGCAGGGGAGAATACCCGTGACGCCGTCGCCATGAGCGAACCGCCGGTGATCGAGGCTAGCACGGACCTGAGTGCGCGACGCCGCAAGCGTCGCCGTGCGGCCGTCATTGCCGGGCTCGGCCTGGCGCTGACGCTCGTCCTCGGCCTCACCGGCACGTCGCCATTTTGGGCACCGCCGTTGGCACGCGTGCTGCCGTGGGGCAATCCGCCGGACAACACGGCGCGCCAAGTCTTCGCCAATCAGCTTGCGACGGTCGAATCCGAGATCACGGCGCTGCGCGA
>DATLUT010000115.1:0-11116 GCA_035532975.1 Allostellaceae bacterium
ATGGCGATCAGCGATAACGGCAGCGGGCTCATCAACCAGCCGCGCGTCGCGAGGACCGAAATGATCAGCACGTCGGCGATCGATGACAGCACGACCCAGCGGCTCGGCCACGAACTCCACAGCCGCCGACGCTCGCGCACGACGTAGAACGCGGCTTGGCCGCTAAAGACCAGCGTCACCGCCGCGAGCGTCTGCAGCGTCGCAAGGGGAAGTGCCAACCGGAACGCGGCGATCGCCAGAATGCCGGTGCAGAAGATCAGGTTGCCAATGCCGAGCACGATACAGGCGAACGTCAAATTGCCGATCCGCCACACGTTGGGCTGCGGCGATGGCCGCACGTTGTCGGTTGTCGCCGACATCGCCAGCAGATCGCCGGCGATCATCAGGATCACCATCAGCATCGGCGTCAGGATGGCGTGGCCGGTGACGAACAGGCCGGCGGTGAGGAACAGCATCTGCGAAATCTTGAGCGTGAAAGAGCGCATCGCGTAGGTCAGGATGCGCTGGAAGGTAACGCGGCCCTCGCGCACCGCCGCCACGATGCCGCCGAGACCGGGCTCGGTCAGGACGATTCCGGCCGCCGATTTGGCGACATCGGTCGCGGTCGAGACGGCGATGCCCATCTGCGCCTGGCGCAGCGCCGGTGCGTCGTTGGCACCGTCGCCGCACATGCCGACGGTATGGCCGCGGGCCTGGAACGCCTTGACGATGCGGAACTTGTCCTCGGGAAAGACGCCGGCGAAGACGGCGAAGTCGCGGGCCCGGATCGTGGCGGGCAGCTTGCCGGGCGGACAGACCGCGCCGCCATCGAGGCCGACGGCACGCGCGACGACCGCGGCGGTCGACGGCGCGTCGCCCGTCACCATCACGGTATGGACGCCCATGCGCAGCAGCTCGGCGATGAGTGCGGCTGAATCGGCACGCGGCGGATCGCTGAGCGCAATCAGGCCGGCGACCTGCAGCGCGCCGGACGGGCCGGCGGCGACGGCGAGAACCCGGTAGCCCGAGTCCTGGAGCGCGGCGGCCTCGGTGGCTGCTGCGGGCGCCGGCTGCGCCAGTGCGCCGACGGTCGCATACGCACCTTTGACGATGCGCAGGGGATGGCCGGCGGCGTCGGTGGCGGCTGCTTCCGACATCTTGTTCGCTGGGTCGAAGGGCACGAATTTTTCGAGCCGCGGCAGGTCGACGGCCTGGGCGCTCGCGGCAGCCGTGCGGATCGCGCCGTCCACCGGATCCTGGCCACCCTCGGAGCTGGCGAGCGCCGCGAGCCCCAATACCTGCGGCTCGTCGAAACCGGGCAGAGCGCGCACGGCGGTGACGGCGAGCGCGTTCCGCGTCAGTGTGCCGGTCTTGTCGGCGCACAGCACGTCCATCGTCGCCGCCTCGTCGATCGCCGAGAGTCGCGTCGGCAGGACGCCACGCTTGGCCAAGGCATGCGCACCGAGCGCGGTCGCCAGCGTGAAGGTCGCCGGCAGCGCCACTGGAATTGCGGCGAGAATCGCGGTGAGCGTGAGCGGTATGATCTCCAGCGTCGGCAATCCGAGCACTGCCGCGTAAGCCACCTGGATCACGACCATCGCGGCGTTGAAGACGGCCAGGTTGCGCACGACGTGCAGCACCGCCTTTTGCTGCGAGCTGACGACATGCGCCGTGCGCACCAGCTCGGCGGTGCGGCCGAATTTGGTGCGCGCGCCGGTGGCCGTGACCTCGGCCACCGCCTCGCCGCGGCGCACCAGCGCGCCGGCATAGGTCGCGAGACCGGGGCCGCCTTCGACCGGCAACGATTCGCCGGTCAGGGTCGAATGATCGAGCAGGACGCTGCCGGCGATCAGCCGCATGTCTGCGGCGACGACGCCGCCCAGCGACAGCTTGACGATATCGCCCGGCACCAGCTCGGAAGCGGGGACGGTGCGCCATTGGCCGTCGCGCCGCACCGAGGCAACCAATGCCAGGCGCGATTTCAACGCGTCGAGCGTCGCCTGCGCCCGGCTCTCCTGCAAGAAGCCGATCGCGCCGTTGAACAGCAGCAGCACGCCGATGACACCGGCTTGGACGTATTCGCCGACGACGAGTTGCAGGGCGATTGCCGCCTCGAGCATCCATGGCACCGGCGCCCAGAGCTTCGCCACCGCGCGGCGCCATCCCGAAGGCGCCTCGTCCGGCACCGCGTTGGGGCCGAATTGCGCCAGCCGGCGGTGTGCTTCGTCAGTCGTGAGACCGTCGCGAGCGGCAGTATCGGGCATGCCCTGCGCAGCTCCGGCGTTCACCGGGCGAGGGGGTCGCCGAGGAAGCGCGACGGATCGGCGTCGGGGGGCACAGTGCGGAAAATCTGCGTCGGCTTGAACTCGTCGCCGAGCGCGTCAAGGGCACGCTTGACCGTCTCGACAATACTGCGCTCGACCGCACCGGCGTCGTGCGCCGTCGTCCATACCATCAGGCTCAGTACCGGCGCGCCGCCGGCAAAGCTGGCGAGAAACGCGTGCGGCGCCGGCGCGGGCATCACGCCCGGGAGCTTCGCGGTCACGTCAACGAGCGTGCGGCGCGCGCGCTCGAGCTCGGCCGCCGCGGACAGGCCGACGTCGACGCTCAGCAGCCGGCCGCCGTTGCGCGTGTCGTTCTTAAGCGGCGTGTTCCAGATCGCCGAATTGGGCAGGAACAGGTACAGCCCGTCGAAGGTGCGCAGCCGGCAGTTGAAAAGGCCAATCTCCTCGACCGCACCATTCTGGCCGCCGGCTTCGATGTAGTCGCCGACGCGAAACGGCCGCAGCCACAGCAGCATGATGCCGGCGGCAATGTTCGACAGCGTGCCCTGGAGCGCCAGACCAACGGCAAGGCCGGCGGCGCCGACCACCGCGAGCAGCGAGGCGGTCTGGATGCCGAGCTGGCTCAGGGCCACGATCACGGTCAAGACGATCACGGAGTAGCGCGTTGCCGCGCCCAGGACCGGCTTCAGCGTCGGATCAACGTGGCCGACGCCGCCGAGCAGCCGGCGCAGCGCGCGCTCGATCCAGCCGGCAACGACAAAGCCCGCGACCAGGATCGCCAGCGCGGCGAGCAGGCGCGGCACGAAGCCGGCGGCCCATTGCCAGCTCACGTCGGCCCAATGCGTCAGGTGCTGCGTATTAACGTCCTGCGGCATACGTCGTGGTGGCCCGCAATTTTCCGTTGTGGCCGAAGTCGGCGCGCACCTTACCGCGGAACCCACGGCGCGAACAGCCGACGAGCCAGCAGGTCCTCGCGCGCGGCCATCGATGCGACGGCCGCTTGACAATGAAGGCGTCCGCGCATATTTATACGCATAGTGTACGTAAATAACGGTCGGCTGGGAGAGGGCGCGCGCAACATTAAATTTGCGAAACGAAGCCAATTTTTGGCCATTTTCCTAGGTTTTTCCGGCGGCCCTGGATCGGACTGCCGGTCGAGTGCCGGCCTTGACGCGACCGTCGCGTGCAGGTTTTGTGAATGCGTTCAAGCCGCCGACAAGCGTCGTCCGCCACGGGTAGGCGCCGGGGCGGCACGTTACAGCGGGAGTGAGTGGGCCGATGGCACTATTCGAATCGCTGTTGCTGGCCGCGCTACTCGCCCTCGGCGCCGGCTTCGTCGACGCCTATGGCTACATCAGCCTTGGCCACGTGTTCGTCGCTAACATGACGGGCACGACGGTGCTATTGGGCATCGCGGCGGTGCACGGCGACGGCAGCTTGGCGGCGCATTACGTGTTGACGGTCGGCGCCTTCGCCGCCGGCGCGCTGCTCGGTGCGTTGCTCAAGCGCGTCACCGGCCGTGGCTCGATGCCGCTGCTGCTCGGCGGCGCGGCGCTGATCGGACTCGTGGTCGCCGCGCCGTCGCGGGTGACCGCGCTGGTGCTGCTCGCGGCGGTAATGGGGCTGCAGGGCTCGGCGGTGGCGCGGTTCCGCTCGATCAGCCTCCAGACCATCGTCATCACCGGTACGATCGTGCGCCTCGCGGAGGGCGTGGTCACGACCGTGCTGGGCGGCGGCAAAGCCGAGCCGGACGTGCACGAAGCGAACGTCCATCACGCGCTGACCTGGAGCGGTTATCTCATCGGCGCCGGCGCCGGCGGTATCGCCCTCGAGCGATTGGCCATGCCGCTACTGCCGCCGGCCTGCGCCATACTGGCGGCGACCGCTCTGCTGGCACTGATCGAAGGGCGCGATCCGGAAAAATAAAAATAGGCGGGCCCGCGGGCCCGCCTATCCCCTCATGCGACCGCCGGCAGCGGCTACTTCTTGAGCCGGGCCGCCGCCTCGCGCGCGATGCCCAGGTCGGCGTATTTCGCGACCTTGATGTCCTTGGTGAGGAGGCCAAGCTGGCGCTGGGTCTCGATGTTGGCTTGCAGCGCCTTGAGATCGGGCAGTGCGTCGGGACTGCGGTAGTAGTCTTTGCCCTTGACGAAGAGCCACGAGTTCCACACTGGCGCCGGGATCTTGGTGATGTCGACCGCGATCTTCACTGCCGCATCGTGGTTCTTCGGATCCTGGAACCAGCGCATGACGCGGATGGCATCCTCCATGAAATCAATCATGGCCGCCCGGTTCTTCTTCAGCCACCCGGAGCGCGCGGCCCAGATGATCATCTGTGTCCGGCCGACCGCCTGCTTCTGGCTGAACAGCGGGTGTGCCACTTTGAGCAGGTCGGGATTATACGAGAACGGCAGCACACCCGGTATCAGGTCGACCTTGTGAGCCTCCAACATGTTCCGCATGTTGGGAAAGGCCGCTTCGACGATGGTGACGTCCTTCTTGTCGTCGATATGGTGCTTGCGGAGCATCGCGCGCATCGCGATGTCAACCGCGCTGCCCGCCGCGTTGGTCGCCAGAACCTTGCCTTTGAGGTCGACGACCGTTTTGATACCGCTGTCGTTGCGGACGAAATACTGGTCGGTGTAATTGCCCGGCACGCCGTCCTGAAAGTCGTCGCTGATGATCCGCAGATCGTCGAGATGGGCGTTCTGGATCGCAAGCGCGAAGGACGAATAGGCGAGATCGCCGATGTCGAGCTGGCCGCTGGCCAGAGCGGTGATCATCGGCGGCGTGCCCTGGAAGCGCGTCACTTCGAGCGTGTAGCTTTTGTTGAGGTGCGTCATCAGCTCGGGCTTAGCTGGCAGCAGCGACGACCAATTGGCCACCGGCACGACGTAGCTGAGGCGGATTTTGACCGGATCGGCCTGGGCCGAAATCGCGGCGAACGCGAACACCGCCGCGATGCACGCGGCGAGCGCGAAACGGATCAAACGCATCGGTCCTCCCCTGAAATCGAGCGCCCGCCGTCGTTTTGTTCGCGCGACTCTGCGCCGGATCGCGTCCCGACAGGCAATTTTAGAACGCGTTCACTATTGGACCCGGTGCGCTCTCTGTCAAGCCAACCCGGCTCAGCGGCGCGGCTGCAAGCCTTCGACCAACACCTGCAGCACGCGCCGAAGCGTCGCCAGACCTTGTGCCAGCTTAGGCTCGCGGCCATCGTCGGCGAGCCAGCGGCGGACCTCGGCGGTGTAGATGTCGAAGATCGCGCGCGCAACCAGTGCATCGTCCGCGACTGCGGCGACGACGCCGTCGGCCCGGCCACGCTTCACCAGCGCGGCGACGCCGGCAACGATCTGATCGCGATGCGCCTGGAAGCGATGCGCTTCGAGCCCCTGAGTATAAAACGTCAGTTCGCGCAGGAGGAAGCGCGCGAGGTTCGGCTGACGCGCAAAATAGGCATAGAAGTCGTGGAACACCGCAACCAGCCGGTCGGCGAGGGCGGGCGCAGAATTCTCCCTGGCGAAAGCCTGGGACGTGAGCTCGATCAACTCATCGTTGAAGATCAGAAAGAGCAGGTCCCGCTTATCGGCGGCATAGGTGAACAGCGTGCCGAGCCCAACGTCGGCGCGCTTGGCGATGGCGCGCGTCGTCGTGGCATCGTAGCCCTTCTCGACGAACAGCTCGCGTGCGGCGCGGCGGATATTCTCGAGCTTCCGCGCCTTGCTGCGCTCGCGCAATCCACCTTCTGCCATGCGGCTGGTGTTGCGCAGTGTCGGTTCGGACAATCCCGGTCCCTCCCTCGCCTCGACCGGCGCCGCGTGCTTGACAGGTGCACAACGCCGGTCCAAAAGTGAACACGTTCAAAATAAGCCAGCGGCGACAGCCGGCGCAAGGGGAACGCGAATGACGGCTCAGCGGAAGACGGCACTGGTGACGGGCGCAGCTAGCGGCATCGGCGCCGCTGCCGCACTGGCATTGGCACGCGCGGGCTATGACGTCGCGATCAATTACAGCCGCAGCGCAGGGCCCGCGCGCGAGGTCGCCGCCGCCGCCGCGAAGCTTGGCGCGCAAACGCTGCTCTGCCAATGCGACGTCGCCGACGATACCGGCGTGCGCGCCATGCTGAACGACGTCGCGGCGAAGTTCGACCGTCTCGACGCGCTGATCAACAACGCCGGCACCACGACCGAGGTCAGGCCAAAGGACTTCGAGGCGATGACGGTCGAGGAGTGGGATCGCGTCTTTGCGGTCAATGTGCGTGGTATGTTCTCGGTCACGCGTGCGGCGCTGCCGCTGCTGCGCAAGGCGCCGCATCCCGCCATTGTCAACACGGCGAGCATTGTCGGCTTGCGGCCCGGCCCGCAGCCCTTGCCCTACGCGGCGAGCAAGGCGGCGGTTGTGAACTTGACCAAGACACTGGCGTTCAATCTCGGTCCCGAGATCCGCGTCAACGCCGTGGCGCCGGGCTGGATGGAAGGCGACTGGATGAAGCGGATGCTCAAGGACAAGTACGACGACCTGATGAGCCGCCGCGCCAAGCTCACGCCGCTGAAGCGCGTGGTGACCGCCGAGGACGTCGCCGAGACCATGCTGTCGCTGATCGAGGGCAATCGCTTCGTCACCGGCGAGATTGTCGTCGTCGACGGTGGATTTTCGAGCTCGACCTGATGCTGCCCGGCGTCGTTCCGTTTCCGCCCGAATTCGCCGTCCGCTATCGCGCCAAGCGCTATTGGCTTGACCGGCCGTTGCGCGATGAATTCGCGGACGTGTGGGCACGCTTCGCGGACCGTGTCGCGCTGGTCGACGGCGCGCGGCGCTATACCTATGCCGACATCGATCGCATCACCGACAATCTTGCGCTCAATCTGATCGAGCTCGGTCTCAAGCCGCTTGACCGCATCGTGCCGACGCTGCCCAACGTCGCCGAGTTCGTGCTGCTCTATTTCGCGCTGCAAAAGCTCGGCGGCATACCGATTGCCGCGTTAGTCACCCATCGCTACAGCGAGATCAGCCAGTTCGTGAACATCTCCCAGGCGACGGCCTGTATTTATCCGGAGCGTGTTGGCGATTTCGCCTTCGGTCCGGTGATCAAGCGCGTCGCCGACGAAAACCCGTGCCTCAAGCTGCGCGTCGTCCTTGGCCGCCCGGGGCCAGGCGAGGTCTCGCTGGCCGAGTTGGTCGAGAAGCCGGCCACGCTGCCGCGGAGCCGCCTGGGCGAGATCAAGCTCGATCCGACCGATCCGTGCGTCTTCCAACTGTCGGGCGGCACCACCGGCATTCCCAAGCTGATCCCACGCACCCACAACGACTATGCCTACAATTCGAAAACGGCCGCGCAGGTCTGCGAGGTGGGCGCCGAGTCCGTTCTGCTGCTGGCGCTGCCGATCGCGCACAATCTGCCGCTCGCGTGCCCGGGTATCCAGGGCTTCTTCTTCAACGGCGGCACCGTGGTGCTGAGCCAGACGACGCGGCCCGAGGAAATGTTCCCGCTGGTGGCGAAGCACCGTGTCACGCACATCAAGGTCGTGCCGGCGCTGCTTATACGCCTCATCAACAGCCCCGACGTGAGCCGCCATGACACCTCGTCGGTGCGTTACATCCAGAGCGGCGGTCAGCGGCTCCAGCCCGAGGTGCGGCTCAAAACGCGGGAGCTCATTCCCACGGCATTCGTCCAGGAAAACTTCGGCATGTCGGAGGGCATGCTGTTCTTCGTTCGGTGCGGCGATCCCGAAGACGTGCGGCTCGAGACGGTAGGATACCCGATCTCGCCCGACGACGAGGTTCGGCTGCTCGACGATGACGACAACGAGGTCGCCTTCGGTGAAGTGGGCGAGCTTTGCGCGCGCGGTCCCTACACGCTGCGCGGCTATTACGGCGCGGTGGAACACAATAAGAAGGCATTCACCTCGGACGGCTTTTATCGCTCGGGCGACATGATGCGCCAGCATCTGTCGGGCGCCTATATGGTCGAGGGCCGCAAGAAGGACCTGATCAACCGCGGCGGCGAGAAGATCAGCGCCGAGGAAATCGAGAACCTGATCCTGCAGCATCCGGCGGTGCAGAACGTCGCATGTATTGCGGTGCCGGATCCCAATCTCGGCGAGCGCATGTGCGCCTGTATCATCCCGCACAAGGGCAAGAGTCTGACGCTCGACGAGCTGGTCAGGTTTCTGGCTGCCAAGGAGATCGCCAAGTTCAAGCTGCCGGAGCGGCTCCAACTCATGACGGAGTTTCCGCTGTCGACTTTCGGTAAGGTGTCGAAGAAGGTGCTCGTCGAGACTGTCGCAAAGCAGCTGGCGACGGCGCGCTGAGGGCGTCATGCGTATCATCGATTTGCACTGCTATCCGAACACCGAACCCTGGATCAGATGTCAGGGTCCCTATGTCGACGCACTCGCCAAATACTGGAAGCGACAGTGGACGTGGAAGCAGGAAGACGCGGTGGTGCAGGATTTCGCCGCCGCCGGCGTCGACGCGGTGCTGGTTGCGCTCGATCTCGAGACCACGGCGAAGACGCCGCCGTGCTCGAATGATTACGTCCACGGCATGCAGCAGCGGCATAAAAACCGCATCATTCAGTCGTGGGCGGCAGTCGACCCGCTGAAGGGAGATGCTGCGATCGTCGAGGCGCAGCACGCGATCCGCGACCTCAAGATGCTCGGCTTCCACTTCCACCCCATCATGGGCCACTTTGCGGTCAATGAACGGCGCTTCTACCCGCTATGGGAAGCGATCACCGCGCTCAAGGTGCCAGTGATGATTGATGTCGGCACCACGGGCATGGGTGCGGGCATGCCGGGCGGCCTCGGCGCCAAGATCCGCCATGCCCACCCCGCGTGCATCGACGAACTCGCCGCCGACTTTCCCGATCTCACGATCGTCATGGCTCACCCGGGTTGGCCATGGACCGACGAGACGACAGCCGTCGCGCTGCACAAGGGCAACGTGTTCTGGGAGATGTCGGGCTGGGCGCCGAAATATTTTCCGGCCCAACTCAAGACGGATATTCGCGCGCGGCTGCAGGACAAGGTCATGTTCGGCAGCGACTATCCAAGCATTCCCCACGCACGGCTGTTTCAGGAATGGCGCGAGCTTGGCTATGCCGACGCGGTGATGGAGAAGATTTTTCACCAGAACGCCGAGCGCGTTCTCGGGCTCTAGTCGATCACGGCAAAAAGAAAACGCCGCAAAGTCGCCGCCGCGGCGTCCGATCAGATCCTGGTTCGTGCTTAGACGAGCTTCAGGTTTGCGGCCGAGGTGCGGCCCTGCTGGCTCTGCTCAAGGTCGAAGCTGACCTTCTGGCCCTCGTTCAGGGAACCGATGCCGGCGCGCTCGAGGGCGGAGATATGGACGAAAACATCCTTGCCGCCGTTCTCCGGCGCGATGAAACCGTAACCCTTCTGGGCGTTGAACCACTTGACCGTGCCAATTGCCATTCATGTCTCCATGGCGGTTCCCGGTGCGCACGATTGCGCACCAGATCGGCTGTCGAAAGGCACGGATTGCAGGGTCGGGCTCACAGTGGAGCGATCGAGCGCAGGCCGGAACCCAGCGAAGCGATGGCCAGAAAATTAGGGGATCGGCCGGCGATTTTCAAGCCGGGATTGTGCGGATTTGCCGCAATCGCGAAGGATGCTCGGGCGCGGGCCGGTTGGCGGTCGTTTCTCGAGGCGGGGAGGGCGCCGTCGCGACGACCCGGGCGCTGTGGCAATATGGGCGAGCAGGTGAAGCGTGAGTGAAAAGTTCGGCAGCTTCGATTACGTCATCGTCGGCGCGGGCAGCGCTGGCTGCGTGCTGGCCAATCGGCTGTCGGCCGATCCCGACGTGTCGGTACTGTTGCTCGAGGCGGGCGGCAACGACGACTACATCTGGATCCGGATTCCAATCGGCTATCTCTACACCCAGAACAATCCGCGCACCGATTGGTGCTTCAAGACCGAAACCGAGGCTGGGCTCAACGGTCGCGCGCTCAACTATCCGCGCGGCCGGGTCCTCGGCGGCTGCTCGTCAATCAACGGCATGATCTACATGCGCGGCCAGGCGCGCGACTACGACGGCTGGCGGCAACTCGGCAACGCGGGTTGGTCGTGGGACGACGTGCTGCCCTATTTCAAGCGCTCGGAGGACAACGTCCTCGGCGCTGACGATTTTCACGGCCAGGGCGGCGAGTGGCGTGTCGAGCCGATGCGGCTCAGCTGGGAAATCCTCGACGCCTTTCGCGACGCCGCGGCCGAGATCGGCATTCCGAAGATCGACGATTTCAATCGTGGCAACAACGAAGGCAGCGCCTACTTTCGCGTCAATCAGCGGCGCGGCGTCCGTTGGAACACGGCGCGGGCGTTCCTCCGCCCGGTGATGAACCGGCCCAACCTTGCGGTTGTCACCGGTGCGCAGGCGAGGCGCATCCGTGTCACAGGACGGCGCGCCGTCGGCATCGAGTTTGTCAAGGACGGCACGCCACGACATGCTGAGGCGAGGGGTGAGGTGATCCTCGCCTCGGGTGCGATCGGCTCACCCCAACTGTTGCAGCTTTCCGGCATCGGGCCCGGCGCGTTGCTGCGGCAGTACGGCATCACGGTCGCACATGATCTTGCCGGTGTCGGCGAAAACCTTCAGGATCATCTGCAGATCCGCACGGTCTTCAAGGTTAGCAACACGCGCACACTGAACGAGCGCGCCAACAGCCTCGTCGGCCGCATCGGCATGGGGCTCGAATATTTCCTGTTGAAGCGCGGGCCGCTGACCATGGCGCCGTCGCAGCTCGGCTGCTTCGCCAAGAGCGATCCATCGCGCGAGACGCCCAACCTCGAGTATCACGTGCAGCCGCTGAGTCTCGACAAGTTCGGCGACCC
>DATLUT010000116.1:0-5489 GCA_035532975.1 Allostellaceae bacterium
GGGTCCGTAGACGATGTAGCTGTGGCCGGTAACCCAGCCGACGTCGGCGGTGCACCAGTAGATTTCGCCGTCGTGGTAGTCGAAGACGTATTGGTGCGTCATCGCCACGAATACCAAATAACCGCCGGTGGTGTGCAGCACGCCCTTGGGTTTTCCCGTCGAGCCCGACGTATAGAGGATGAATAACGGATCCTCGGCGCTCATCTCGACCGGCGGGCAGTCTTTCGACGCCTTCGCCATCTCCTCGTGGTACCAGCGGTCGCGCTTCGCGTCCCAGCCGATCGGGCCGCCGGTGCGTCGCACGACCAGCACCTTCTCGACCTCGGGGCATTGCTTCACGGCCTCGTCGGTATTTGCCTTGAGCGGAATCTTGCGGCTGCCGCGCAGCCCCTCGTCGGCGGTAATAATCACGGTCGAGCGGCAATCCTTGATACGGCCAACCAGGCTTTCGGGCGAAAAGCCGCCGAACACGACCGAGTGCACGGCGCCAATCCTGGCACAGGCGAGCATGGCGAAAGCCGCCTCGGGAATCATCGGCATGTAGATCGTGACCCGATCACCCTTCTTGACGCCGAGGCCTTTCAGCACGTTGCCGAGCCGGCACACGCTCTCGTGCAGCTCGCCGTAGCTGACGTGACGGCTCTCGGCCGGATCGTCGCCCTCCCACAGAATCGCGGTCTGGTCGGCGCGCAGCTTGAGGTGGCGGTCGATGCAATTGTAGGACGCGTTGAGCGTGCCGTCCTCGAACCACTTGATGCTGACGTTGCCGTCGAAGGTCGTGTTCTTCACCTTGGTGAAGGGCTTGATCCAGTCGACGCGCTTGCCGTGCTCGGCCCAGAACCGGTCCGGATTTCGGATCGATTCCTCGTACATCTCGAAGTATTTCTTCTCGCTGACCCAGGCGCTCTGCGCCACGTTGCGCGGCACGGGGAACATGTTCACGGCGGTGTCCGGCATGGCGCTCTCCCGAATGGCGTGTTTCGGCTAATTTATGGGTGTCCCGCCAAGGGAACAAGCGCGCCGGAGTCAGACGAACGGCTCGGTCTGGATCGGCGGCTTGGCGCCGGGCAGCAGGATAATCACGAGGCCGGCAAGGATCAGCGCCATGCCGGCATAGCGCACCGGCGGGAAAATCTCGCCGAACATCGCCGCCGAGGCGAGGATGCCGGTGCAGGGCGCCAGCAGCGCGAACGGCGCCACCGTGCCGGCCTTGTAGCGCTGCAGCAGGTGACCCCAGGCGGCGAACCCGAAATTGGTCGTGGCGCTGCCGAGATAAAGGACGGCGACCAGGCTTGGCCACGACGCGTGCGCCAGCGCGGTCCAGATCGGAATCTTGTCGAGCGCGACGGACAGGGCGAGAGACGGCAGCGGCGGCACCAGGCTGCACCAAACAAGCAGCGGGAAGATCGGCACGCCGGCGGTGCGCTTGACCAGCACGTTGCCGACCGCCCAGGAGAAGGCAGCGGCCAGTGCCAGTCCCAGCGCCGCGAGCTTCAAGTCGCCGCCGGTGGTGAAGGCGATCAAGGCCAGGCCGGAGAAGGCGACTGCCATGCCGGCGATCTGCCGCGGGGTCGGATGGTCGCCGAGGAACACCGCCGCCAGCACCACGGTGAAGAACACCTGGATCTGCTGCGTCACCGAGGCGAGGCCGGGCGGCATGCCGGCCTCATAGGCAAAGAACATCAGCAGGAACTGTCCGGTGAACAGCGTCAGGCCGATCAGGACGATGTCGGTCCACTTCATGCCCGGCCGCTTGACGAAAAACACCGGCAGCACCGCGACGACGAAGCGCAACGCGGTCAGTTGCGGCGCCGAGAAATCCTGGAGGCCGTATTTGATCGCCGGGAAAGCGAAGCCCCAAACCACCGAGGTCAAGGCGGCCAACGCCATGTCGCTGCCGCGCATGACCGCGGCGGGTCGGTGCCGATGCTGTGCCAAGTCAGTGCCGGAAATGCCGCAGTCCGGTGAACACCATCGCGATGCCGGCTTTGTCGGCGGCGGCGATCACCTCGGCGTCGCGCACCGAGCCGCCGGGCTGGATTGCCGCGGTGGCGCCCGCGGCGATCGCCGCTTCGAGTCCGTCGGCGAAGGGGAAGAAAGCGTCGCTGGCCACGGCTGAGCCTTTTATTGCGTCGCCACCCTTCTGCGCCGCGATCTTGACCGAATCGACGCGGCTCATCTGACCGGCGCCGACGCCGACCGTGGCGCCGCCCTTGGCGAAGACGATGGCGTTCGACTTGACGTGCTTGCAGACGCGGAAGGCGAAGATCATGTCGGCAATCTCCGCCCGTGCCGGCGCGCGATTGGTCACGGTCTTGATCTCATTCTCGGACACACGACCAGTGTCGCGCGATTGCAGCAGATATCCGCCAGCCAGCGATTTGAGCGTGACGCCCGCCTCGGCCGGATCGGGCATGCCACCCGTCGCCAGCACGCGGAGCGCCGTTTTCTTCTTGAAAACTTCAAGCGCGGCATCGTCGACCGAAGGTGCGATCACCACCTCCATGAACAGCTTGGCGATTGCCTCCGCAGTTGCGCGGTCGAGCGGCCGGTTGACCGCGACGATACCGCCGAAGGCGCTCACCGGATCGCTGACCAGCGCCTTGTCCCAGGCGGCACGAAGATCGCCGGCAACGGCGACGCCGCAAGGATTGGCGTGCTTGACGATGACCACCGCCGGCTCGGCGAATTCGGCGGCGAGCTCGAAGGCCGCGTCGGTGTCGTTGAGGTTGTTGTAGCTGAGCTCCTTGCCCTGCAGTTGATGCGCCGTCGCGACGCCTTTGCGCGCGGCGCCACCCACGTAAAAGGCCGCGTGCTGGTGCGGATTCTCGCCGTAGCGCAGCAGCTGCTTGCGCGCAGCGGCAAGGATCAGCGCTTCGGGGAATTCCTCGCCCGACTGGCGGGCGAACCAGCGCGCGATCTCGGCGTCGTAGGCAGCGGTGCGGGCGAAAGCGCGTTGCACCAGCGCGCGGCGTAGCGCCAGAGTCGTCGCACCGTTGTGCGCGTCGAGCTCGCGAACGATTGCGTCGTAATCGGCCGGGTCGGTCGCTACCGCGACGTCGTCGTGGTTCTTGGCGGCGGCGCGGATCAGCGATGGGCCGCCGATATCGATGTTCTCGACGCAGGTTTCGAACGATGCGCCCTGGGAGACGGTTGCCGCGAACGGATAGAGATTCACCACGACGAGATCGATTGGCGCGATGCCGTGCTTGGCAATCGCGTCCATGTGTGTGCGCTCGCTGCGCTTGGCGAGGATGCCGCCATGGATTGCCGGGTGCAGCGTCTTGACCCGCCCATCGAGCATTTCCGGGAACTTGGTGACCGCGGCGACCTCTTCGACCGCGAGGCCTGCATCCGCCAGCGCGCGCGCCGTGCCGCCGGTCGAGATCAGCGTCACGCCGTGCCGCACGAGCGCCTGGGCAAACGGTATGAGGCCGGCCTTGTCGGAAACCGAGATCAGCGCCCGTTGGACGGGGCGAAGGCGGGGATCGGACATGGAACTTCCGCGCAAAGGCAGCGCGACCATAAGGCCGTGCTGCGCGGTGCGCAAGATCACCCGGCAGCGAAGATGGCGCCGTAGTGGTAGGGCGGTAGCTCGACCAGATTCACGAGCTTCAATCCAGCGGGTGCGACTCGTGAAGCGGTCTCTTCCGGTGACAGGCGGAGCTCGGTGCGCGGTCCGCGCGGCTCACCCAACAAAGGCGTTTCTTCGCGAGGTCGCTTGTGCCAGTTCACGACGCCGAACCGCCCGCCTGGCGTCAGGACGCGGATGACCGCGCGTGCCAGTCGCGCAGGATCGGGCACGCCGTGAAAGGCGTTCGCCATCAGCACGTAATCGGCCCGGAGCGACATCAGCGTCGCGACATCATAGGCGTTGCCCGCGATGAACCTGCAGTTCATTGCGCCGGTCGCGGCAACCCGCGTCCGCGCCGCGTCGAGGAAGTTGCGGTCGAGGTCGATGGCGACGAGGCTCCGGGCGATCGCCGCCAACGGTGCAGTGAACCAGCCGTCGCCGCAGCACAGATCGATAACGTCCATGCCGCGCACGACGCCGATGGCGGCAAGCACGGCGGCCGGATCAGGCCACAGTGCCGGCCACCAGCCCGTGGTGGGCATTTCGGTGCCCTGGAAGAAGCCGGGAAGGTCGCTCACGCTGCGTCACTCCTCGGCAGGCTTTTCGCCCTTCTTGATTTCGCGCTTCAAGGCCCATTTGACCGCCGCACCGGTCGAGCCGGCATGACCGTCGAGCACGACCTGCTGCGTCTTGCGAGTGGCGCCGTCGCCGAGATACACGCTCTCGGCCAGATTCATCACGGCGCCCGCCGCCTTCAAGCGCCAGAACACGCCGCTCGGCGATTTCAGCAGCACCGCGTTGCCGTCCTGCGTGGTGGATGCCTGCACGTCGGGATGGAGATGGAAGCGGATGGCGAAGCCGTGACCGCGCGGCGGGCCGTCGCCGACGACAAGCCGATCCTCGCCGCGCAAATCGTCGCCGTCGGCGGCAAGGTAAAGCTCGCGCTCATGTCGGATGCCGAAGCTCTGCACGTACCCCGTATGGCTCGCGCCGACCCAGACGTTGCCATCCTGCTCGTTACGCTGGGCCTTGACCTCGGGCCGCGTCACGAAATGGCCGTCGCGGCCAATGGTCGCCGACGCGGTGTCCGCGACGACCAGGGTCGAATGCGCCGCCGTTGCGCGCATCGCTGCTCGCCAATGCGTGTCGCTGCCGAGATAGGCCCCACAATTGACGATGAGCCGTTCGCGGCCATGGCTGAGCTCGAAAGCCAGCGCGCCGGCATGGGCATCGCCGTCGAGCGGCGCCGGCGGTGCAGTGCCGCAGTCGAAGAGCGCCAAGCTGCGGCCGGCCTGCAGCCGCTCGTAGCCGCTTTGCGGCGCACGCGTCGGCGGCCGGCCCTTGGCCGCCGAGCGCTGCAGCACGAGATCGATCAGATCGACGTCGCCCGCCGCGGCGCCGTTGAAGAGCGCCAAGCCGCCGTCCCCGTGGCGGAAGAAGCGCAACATCGGTGCCGCGCGGTCGATCGCATCCATCACGTCCTTGGGAATCTCGGTGCTCGCGGCGCTCAGCGCGTCGCGGGCATCGATGAGCGCCATAAGCGCGCCGAGCTGCTGATGCGGGCCACGCGAAACATGGCCGCCGTCAGGCAGGATTTGCGCCCGCGCCTCGCTAGCGAGGCGCGCGCAGGCCGACGCCAGCCGCCGCTCGTCACGGAGTCCGGCAAGCGCGGCGACCAAGCCACGCAGCGCCCGCAACCGGCCAAGGCCCGTGGTTTGCCGCCACACGCCGTGGAGATAGCGCGCCTGACGCGCCAGGCTCATCAGCAGCGCACGGCGGAACTCCGGGTCCTGGGGCGGCGCGGCAAGCAGATCGTGATGCGCAATCCAGGCGAATAGGCGGTCGCCGAGCGTCTCCGCACGCCACGACACCGGCTCGATCGCGTCGCAGCGCTTGAGCCAGTCGGATGCGGCTT
>DATLUT010000117.1:0-5563 GCA_035532975.1 Allostellaceae bacterium
AGAGGCGTTGCGGACGGGATATCCGTCGTGAGCTCGATCTTCTTGTTGGTCGCTTGCACGCGCATCGCCGCCACGCTGTCGCTCACGATCTTCATCGGATCGACCAGTTCCTCGCGCAGTTCGGTTTTGCCGGCTTCGATCTTCGAGATGTCGAGCAGGTTGTTGATGATCTCGAGCAGATGCTCGCCTGACTTGAGGATGTCGCGCGCGTATTCGGCGTAAATCGGCCGCCCCGGACCCATGAGATGGTCCTTGATGATCTGGGAAAAGCCGATGATGGCGTTGAGCGGCGTCCGGAGCTCGTGGCTCATATTGGCAAGGAACTGGGACTTCGCTCGATTCGCGTGTTCAGCTTCTTCCTTGGCATCCTGCAGCGCCGCGCGCTGCGCACGCAGCTCGTCGTTGACCTGCGAAAGCGCGTGCCACGTGACGGCGAAGGCGAGCCCGATGTAATTCACGATCGGGAAGAGCACGAAGATTGCGGCTTGTGGCGGCGACATGTCCAACAGGTCGGGCGCGCTCCCCCGGATTAGCGTGACGCCAATCCGCAGGCAGGACAGCAGCGCTCCGAAGGCGCACAGGCCGAGCAGAAGGCGCTCGACGTCCCAACCCACTTTCGCCTTCACCCAAAGCTCGGAGCCTGCGAGCCATAGCGCAAGGATGACGAAGAGCGAGAACGCGACGATGCGCGAAGTGACGCTGGGCTGGGCGTAGGTAAAGTACAAAAAGACCAGCGCGAGGCTACCGATCAGGCACGCTTCGAGCCGGTGGTTCGGCCGCTTCCCAGTCATGAAACGGCTGCCGCGCCAAAAGAGCAGGATTGCGCCGCCGATGAGGCAATTGGCGACGACGATGCTGAAGGCCTCGGGGATCAGATGGCGCAGGCTGAGGCCGAGATAGCCTCCCGCGAGCATGAGATAGCCGATTGAGAAGCAGCCCGTCAGGCCGCGCTGGCTTTTGTTGGATAGCGCCAGCGCGCCGAGAACCGCCGCCAGTCCGAGCAGCAGCGCAATCGAAATTGCGGTCAGTGTGTGGATTTCAAGCTGCACGATTTATAGCGCGATCGTTTTTGTCTCTTGGCCTCGGGCGCGTAACCGTGAACCAACCATCCGGCGCGCGCACATTATAATAATAATGTGCAGCGGAACCCGTAGCATTTGGTTAATGGCGAATCGCGCCAGGCGCGAATCGTCGGCGGCGTGCGGCGCTCAACCGCGCTGCTTCGGCGCGGAGCCGGCGCTGCGGCGGGCGGCGTCGTAGGCGCGGAAATCAGCCATTTCAGCGGCCTGATGTAGATCAATGCCTGCCCGCGCAGGGGCGTTAGGCTTTGCGATGCCCGCTTCGGGCATCGAGGAGACCACCGTGACCGATATATCCACCACACCGGCTTCGTCCGCTTTCGGCCGCCTGTTGGTGCGCGCCCGCGGTGCATGGCGCGACCTCGTCGCGCGTCACGCCTTGCGCCAGGAGTTGCTCGAATGCGACCGCAGCGGCGTGCTCGACAGCATCCTCGAGAGCATCCAGGTCAATCGCTCCGAGCTTGAGCCGATGATCGAGAACTATCCGCTATCGGGTCGGCTCTTTGCCGCCATGTCGGCGCGGCTAAAGGTCAATCCGCGGTCCGACGGGCCGCTGATGCTCCGCGCGCTGCAGCACACCTGCGCGGTCTGCACTCATCAGCACGAATGCCGGCACTGGCTGGCAAGCGGGAGCACCGAGGGCTACGACGAATTCTGTCCCAACGCCGACTACTGGCACGATCTCAAGGAGCGCATCCGCGCCGCGGCGATGCGCCACGACGCGTGATCAGCCTCGACGATGATCGCGGCGCGTCATATCGATCTCGGTCGCGAGGTCGAGCGCGGCGTCCCGATTGCGCTCATCGTTTTAGCAGCGGACTGCCGTAAAGGCCGGTCGGCTTGATAAGCAGGATTGCCAGCATGATGGCAAAGGGTGCCATCTGGGCGAGCGGCGCATAGAAGAGCGAGCCGAGCGCGCCGCCACCCGGCGGTGGCAACACCACGGAACCAACAGGTGTTCACTTCATCTTGATTCGTCAGCCGGCCTGACCTATTGATCAAGTGATCAATTCGCGGCAAGCTGCGTCGATGGGTTCTCCGTTCCGGCGATGATGAAGAAGACGCCTGCAAATGCGCGTGTCGGAAGCGACCAGCCAATGGGTGCGTTCAGCCGTGCGGTGCTGAACGCGGCGGTCATCGGCCTCGGGTGGTGGGGTCAGACGGTCGTCGAAATGCTGCGCGACAGCGCGAAGTTGCGGCCGACCAAGGCCATGACCCGCAGCGCCGGCGGCACCGCATTTGCGCGCCAGCACGGTCTGCAAGTCTCCGGCGATTATGCGGCAATCCTCCGTGATCCGGCCGTCGACGCGGTGATCCTCTGCACGCCGCATACCACGCATTTCGAGCAGATCATCCTCGCCGCCGCCGCCAAGAAGCATGTGTTCTGCGAGAAGCCGCTGACGCTGACGCGTCGCGAGGCCGCGCGCGCGGTCGAGGCCTGCAACGAAAACGGCGTCGTGCTCGGCGTCGGCCACGAGCGCCGCTTCGACGCGCCGATCATCGAGATGCATCGGCGGCTCGACAGCGGCGAGCTCGGCGTCCCGCTCCAGATCGAAGCGAATTTTCATCAGGACAAGTTTCTCGATCTGCCGTCCACCAACTGGCGTCTGTCGAGCGAGGAGGCGCCGGCCGGTCCGATGACCGCGACCGGCATTCATATGCTCGACCTGGCGGTGAGCTTTCTCGGACCGGCCGCGCGCGCGATGGCGAACGTCGCGAGCCATGACGGCTTGCTGGCGAACGGCGATACACTGGGCATGTTGATCACATTCAAATGCGGCGCCAATGCGCTGATCAGCGCGATCCTGGCGACGCCGTATGACGGGCGATTTGCCCTTTACGGCAGCAAAGGTTGGGCGGAAATGCGAGATTTGAGTCATCCCGACGCTCCAACCGGTTCGTCCTTGACGATCTGCGGCCCGAACGGCGAACGTTCCACCACGCAATATCCGGCCGTGCCGGCGGTGCGTTCCAATCTCGAGGCTTTTGCCGATGCCGCTCGAGGCGAAGCCCCTTATCCGATGCCGCAGAGCGAGATGATTGCAACCATCGCCGCGCTCGAAGCGGCGGTCAAATCGGCGCAAACCGGCCAGGTCGAGGCGGTCGAGGGATAGACGAGCCGGGAACGGCGACAAAACACTTTAGATTCAGGATTCACTGGAGGAGACGAACATGGCGAGCTTTGGTGCGGTGGGGTTGGACTGGCAGCAACGGATCAATTGGGACCGGCTGCGCAAATATCGGCTCGAGCGCGCGCGCGAGCGCATGAAGGCTCACGGCCTAGGCGCGCTGCTCCTCATGTATGACGAGAACGTGCGCTACGTGACGAGCACGCTGACGCCGGGCTGGAACAAGCTCAAGCCCGGTTTGCGCTACGCCATGCTGTGCGGTGACGACGCGCCGGTGCTTTTCGAGCAGGGCGACATCGGCATCCAGATCGAGCGCCATTCGCCGTGGATCCCGAAACGCAACGTCCGCTGGTCCTACGCCTGGATCAAGGGTGCTGCGGGTCCGGCCTCGACCCAGCAGGTCACGAAATTCACCAAAGCGGTGGTCGAAGAGATGAAGAAGGCCGGCGTCGGCGGCATGAAGCTGGGCGTCGATTTCATCGACATCAACATGCTGCAGGCGTTCAAAGACGCCAAGCTTGACTGGACTGACGGCATGACTCCGATGATGGAAGCGCGCGCGGTCAAGAACGAGGACGAGCAGGAATGCATGCGCATGGTGGGCGCGATCGGCGATGCCGCGCATTGGGAATGCATGAAGTTCCTCAAGCCGGGCCTGACCGAGAATCAGGTCACGGCACATATCATGCAGTTCCTCTATTCCATTCCGGGCATGGAGGATGTCGAGGACGTGATCGTCTCGTCCGGCCCGAACACCTGGCCGAACTGGCGCAACTTCTCCGACCGCATCATCAAGCCGGGCGACATCGTGTTCATGGATTTGGCCGCGCTGACCTGGAACGGGTACAAATCCTGCTACTACCGGACCTATTGCGTCGGCAAGGAGCCAACCCGGGAGCAAAAGGACGCCTACGCGACCGCGCTCAAATGGCTCTACGACGCCATCAAGGCGGTGAAGGCCGGGACCACGACGCGCGAGATCGCGTCGAAATGGCCGTCGGCCAAGGAAGCGTGGGGCTATGAGGAAGAGGACCAGGCGGCCGCGAATCTATGGGGCCACGGCCTCGGCCTTGCGCAATATGACCAGCCGGTAATCTCGCGCATCTGGTCGCTCGATCACCCGGTCGAGATCAAGCCCGGCATGGTGTTCGCGCTCGAAACGCAGCACGGCAAGCCGCTGCAATGGGGCGTGCGCATCGAGGAGATGCTGATCGTGCATCCCGATCGCACCGAACTCATTTCTCACTTCCCGGTCGAGCAGATCACCGTCGTCGATCCGATGCCGGGGTATTCGAGCCTTGGGCTCGATGGGGTCTGACGCGGCCGCGGCGTGCAGGCGACAGCTGGTGCGTCAACCATCGAGGATCGAACGATGACACATCTCGTCGTCCCGTTGCATGCGCCGGAGGCGGCCGAAGCCGGACGGTTTGGGCCCAAGGCGGCCAATCTCGCCGCGCTTGGCCACGCCGGTTTACCGATTCCACCCGGGTTCTGCGTCGACGCCGAGGCCTATCGTCGGCAGATCGCCACGCTCGGATTGCAGGCAACGGCACGTGGCGCATTCGCCGAGGAGGGGCCGGCCGCGCGCCGCCACGCGCTCGATATGAAGCTCGGGCTCCTCGACCAGCCGATCACACCCGCCATCCTTGAGCCGCTGCTCGCCGCGTGGCGGGCGGTGATGGCCTTGCCGAATGCGCTTGGCGTGGTGCGCTCGTCGGCGCTGGTGGAGGACCGTTTTGGCTCCAGTTTCGCCGGCCAGTTCGAGAGCTATCTCGGCCTGGACAGCGAAGCAGATTTCCAGACTGCGGTGCGCGCTTGCTGGGCGGCGCTCTGGTCGACGCGCGCCTTGCGCTACATGGCGACCCATGACCTCGATCCGGCCGATACGGCGATGCCTGTTCTGCTCCAACCGCTCGTGCGGGCTATCGCCTCGGGCGGCGGGCTGAGCCGGACCGCCGACGGCGAAATGCTGCTGAATGCCGCCTGGGGTCTCGGTTCGGCGATCGCGCAGGGCGAAGTGTCGCCCGATCGCATCACGCTCGATCGCGATGGCGCGGTGCTCGCGATCGAGGTCGGCCGCAAGGAGCATCAGGAAGGCTGCGCTCACGGTCACGGCGGAGCGGGGCGCGCGATGTCCAGGACGCTCGCCGGAAAGCCGTGTCTCGATAAAACGCAGGCGGCCGAGCTCGGCCGGCTGCTGCTCCAGGCGGAAAACGTCATGGGCATGCCGGTCGAGATCGAATGGGCGCTCGACGAGACGGGGTTCAAGCTGTTGCAAGCGCGGCCGTTGCAGGTCGGCACCACGGTCGTGCCGGACGACGTCTGGTTGAAGCACCCGCAACTCCACGGCAATCC
>DATLUT010000118.1:0-2147 GCA_035532975.1 Allostellaceae bacterium
CGCCCATGGCCTCGACCCGCAAACGCGTTCTCGTCACCGGCGGCGCCGGCTTCCTCGGCTCGCATCTCTGCGAGCGGCTGCTGGCCGAAGGCAACGACGTGCTCTGCGTCGACAACTACTTCACCGGCCGCAAGGACAATATCGGCCATCTGCTCGGCCAGATCAATTTCGAGGCGATGCGCCACGACGTCTGCTTCCCGCTCTACGTCGAGGTCGACGAGATCTACAACCTGGCCTGCCCCGCCTCGCCCATCCACTACCAGTTCGATCCGGTGCAGACGACCAAGACCAGCGTCATCGGCGCGATCAACATGCTGGGCTTGGCCAAGCGCGTGAAGGCGAAGGTGTTCCAGGCCTCGACCTCGGAGATTTACGGCGATCCCAACATCCATCCGCAGACCGAGGACTATCGCGGCAACGTCAACACGCTGGGCCCGCGCGCCTGCTACGACGAGGGTAAGCGTTGCGCCGAGACGCTGTTCTTCGACTACCTGCGCCAGCACAAGCTGCGCATCAAGGTGGCGCGCATATTCAACACCTACGGACCGCGCATGCATCCGAACGATGGCCGCGTGGTATCGAACTTCATCGTCCAGGCGCTCAAGAACGAGCCGATCACGGTCTACGGCGACGGCAAGCAGACGCGCGCCTTCTGCTACGTCGACGACCTGATCGAGGGTTTCGTCCGGCTGATGGCGTCGCCCGACGCCGTCACCGGGCCGATCAATCTGGGTAATCCGGTCGAGACCACGGTCGGCGAGCTCGCCGAGAAGATCATCGGCATGACCAGTTCGCGTTCCACCATCGAGCGCCGGCCGCTGCCGGTCGATGATCCGGTGCAGCGCTGTCCGGACATCGGCCGCGCCCAGGAAATCCTCGGCTGGCAGCCGCGTGTGCCGCTCGAGACCGGCTTGCAGCACACCATCGCTTATTTCGACCGGCTCCTCACCGAGCGCGGCGAGAAGCCCGAGCCGACGCTGCGCATCGTCGGCTAACTCAGTGTTGTCATGCCCGGCCTTGTGCCGGGCATCCACGTCTTCGTTTTTGCGAGAAAGTCGTGGATGGCCGGGCCAAGCCCGGCCATGACGGGCTGAGCGGCGTCAATCCTTCACGCCGGCCGCGGCGAGTGCCGCCTTCTGGCGCTTGGCGAGCGCCTTCTCGTCGAAATCGGCGATCAGCTCGTGGAACATGCGGTGCCAGTTGATCTCCGCCTTGAGCCGCAGGAACACCGACCCCAGCCCCACCGCGGCGCGATCCATGAAGACGAATTCGCGCGGCGGCTTGACGCCGCCGAGCCGTCGGATGTCGGCGTGGACGGTCTCGGCGACCTCGCGGCCAAAGGCACCGGAGCCGTGCTCCTGGATGCGGCGCTCGCGGTTCTCGAGCAGCGGTTCGTAGACATAGCGCGCCCAGCGATTGAGCGCCGCGATCATCTCGCGCGACAGGTTCTTGAATCCCCAGGTCTCGTAGGCCGAGATCGCCAGCTCCTCGTCGTTGCGGTCGAGCGCGTGATAGAGATCGATGACGCCGCGCACGAACGGCGCCGGAAAGACGCGGATGCAGCCGTAATCGAGCAGGTTGATGCAGTTGTCGCGGCGGACCGTGTAGTTGCCGAGATGCGGATCGCCGTGGATGACGCCGTAGTAGTAGAACGGCACGTACCAGGCGCGGAACATGTTGCGCGCGATCTGGTTGCGGGCCGCAACGCTGCCCTCGGCCGCGGCCTCCACGAACGGCCGGCCTTCGAGCCACGTCATCGTCAGGAGCCGGCGCGTCGACAGCTTGGCGACATATTCAGGCACATGGACGCCGTCCTCGTCCTTCAACATCGCGCCGAACAGCCGCATGTGCGCCGCCTCGCGGCGGTAGTCGAGCTCCTCGTGCAGCCGCGCCGCGAGTTCCTTCTGGATCTCGCCGGTATCGATCGAACGGTCATAGCGCTCGAAGATCGCCATCACGATCTTGAGCTGCTGCAGGTCCGCCTCGACCGCCGATTCCATGTCGGGATATTGCAGCTTGCAGGCGAATTCGCGGCCGTCGAGTCCGAGCGCGCGGTGGACCTGGCCCAGCGACGCGGCGTACGCCGCCTCGCGCGAGAAGCTCTTGAACTTCGCCTGCCAGTCCTCGCCGAGCTCGCTCGCCATGCG
>DATLUT010000119.1:0-3807 GCA_035532975.1 Allostellaceae bacterium
TCAGGCGCCAACGCGGTTCTACAAGACTGGCGTCGTGTTCATGGCCTATCTGAACGGCCACCAGGACCATTTCGTCATGGTCGGCGGGCAGGAGAGCGCGCGCTCGACCCTGCACCTCGCCGAGCTGTTCCGCCTCGCGGATGCGGCAGGCCTGCTGCGCGATCCGGACCGTGCGGTGGCGCGCATGCGCGCCGTGCTGGCGGTTCGCGGCATCGAGGCGTGACGATGCGCGATCTGAACCGGGATCGCCGCTGGATCGCGATCAATACCGCGACGGTCAAGGCGTGGTCGCTCGAGCAGGCGATCGAGGGCTGCGCCCGCGCCGGCATCACGGCGATCGCGCCGTGGCGCGACATCCTCCACGCCTGCGGCGTCGCGCGCGCGGCGCAGCTCCTGCGGACGCACGACATGACCGCCACCGCGCTGTGCCGTGGCGGCATGTTCCCTGCGGCCGACGAAGCCGGGCGTCGTGCGGCACTCGACGACAACCGACGTGCAGTCGACGAGGCGGCCGGCATCGGCGCAGCATGCGTTGTCCTCGTCGTCGGCGGCTTGCCGCCGGGCTCCAAGGACATCGCCGGTGCGCGCCGCCAGGTGCGCGATGGCTTGGCGGCGCTGCTGCCCTATGCGCGCCAAGCCGGCGTCAAGCTCGCGATCGAGCCGCTCCATCCGATGTACGCCGCCGACCGTGCCTGCGTGAACACGCTCGGCCAGGCGAACGATCTGTGCGACGAGCTGGGTGATGGCCTCGGCGTTGCGGTCGACGTTTATCACGTCTGGTGGGACCCGCAGCTCGCGCGCGAGATCGCGCGCGCCGGCTCGCGCATTATCAGCTACCACGTCTGCGACTGGCTGGTGCCGACGACCGACCTGCTGCTCGATCGCGGCATGATGGGGGATGGCGTCATCGATCTGCGCGGCATCCGAGCCATGGTCGAGGCCGCCGGTTTTGCCGGCCACTGCGACGTCGAGATCTTCTCGGCGCGCGATTGGTGGAAACGCGATCCCAATGAGGTGCTCAGCGTTTGTCTCGAACGCTACCGCACGGTGGTTTAGTAGGACCGTTTTGCCGCGCCACAAGATTACGATTTCGTTATGTGAACGTCAGCGCCCCTTCAGGTGACCGGCTTATGCTCGGCAACCCTTGACCGGCCGAGCCCACGATGTCCCACGCATGCCGCCTCGCCGTTACCGGCTATCTTGGCGCCTCACTGCTGGCGGCCCTCACGGTTGTCCCACGACCGGCGGGCGCCGCCGACGCGCTGTGGGTCGCCAAGCCGCAAACCATTAGCCTCCAGATTACCGCTTACGCCGATGTCGAGCCGCGGTCGGTCTTGCGGCTGCGGGCCGGCGTTGCGGGCATGCTGCAGGACGTGAGTGTACAGCCCGGTGACGATGTCGCCGCTGGCCAGGTGCTGGGCAGACTTGCCGGTCCGCCGGTTGATGCGCTGCTTGGAGCACGCAAGGCTGCGCTGACCGCCGCCGAGGCGAGTCTCAAAGGCGCACAGCAAGAACTCGCGATCGAGCGCCAGAAGCTGGCGGCGCGGCTAAGCACGCGCGGCGCCGTCGACAAGGCCGAGGCTGCCGTGAGCAATGCGCAGGCGAATCGCGACAGTGCCCGCGCCGAGCTGGGCGCTGCCGAAGACATGGTCATCTTACACGCGCCGCAAGCCAGCCGCGTGCTGACCCTCAACGCCGCCGCCGGCGAGCACATCGCGTCGGGCGAGACGATGATGACGCTATTGCCCGCGGACAATCTGTGGCTCCGCGCCACTTGCTATGGTTCCGAAGCGAACCACATTCGCGCCGACATGCCAGGACAGTTCGTCCCCGCAAGCGACGGTGCCACCATTCCGGTGAAAGTGCGC
The DNA here is from genome assembly GCA_035532975.1 of Allostellaceae bacterium. Taxonomy (GTDB): domain Bacteria; phylum Pseudomonadota; class Alphaproteobacteria; order ATCC43930; family CGMCC-115725; genus REEB95. Next base: position 1,869 of record DATLUT010000119.1, read on the forward strand.
GCGGTCGTCGGTGCGTTGGACCGCGACGGCGGGCGAACGGTGAACCTAATCGCCGCTGGCACCGACGCGCCGGGTTGGCTCGACGGCGAGGCCGGCACGGTGACGATCGATGCTGGGACGGTGACCGGCGTGGCGGTGCCGACGCGTGCCCTGATTCTCGACCAGGCGAAGTGGTGGGTGGTCGTGCACACGGCCAAGGGCGACATCCCGCTGCCGGTTACGCCCGGTCCAAGCCGCGGCGCGCTGACGTTGATCGAGAGCGGGCTCGCGCCCGGAACTGCGGTGGTGGTCGCGAACGCCTATCTCGAGTTCCATCGCGGCATCAGCGAGCGTTATCAACCGCCCGACTGATGCCACCAACTCCGCTCGACAACGTCAGACGCCTTGCCTTCCGGCCGCTGCTTTGGATCATGATCTACGGCGCGCTCGCCGGTTATGGCGTCTACGCGTTCCTCAATATCCCGGTCGAGGTGCTGCCGCGCTTCGACTTTCCGCAGATCAGCGTGGTCACGCACGTGTCGGGTGCGACGGCGACCGAGCTTGAGACGCTGATCGTCCGGCCGCTCGAGGGTCAGCTCCTGTCGCTCCCCGACGTGGTCGGCATCCGCTCGACCATGGGCAACGGTGTCGTCGAGAACGACGTGCGTTTCCGCTCCGGCACGGTTCCGTCGCAGGATCTTCAGGCGGTCAACGGCGCGATCGATCGCGCGCGCAGCGATTTGCCGCCCGGGGTCGAACCCTATGCCGAGATCATGGGCAACGCGATCAACGAGGTCGCCGACTACACGGTGGAAATCCCCGGCGACATTCCGCCGGTCGAGGTCCAGCGCGCCATCGTCACGCGCATTGTGCCGCAGTTGCGGGCGCTGCCCGGCGTGCAGCGGGTCGATGTTTACGGCACCGGCGACGAGGCGTTGCTCGTCGCGCCCGATCTCGCGGCGATGCACCGCTACGGCGTCGGCGTCGGCGCGATCATCGATGCCGTGAAGCGGCACGTCGTTTTGGGCGCGGCCGGCTACCTTTCGCTCGGCCACCAAGACGTGCTTGCCGAAACGCGCGGCGCGCCAACCCAGGCGGACGCGCTCGCCCGCATTGCCGTGCACGGCAACGACGGACCGATTCCGCTCGCGGCGCTCGCGCAGGTTTCGCGCGGTCCCGTGCCGACGCACAACGCCGTCCTGCTCGACGGCCGGCCGAGCGTAGCGATCGCCGTCTTCAAGCAGCCGGGAGCGTCGACCGTGCCGGTGACGCGCGAAGTCCAGCGTACGCTCGCGGCGACGCTGGCGCAGCTGCCGAAGGGCGTCCACTGGGTCAAGATGTACGACCAGGGCCATCTCGTCGGCATCATCGGCTCCGATCTCGGCCGCAATCTGCTGATCGGCGCGGCGCTCGCGATCGCCGTGCTGTTCTGGATTCTCGGCGCCGGACGCGGCATCTGGACGCTGGCGCTCAGCATTCCCCTGTCGCTGCTGCTCGGCATCGCGGGACTCTACGCGGCCGGCCAAAGCCTCGATCTGATGACACTCGGCGCGCTGACCGTCGCCGTCGGCATCCTGGCAGACGATGCGATCATCGTGCTCGAGAGCATCTACCACCGTTGGGAGCAAGGCGACGATCGGTGGACCGGCATTTGGAAGGGCCTTGCGAGCATCGCCGGTCCGGACGTGACCGGCACCATTACCGTCGTTGCCGTCTTCGTGCCGCTGCTGTTCGTCGGCGGCCTCGCCGGCCTGTTCTTCGTTCCCTTCGCGCTCGCCATGTCGTTTGCCTTGCTGATGTCGCTCTTCGTGTCGCTGACGTTCATTCCGTTCGGGCTCGGCTTCATGCAGGCGCGGCCGGCTCACGGCCAGAGCGCGGGCGGTCGCGCCGTCGAGCGCTTGCGCCGGCTCAACGAACGACTACTCGACCTGACACTGCGCTTTCCGTGGCGCAGCGTTGG
>DATLUT010000120.1:0-13041 GCA_035532975.1 Allostellaceae bacterium
CTCTTCAAGAGCCAGGCGATCGCGTCCGGCTTGTCCTGGCGCTTGGCGATCGGCGTGTAGCGCGGGCCTTTGTGCTTCACCACTTGCTCGGGCAGCGCTTCCTTGGCGAGCTTGAGCCGCGATTCCGGGTCCTTCTGGCAGCGCTCGAGCTCCTCGAGGGTGAGCTGGCCGTTGGCGATCGGATCGAGGCCGTGCATCTGGACCGCGACCTCGCCGTCGGCGATCGCCTGGACCTCGAGGGCATGCAGTCCGGTGAACTCGCCAATCTGATCGAAGGTCAGTGCGGTGTTCTCGACCAGCCATACGGCGGTCGCCCGGGGCATCAACGGCAACGACATGCGTCTCTCCTGATGGGGCAAAGGCCAGATTCGCGCCTAAAGCGCGCTTCCCGAGGCCACATGCCCATGTCTTGGATGGGGTTTATATAGTCGCTCGGGGCAGGCAAGAAAAGCGGAAATCGGCGCATGCCAGCCACCGCGCCGGCCAGAGCCACCTCTCGCGCCGTCCCCGCGCAAGCGGGGAGCCAGGGCCGTAGATCAAGGCGCTTGCCCTGGATTCCCGCTTTCGCGGGAATGACGACAGGCGTCACACCGTCAGCACGATCTTGCCGATATGGGCCGAGCTTTCCATCAAGGCGTGGGCCGCGGCCGCGTCCTTGAGGGCAAAGGTCTTGTGGATCACCGGCTTGACCTTGCCGGCCTCCACGAGCGGCCAGACCTCGCGCTTGAGCGCCTTGGCGATCGCGCCCTTCTGCTCGACCGAGCGGGCGCGCAGCGTCGAGCCGGTGAGCGTCAACCGCTTCATCATCACCACGCCGAAATTGACCTCGGCCAGGTTGCCGCCCAGAAGCGCGATGGTGACGCAGCGGCCCTCGACCGCGAGCGCGCTGATGTTGCGCGGCACATAGGGGCCACAGACCATGTCGAGGATGACGTCGACGCCGCGCTTGCCGGTCGTCTCCTTCACCACCTTCACGAAATCCTCGCGCTTGTAGTCGATGGCGCGGGTCGCACCGAGTTTCTCGCACGCCCGGCATTTGTCGTCGCTGCCGGCGGTGGCGAAGATGTCCTTGGCGCCGAATTCGCGCGCGAGCTGGATCGCCGTGGTGCCGATGCCCGAGGTACCGCCGTGGATCAGCACGCTCTCGCCGCGTTTCAGGCGGCCGCGCTCGAACAGGTTGGTCCACACCGTGAAAAAAGTCTCCGGCAGGGCCGCCGCTTCGATCATCGAGAAGCCCGTGGGCACCGGCAGGCATTGCACCTCGGGCGCGGTGCAGTACTCGGCATAGCCGTGACCGGCGACGAGCGCGCAGACTTTGTCGCCGACCTTCAACTGATCGACGCCGAGACCGCACGCGACGACAGTGCCCGCGATCTCGAGGCCGGGAATATCGGAGGCGCCGGGCGGCGGCGGATAGTTGCCCTGCCGCTGTGCCACGTCCGGCCGGTTGACGCCGGCGGCTTCGACCTTGATCAGCACCTCGCCCGCGCCGGTCTTGGGCATCGGCCGCTTGGCAGGGCGCAGCACGTCGGGCGCGCCCGGCTCGCGGATCTCGATGACGGCGGTTTCGGTGGGCAGAGCAGACATTTGGGCCTCGGACTTGTTGCTTTGCGCGGATTGCACCCTTAGCCCGATCGCGCCACACTGGCAACGGTCACCGGGCGCATGGGAGGCCCGCATGGACGAAGAAGACCTGCTGCCGCAACGGCAAAAACCCAAGCCACGCGATCTGTCACCCCTCGGCGTCGCGGAGCTCGAAGCCTATATCGACGAGCTCGAAGCCGAGATCGCGCGTGCCCGCAACGAGATCGCCACCAGGCGCAAGCAGCGCGGCGGTGCCGAAAGCCTGTTCAAGCGATAGGAATCCCGCATGGCTTCACTGAGCGGCAAGTGCGCCGTTGTCACCGGCTCGACCAGCGGCATCGGCAAGGCGATCGCGACCGCGCTTGCCGCCGCGGGCGCCAGCCTCATGCTCAACGGCTTCGGTGACGCTGCCGAGATCGAAGCCCTGCGGCGCAACCTCGCACGGCTGCACAGCGCCAAGATCGCCTATAACGGCGCCGACATGTCGAAGCCGGCCGAGATTCGCGCCCTGATCCAGGCGGCGGAGAAGGAGCTCGGCTCGGTCGACATCCTGGTCAACAACGCCGGCATCCAGCATGTCGCGCCGATCGTCGATTTTCCCGAAGAGCGCTGGGATGCGGTGATCGCGATCAATCTCTCCGCGGCGTTCCACGCAACAAGGGCCGCGCTGCCGATCATGCAGCGGAAGAAATGGGGCCGCATCGTCAATATCGCTTCGATGCACGGCCTCGTCGCCTCGGTGCAAAAAGCCGCCTATGTCGCGGCCAAGCATGGCATCGTCGGTTTGACCAAGGTGACCGCGCTCGAAACCGCCAATGCCGGCATCACCTGCAACGCCATCTGCCCCGGCTGGGTGCGGACGCCCCTGGTCGAGAAGCAGATCGTTGCGCGCGCCAAGGCCGAGGGCAAGCCGGTCGAGAGCGCGGCCAAGGAGATGGTCGGCGAAAAACAGGAGATGCTCGAATTCGTCACGGTCGAGCAGCTTGCCGCACTCGCCGTGTTCCTGTGCGGCGACGGCGCGGCCACCATGACCGGCACGGCGCTGCCGGTCGATGGCGGCTGGTCCGCGCGATGAATCGCCGCCGATGACCGAGGCCAAACGGCCGCGTTTCGCGACGCTGAGCCTGCACGCGGGGCAGAAGCCCGATCCGCTGACCGGCGCGCGCGCCGTGCCGATCTATCAGACGACGAGCTACGTCTTCCAGGACAGCGACCAGGCCGCGGCGCTCTTCAACCTGGAGGAACCGGGTTATCTCTACTCGCGCATCAACAACCCGACCGTCGCGGTGCTGGAAGAGCGGCTCGCCGCGCTCGAAGGCGGCGTCGGCGCGGTCTGCACGGCGAGCGGCCAAGCGGCGCTGCACCTTGCCATCGCGACGCTGATGGGCGCCGGATCGCACATCGTCGCGGCAGCGTCGCTCTACGGCGGCTCGATCAACCTGCTGAAGCTCACCTTGCCCCGCTTCGGCATCACGGCGAGCTTCGTCGATCCGCGCGATCCGGCCGCGTTCAAGGCGGCGATCCGGCCCGAAACGCGGCTGATCTTCGCCGAAGTGTTGGGCAATCCCGGCCTCGAAGTGCTCGATATCGCCGCGGTCGCCGCGGTCGCGCACGACGCCGGCCTGCCGCTCGTGGTCGATGCGACTTTCGCCACGCCCTATCTCATCCAGCCGCTCGCGCACGGCGCCGATCTGGTGATGCATTCGGCGACGAAGTGGCTCGGCGGCCACGGCCTCGCCATCGGCGGCGCGCTGATCGACGGCGGTAATTTCGACTGGCAGGCGTCAGGCAAGTTCCCGACGCTGACCGAGCCCTACGCCGGCTACCATGGTATCGACTTCGCCGAGGAATTCGGGCCGCAGGCCTTCGTCATGCGCGCGCGAATGGAGGGATTGCGCGACTTTGGCGGGTGCATGAGCCCCGCCAACGCGTTCTATATCCTCCAGGGTGTCGAGACGCTGCCGCTTCGCATGGACCGGCACATTGCCAACACCCGCCGCGCCCTCGAATTCCTTAGGGCGGCGCCGCAGGCGGCCTGGGTCTGCCATCCCGACTTGCCCGAACATCCCGATCACGCGCTCGCACAGCACCTTTACCCGAAGGGTGCCGGCTCGATCGTCAGCTTCGGCATCAAGGGCGGCCGCGCCGCCGGCAAGCGCTTCGTCGACAGCCTGCAGCTCATCTCGCATCTCGCCAATGTCGGCGATGCCAAGACGCTGGTCATTCATCCGGCGAGCACGACGCACCAGCAGATGAGCGCGGCCGATCTCCAGGCCGCGGGCATCGGCGAGGATATGATCCGGCTGTCGATCGGGCTCGAGGATTTCGCGGATATCGCCGACGACCTCGACCGCGCGTTGCGCGCCTCGCAGAAATCCGCGCTCAAGGCGGCCGAATAAATGGAGTTTGCCGTCGGCGGCCAGCGCGTTTTCGCCGGCACCGGCGGCCGCCCCTTCGACAAGACCCTGCCGACCGCCGTGCTGCTGCACGGCGCCGGCATGAATCACACGATCTGGGCGCTCCAGGCGCGCGCGCTGGCACATCATGGCCGCAACGTGCTGGCCTTGGATTTTCCCGGCCACGGCGGCAGCGCCGGCCCAGCGCCCGATACCATCGAGGCGCTCGCCGATTGGCTGCTGCGCGCCCTGGCGGCGCTGAATATCGAGCGTTTCCGCGTCGCGGGGCACAGCATGGGCTCGCTGGTGGCGCTCGAAACTGCTGCGCGCGCCGGCGTCGCCTGTGAAGCGCTGGCGCTGTTGGGCTTCGTGCCAGAGATGCGCGTCCATCCCGACCTGCTGGACGCGGCGCGCACCGGTGCGCATCTCGCGTCAGAACTCATCGTCGCCTGGGGTTTCAGCCCGAGGAATCTGACTGGCGGCAATCCGGCGCCGGGTGTCTTCCTGCCCGATGCGGCGCTGCGGCTGATCGAGCATACGCCGGCGGCGAGCCTTGCCGCCGACCTCACCGCTTGCGACCATTATCGAGGCGCGGTGGCGGCGGCGAGCGCCGTCCGCTGCCCGGTGCTGCTGCTTTCGGGCGCAGAGGACCGCATGACGCCGGTGATAAAAGCCGACCGGCTTGCGGCGAGCTTCGCGCAGGCGCGCAGCGTCGTGCTCCGTGAGTGCGGGCACATGCTGATGGTCGAACAGCCGGTCGCGGTGCTCGATTCGCTGAGCGCGATCCTCTAGCCCGAGTCGCGCTGGCGCGTTGACGCGCCCGAAGGGATAAGCGACCTTTCCGCGCGCGGGAGAGTGCTTTTGGAGTCATCGGGCGTGATGCGACGCTGGCTATCCGGACCGGTGCTGGCCGCCGGTTGGATTGTTCTGTGCGCGCTGTTCGTCCAGTTCGTTGCCGGCTGGCGGGCAGTGCTTGCGCTGCCGCCGCTTTCCCTTGCGGTGATCGTCATCTGGGTCGTGCTGCCCGCGCTCGTCATCTGGGCGGCCGTCGTCGTCCGTCGCCGCGCCAACGAATTCGCGACGGTCTCGACCCGTCTTGCCGACCAGCTCGACCGGCTCTATTCGCCGTCCGAGGAGCGCGACCGGCGCGCGCATGAAGCGCTCAACGCCCTCCGGCGCCAGGCCGAGGAGCTCGCCGGCGCCGTCGATCAGACGGTGCAGCGCATCGAGGGCGCGGCCGACACGCTCGGCACGCGCCTGCATGAATCGATGCGCACGGTGAACGCCGCGATGGAGCGCGCCGAATACGCGCGGAGCGATCTCGACCAGGCGGTTGCGCCGATCAACCGTCTGGTGGAGACGCTGTCGAGCGAGGCAGCCGCGCTTGAGCGCGCCATCAGCCGCGATCTCGACGACGTAACCAAGCGTCTCGCCGAGCACGTCGACGACGTCGAGAAAGCAGTCGAACGCGCGGTCGAGACCAGCGGCAAGCACGCCGAGGAGCGCAGCGCCGCCATCGAGCGCAACTTCGCCCAGGCGCTCGAGCAGGTCGGCACCAACGCGACGTCGGAATTCGAGCGCGCGACCGAGCGCCTGACGCGCGACACGACGCTGGCGGCCGGCCGGATCGCGACTGAAACGGACGCGCTGCGTCTCGCAATTGCCCGCAACACCGAGAGCGCCGTGGCGCGCGTCGCCGACGAGGCGAAAGCCGTCGGCGGACGTCTCGACGAGGCCGCGCGCAATCTCGATGCCGCATCGCAGCGGATCGCCACGGAGGCGGCTGCGGCGGTGGCGCCCGCCTCGGCGGCGCTCGACCGGGCCGAGTCGGTCGCCGAGAAGATCCGCGCCGCGACCGAGCAGCTCTCGCGCCAGTCCGCCGAAGCGGCGAAGGACGCCGAGGCGGCGGGCGACGCGCTGATCCGCCGCGTGCAGTCGCTCAACGAAGCGGCGGACCAGGCGCTGTTGCGTCTCAAGGAGGTCGGTTCGGGCGTCACGCGCGAGACCGAGGCGCTCGACGCCGCGGTGCGCCAGGGCAGCTCGCGCTTCGATGAGATGGCCGAGGTCGTGCGACAGCGCACGCAAGATCTTGCGGCCCAGAACGAGCGTGCGATCGCGAACATGCTGGCAGCCGGCGAGTCACTGCGCGTGCGCGGTGCCGAGGCGACGAGCGCCGCCGACGCTGGCGCCCGCAGCATCCGCGACGTTGTCACCGCGCTCGAAGCCGGCGGCACCAGCCTGGGCGCCAGGGTCAACGAGATCGAGCTTGCCGCCGAGCAGGCCAAGACGGGATTGGCGCGGGCCGGCAGCGGCTTCGACGACGAGGCGCGGCGTCTCGCGGCCGCGATCGGTGAAGGTACCGTGCGCTTCAACCAAGGCGGCGATGCGCTGCGTCAGCAGATCGAGAGCCTGCGGGTGGCGACCGACGAGACCGAGAAGCGCGTGATGGCCCTCGGCGAGAATTTCGGCCGCGAGGTCGATCGCTTCACCCGCACGCGCGAGGCGATCGGCGCCGAGGTCGGCGAGATCCAGGCCAAGCTGCAGCAACATACGGAGGATTTGGCGCGGGCCACCGAGCTGGCGATGCAGAATGCGCACGGCGCCGGTCAGGCCTTTGAGAGCAACGCCGAGCGCCTGCGCGACGCGGCGGCGGCGATCGGCGCGCAGGCGGACACGGTCGGTACAGCGCTCGCTCGCCAGCTTGCCGAGATGAAGATCGGCGCCGAGGGCCTCGCCGACCTCGGCGGCCGCTTCGAGACTTCGCTGCGTACCGGCGTCACCGAGCTGGCGCAGGCGAGCGATCGCGCCGTCGGGCGCGCCGAGGAGGTCGGCCACGTCTTCGCCGAACAGGGCCGCATCCTCGGCCAGGTGAGCGAATTGGCGCTACAGCACCTGGCCGCCAGCGGCGACGCCCTGCGGTCCCGCGCCAAGGAGGTCTCGGACGCCGTCGGCGAGGCGGAGACGCAGATCGATGCGCTCGGCGCGCGCTTCGGTCAGGGCAGCATGGCGGTCGTCGTCGCCGGCGACGAGGCACGCGTCAAGCTCGAGGAAGTCAGCAATCTCTTCGGCCAACAGGTGCAGCAGCTGGCCGTCGGCATCGAGCGCACGGTGACGCGCGTCGAAGCGGCGCGCAACGCGTTGAATGAGCACTTCGCATCGATCGGCAATGCCACCGACACGGTGGCGAAGCGGCTGCAGGAGATGGGCGCGATCGCGGAATCGCAGCTCGCCGGCTTGGCGGCGACCGGCACGGCGATGACCGAGCAAGGCGAAAAGGCGACCGAAACCATGCGCCACCAGTTGCGCGATCTCAACGGCGCACTCGACGCGACAACCAAGCGGCTCGAGGGCGTGCGCGCGGCGCTCTCGGATCACGCGGCACAGCTCAACGGCGCGACCGATCTCGCGGTCGAAAAGCTGCGCGACGTGATTTCGGGCTACGACAAGCAGACGGCGACACTGGTCGCCGCGGCCGAGCACATCAATCGCACGGCGCATGACGCCGCCGCGCTCTTCGGCGAACAGACCAACACGATGCTCAAGATGGCGGACGAGGCGGCGGGTGTCGCCAAGCGCGCCCAGGACCAGTCGATCGCCAACCAGCAAGAGACCTTCCTGCGCGGCGCCACTTATATGATCGAGACGCTGCAATCGCTCTCGGTCGAGATTACCAAGGCGCTCGACCAGCCGGTGCCGGAAGCGATCTGGCGGCGCTTCCATGCCGGCGAACGCGGCGTGTTCATCCGCCACCTTCTCCAGGCGCAAGAGCGCCAGGCAACCGTCGCGATCAAGAAAAAATTCGAGGAGGACCTCGTCTTCCGCGGCCACGCCCAGCACTATCTCGACCAGTTCGAGAACCTGCTCGCCCAGGCGCGCGCCTGCGACCATCTCGACGTTCTCGGCACGACGTTTGTGACCGCCGACGTCGGCAAGCTCTATCTCATTCTTGCCAACGCGGTCGGACGCCTGAAGGGCTGATCGGACAAAAAGAAAGGGCGGTCCCATCCGGGACCGCCCCGCTATAACAAGGCCGCCGGCCTTCAGGCCGCGCGTTGGTTGATCACTTGCGGGCCGCTGCCCTTGGCGATCTCGATCTTGCGCGGCTTTTTCTCCTCCGGCACCTCGCGCACCAGATCGACGTGCAGCAAGCCGTTGTCGAGGCTCGCACCCGTCACCTTGATGTGGTCGGCGAGCTGAAAGCGCCGCTCGAACGCGCGGCTCGCAATGCCGCGATGCAGGTAGACGACGCTGGCCTCGTCCTTCTTGGACTTGCCGCTCACCAGCAGCTCGTTCTCCTTGACGGTGACATCGAGCTCATCGGGCGCGAAACCTGCCACCGCCACGGTCACACGGTAGGCGTTCTCGCCTGTGGTTTCGATGTTGTACGGCGGATAGCCGGTGCCGTCGAAGCGGGTCGCCGTGTCGGCGAGCCGCAGCAACCGGTCGAAGCCGATGGTCGAGCGGAACAGCGGAGCGAAATCGAACGTATCCATGATCCACAACCTCCTTTGAGCAGAGTGGGTTTTGCGCGCCCGCCACGATGGCCGGGCGCCCAGCGTCCAGACCCGGCAAGGGCTCCGGACGAAAGCTCAAATGGGATCGAGATTGCGCCCCGTCAAGGGGCGAGCCGGGCCTACTTCTTCAGGCCGAGCCCTTTGAATCGCTTGTTGAATCGGGCCAGCTGGCCGCCGGTGTCGAGCAGCTTTTGCTGACCGCCCGTCCACGCCGGATGCGAGCGGGAATCGATCTCGAGATGGAGCGTCTCGCCCGGCTTGCCGTAGGTCGACCGCGTCTTGTAGGTCGTGCCATCGGTCATGACGACCGTGATCTCGTGATAGTCCGGGTGAATGCTGTCTTTCATGGGTACCGCTCCAGGGAGGCGGGCTTTATAGCCGCCGCGCCTGCGTCGTGCAACCGCGCTGCGGTTAACGCTCCGTCAGCTTGAGCTCGATGCGCCGGTTTTGGCGGTAATCCGCGTCGGAACTGCCCGTCGCGATCGGCGTGTATTGGCCGAATCCTGCCGCGACGAGGCGAATGGGCGGAATGCCCTGCGCGATCAGGAAGCGCACCACCGATTGGGCGCGCGCCGACGACAGCTCCCAGTTCGAGGGGAATTGCGGTGTATGGATCGGCCGGGCGTCGGTATGGCCGTCGACCTCGAGCACCCAATCGATGGTGGTCGGAATCTCGGCCGAAAGCTGCTTGAGCGCCTGCGCCACCGAAGCGATCTGCGTCTGGGCGGCGGGCGTCAGATCGGCGCTGCCGGTGTCGAACAGCACATCCGATTGGAAGACGAAGCGATCGCCGACGATCCGGATGTCCTTGCGATTGGCGAGGATGGCGCGCAGCCGGCCGAAGAACTCCGACCGGTACTTCGCCAGCTCGGCGACTTTGGTCGCGAGCGCCTGGTTGAGGCGCGTGCCGAGATCGGTGATCTGCGCCTGCTGCTGCTTGCTCTTGGCTTCGGACACGTCGAGCGCGGCAGCGATCTGCGCCAGCTGTTGCCGCAGCGCCGTCAGCTGCTCGTTGAGCTGATCGACTGTGGTCTGCGCCTTGCCGAGATCTTCGCTCTTTTGCGTCAGCTGCTGTTGCGTGCCGGTCAATTGCGTGCCGAGCTGCCCCGCCTTGGCCTCGGCCGCATTCTTTGCAGTGGTAGTCGATTGCAGCTCGCCATTGAGCGTCGACAGCTTTAACTGGAGCGCGGCGTTGTCGTTCTTTTGCAGCGACAGCATGTCGCTCAGCTGATTCAGCTGCTGCGTCAGCTGCGCGAGCGCGGCGTCACGGTTGGAAAGCGCGCCGCTGAGATAGAACTGGCCGGCGGTGAACACCAGCAGCACGAAGATGATCACCATGACGAGCTGCGTCAGCGCGTCGACGAAGCCCGGCCATATATTGATGGTCGACCGGCGCTGACGGCGGGAATAGAGCGACATGCCGACCTAGCGGGTGCGCTCGGGTTCCTGGCCGAGCGCCGCGATGGTGCGGGCGACGAGGCGCAGCTCATTGCGGATATCCTGCACCACCTCGGTGCGGCCATGCGACACGTCTTCCGCCAGGCGGGCGAGATGGACCTCGATCGCGCGAAGGTGCGACCGCGTTTCGTCGCCGAGCCCGCCCGTCGGTCCGCCGCCGTCGGCGAGCCGCTGCAACACCGGCTTCATCTCGAGCTGTTGCTCGGCGAGCTTCAGCATCAGGTTCTGCTCTGCGCGCATTTGGTCGGTAAGCGCGGCGAGCCGCTCGGTCAGATTGACGATGTTGACGTTGGCGGAGATTCGGCTCTCCTCGCCGCGGCTAAGGATGCGCTGCAGGCTGTCGAGCGTGTCCGCGGTCTGCTCGAGCAGCGCCTGGATATAGGCAGGTGCCGACGCCTCGCCGCCGGCGAACGTCGCCGGTGCGACGTCGAGCCGGGTCTGCGCGGTGAGCCATTCCTCGAGCTCGTTGAAGAAGCGGTTCTGCGCGAGGCCAGCCTGGAGATCGAGAAAGCCGAGCACGAGGGAGCCTGCAAGGCCGAACAGCGACGCGCTGAATGCCGTGCTCATGCCGCCGAGCGGCGTCTCGAGCCGCGCCTTGAGATCGGCGAAGGCGCGCGCCGGATCGGCACCGCCGGCCGATAGCCCGCCGATCACGCCTTTGACCGACTGGACGGTTTCCAACAGGCCGTAGAAGGTGCCAAGCAGGCCTAAAAATATAAGCAGTCCAATGAGATAGCGGGAGGTCTCGCGGGTCTCTTCCAGCCGCGAGCCGATGCTGTCGAGTAGCGTGCGCAGCGTCCCAGCGGACAGCGCCAAGCGTCCACGCGCTTCGCCCATCATGCGCGCCAGCGACCCCAGCAACCGGCTCGGCTTGCCGGTCGGCTCGCCGCGCGAGGCACGCGCGAGCCAGCGTGCATTGCCCGCGAGCTGTGTCACCTGGTGGAAGATGTAGACGACGCCGGCAATCAAGATGCCGATGATCACCCCGTTCACCACGGGGTTGCCCATGAAATAGGGATACAACGCAGGCGACAGCGCGCCGGCGATCAGCGCAATGACGACGACGAAGACCGTCATGCGCATCAGGTACTGGGATGGATGACTCACGGGGGCTGCCTTCTGCAGAAAGGGGGTTGAAGCGAACGCTGTCCGCCTACCGGCCGGTCGTCACCAAATCCACGCGGTCGGCGGACCCCCCGTCCGTCACTCGGTTACCCAGCGCGCGCACGCCGATCCGCGTGCTCGCCACCCCGTGCTGAATCAAATACGCGCGGACCATGACCGCACGCGCCAGCGAAACCCGTCGGGCCTCGATCGCCTGATCGGCGTCGCCACTGGCATAGGCCACAAGTTCAATACGCTCGCTCGGTGCCGCCTTGAGCTTCTGCACCAAGCTATTGAGCACCGCCGGCGCGTCGCCCTGGAGCGCCGCCGCCCCGGGCGCGAAGCGGATTGCCCGGCTATCGGACTGCGGCGCATTGCTATCCGCAACCGGCTCGGTCGCCGGACGCGTCGCCGCCAGGGCGACGCCGCCGATCGGCAGCAGTGACGCGAGCTCGGACGTATCGGCGCGCGGTTCGGCCCTCGACGGCGCCGTGGCAACACGCGACGGCGACGGCGCGGTGGGCGTCGGCGAGGGCGGCGGCCGCGGCGCGGGCGGCGTCAGTACGACGGCGTGCCGCACGGCGGCATGCGCCAGCGGCGTCAGTGGCGCTTCCGGCTGTTCGACGGACGGCGCGGCCGCCGCCACCGTTGCCGTGCCCGGACGGCGCAAGACGACGCGCGGTCCGCTGGTATCGAGGCGCGGCGGCAGCGCCGCGTAATCGATGGTCACGCTGCCATCCCGCACGACATCCGTCAGGCGGCGAGCCGGATGGACCTGCGCCAAGCGGCGCACCGGATGATGGACGACGCGGCGAGCCACGGCACGACGATGGCGCGTCGCATGATGGAGCGCGACGTGGGTTCCTGGCCGCGCCGGAACGCGCAGCACAAAGCGGCCGTCGGGTACGCGCGGTGCCGGTCCCAAATGATCGAGCACGCTGTAGTCGACGGTTACGCTCGACTGCGCATAACCATAAGCCGACTGCGCGTGCGCCGGCGCGACGGTACCGCCGCCAAGCGAAACGACCGCCAACGCGACGACGCCGGCCATGAGAAGCTGGCGCGTCGCGCGATGAGTCGTACCTGCCGCGTGCGGCATCGCCGGGTTACCCGTCCCCTTAAATCTTCGGCGAAAAGACTACCGCAAGCGGCCTGCGGCCGCCACTGACTCATGGCCGCGGAGTCGTCCACCGGTTATCCCCAAGCCTGGGTCGCGGCATTGCTGCGTGCAGTTGTACGTAAACGCCGCAGCACACGGATCAGGCCGCGGCGAACAGCCGCCGGAGCAAATCGTGCAGCGCCGGATTGGCCGCAAGGACCGAGCCGCTCGCGAGCATGTCCTGACCGCCCGCCATATCGGTGACGTCGCCGCCGGCTTCGCGCACCAGCAAAACGCCGGCAGCCGTATCCCACGGCTTGAGATCGAATTCCCAGAAGCCGTCGAAACGACCGGCCGCGACATAGGCGAGGTCGAGCGACGCGACGCCCCAACGGCGGACGCCGGATGTCGCGCGCATCACCGGCGCCAACGTTTTGAGATAGCGCTCGTGATCGCCGCGGTCGCGGAACGGTATGCCGGTCGCGATCAGCGCGTCGCCCAAATTGCGCCGCGCCGAGACGCGCAAGCGGCGATCGTTGACGTAGGCGCCGAGTCCTTTCTCGGCCCAGAACATTTCGTCCTTCACCGGGTCATAGACCGTCGCCGCGATCAACTTGCCCTCGCGTTCGAGCGCGACCGAGATCGCGAAATGCGGGAGCCCATGAAGAAAGTTGGTCGTGCCGTCGAGTGGATCGATGATGAAGCGGTGGCTGGTGTCGCGTCCGGCCTGAAACCCGCTTTCTTCCATGAGAAATCCGAAGTTCGGCCGCGCCCTGCCGAGTTCGCGCTTCAGCACTTTTTCAGCGGCGACATCGGCGGCCGAAACGAATTCACCGGGACCCTTGATCGAGACCTGGAGCTGCTCAACCTCGCCAAAATCGCGCTT